>NZ_FMCI01000203.1 GCF_900091845.1 Streptomyces sp. SolWspMP-5a-2
CGGTCACGGCGAGACCGGCGGCGACGGCCCGGCGCCGGTGCCGGACGAGCCTGTCCAGGCGGTACCGGGCGCCGCGCACCCGCACGGGGTCGAAGCGCGGCACCTCGCACGGGGCGGGGACGAGCGGGGGAGGGGGCGGGAAGGGAGCGAACGGCACGAGAGGTCACCACCTGGGACGGGAATCGGCTCTGCCCGCCCAGAGTGGGCCCTCGCGGCGATCCCCGCCGGGGCCGGTGGACGACGAGCGGACTGTGGAAAACCCGCCCACCCGAACGTGCCGTTCCGCCCCCACCGAGCCAGAAGCCCCGAGCCCCCGGCCCCCGACTCCCGCCCACACCCTCGGCAGTGCGAACCCTGAGTCCTGAGCCCCGCCCAAACCCACGGCAGTGCGAACCCCGAGTCCCGAGCCCCACCCACATCTACGGCAGTGCGAACCCCTGGTCCTGAGCCCCGCCCACGCCTACGGCAGTGCGAACCCCGGGTCCATGCCGCCCAGCGCGTTCGCGCACAGGCACTCCCGGTCCGCCGTGGCCGGGAGCGCGGCCACCGCGTCGAACAGCACGCCCCGCATCCGGTCGACGTTCGCCGCGAAGACCTGGAGGACCTCGTCGTGGGAGACGCCCTCGCCGGTCTCCGCGCCCGCGTCCAGGTCGGTGACCAGGGTCAACGAGGCGTAGCACAGCTCCAGTTCACGGGCGAGCGCGGCCTCGGGGTGCCCGGTCATGCCCACCACCGACCAGCCCTGCGCCTGGTGCCAGAGCGATTCCGCGCGGGTCGAGAAGCGCGGCCCCTCGATCACGACGAGCGTGCCGCCGTCCACCGGCTCCCACGCGCGGCCGTGCGCCGCCTTGAGGACGGTGGCCCGCCCGGTCGGGCAGTACGGGTCGGCCAGGGAGACGTGCACGACGTTCGGGACGGTGCCGTCCGGCAGCGGCAGCCCGTCGAAGTAGCTGCCCGCCCGGGACTTCGTACGGTCGACGAGCTGGTCCGGCACCAGCAGCGTCCCCGGTCCGTGCTCGGGCCGCAGACCGCCGACCGCGCACGGGCCGAGGACCTGGCGCACCCCGACCGAGCGCAGCGCCCAGAGGTTGGCCCGGTAGTTGATCCGGTGCGGCGGCAGATGGTGGCCGCGGCCGTGCCGGGGCAGGAAGGCTACGCTCCGGCCGGCGATCTCGCCGAGGAAGAGGGAGTCGCTGGGCGGGCCGTACGGGGTGTCGATCTGGACCTCGGTCACGTCGTCGAGGAACGAGTAGAAGCCCGAGCCGCCGATGACACCGATCTCTGCGTTCGCCATGGTCGGCACAGTATCGGGACCCGTCCGCACCCCGGGCACCCCCTACCCGCGGGAACCCCGGCTCCGGGCACCCCCTACCCCCGGGCATCCCTTACCCCGGAAACCTCTGCCCGGGAGCCCCGGCCCCGGGAACCCCCTACCCCGGGAACCCTCTGCCCGAGAACCCCGGTCCCGCCCCCTCCGATGGCCCCGGAGAACGCCGAGGACCCCGCCGTCCCGTGACGGCAGGGTCCCGCGGGTGTGCTGAGGCTGGCTAGGCCGCCGACGTGCTGCTGGACGACGAGCCGCCGCTCGACGACTTCGTGTCCGAGGACGACGAGGAGGTCGACGGGCTCGACGACGAGGAAGAGGCCGAGGACGTCGAGGACGACGGCGTCGAGGACTTGCTCGTCGACGGCGCGCTGCTCGACGAGGAGCCGCGGCTGTCGTTGCGGTAGAAGCCGGAGCCCTTGAAGACGATGCCGACCGCCGAGAACACCTTCTTCAGGCGGCCATGGCAGGCGGGGCACTCGGTGAGGGCGTCATCGGTGAACTTCTGCACCGCCTCGAGGCCCTCGCCGCACTCGGTGCACTGGTACTGGTAGGTCGGCACTGTCTTCCTCCTGGCACTCTCACTCAGTGAGTGCTAACGACGGTCCATAGTGACGTATTCCAGAGGATCAGTCCACCGCCACCGGCACGCGGTGACCGACGCCACGCGCGACGGTGGTGCCTCCGGCGTGCGTGACCAGGCGCGATCGCAGGGCCAGGAGGACCAGGAACGCCAGCACCGTGCCGCCCATCGGGACCAGGAATCCGGCGCCGCCCCAGAAGCGGTCCTCCAGTTGCCCCGCGACCGTGACCGCCGCCGCCTGGCCGAGCGCGACCGCGCCGGTGAGCCAGGTGAACGCCTCGGTCCGGGCACCGGCCGGGACCAGCCCCTCGACCAGCGTGTACCCGGTGATCAGGGCGGGCGCGATGCACATGCCGACGAGCAGGCCGAGGCCCGCGAGGAGGGGCACGGAGTGCGCCGTCCACAGCCCGGAGGCGGCCAGCGCCAGCGCGCCGTAGCCGACGAGCAGGCGGGTGCGCGGGGCCGTCCGCCAGGCGATGGCGCCGCAGACGACGCCGGAGATCATGTTTCCGGCGGCGAACGTGCCGTACAGGACGCCGTTCAGGCCGGGCTCGCCGATCGACTCGGTGAACGCGGCCAGCGACACCTGCATGCCGCCGAAGACGGAACCGATGCCCAGGAAGGTCACGATCAGCACGCGCACGCCGGGGATGCCCAGCGCGGAGGCGTGCGCCACGCGTGCGTGCCCGGCGGGGGCGACGGCGGGCTGGGTGCGCCTGCTCGCGGCGAACAGCAGACCGCCGACGAGGGTCAGCGCGGCCTCCGTCACCAGTCCCGCGGCCGGGTCGACGCCGGTGCACAGGGCGGTGGCGAGCAGCGGGCCGAGGACGAAGGTCAGCTCGTCCGTGACGGACTCGAAGGCCGCGGCGGTGCTCATCAGGGGCGAGCCCTGGAGCTTCACGCCCCAGCGGGCGCGCACCATGGGGCCGACCTGCGGCACCGAGGCGCCGGTGGGCACGGCGGCCGCGAACAGTGCCCACAGGGGCGCGTCGCCGAGCGCGAGCGCCGTCAGCGTCAGGCCGGAGGCGGTGTGCAGGAGCACACCGGGGACGAGGACCGCGCGCTGCCCGTACCGGTCGGTGAGACGGCCGCTCCAGGGCGCGAAGACGGCCATGGAGACGCCGGTGACGGCCGCGGCGGCGCCCGCCACCCCGTACGAGCCGGTGGTGTGCTGGACCAGCAGCACGATGGAGAGGGTGAGCATCGCGAACGGCTGGCGCGCGGCGAAGCCGGGCAGCAGGAACGTCCAGGCGCCGCGGGTGCGCAGCAGTTGCCCGTATCCCGGGCGGGTGGGAGCCGGCGTGTCCTTCGACGGCTCGGTGGAGACCGTGGATGCCACGGCCCGTGCCTTTCTGCCACCTGGTAGCGCGCCCGTGCGGGGGGCGCCGAGAGCTGTCCTCTTGCGCGGAACTGCGGTAGATGCCGGCATCCACCCAAGAAGGTCGTCCCGGCCGCCATACGGTCGCGCCAGCTCTGCGTCAGGCAGAGTTGGTTCGATCAAGATGCGCCTTGATCCTACAGGGGGCGGGGCCCGGTGCGCCTGTGAAAACGAGCACCACGGGCGCGTTCACCTGTCATCGGCGCCGAGGTCGCCGGCCCGCAACCCCCTCCCGGCCCCCGAGCCCGTCCCCAGGCCGCCCGGCCCGTCCCCGGCTCCCCGGCTCCCCGGTTCCCCGGCTCCCCGGCTCCCCGAGCCCGCCTCCGCCCCCAGGCCGCCTCCCCCCCCAGGCCGCCTCCGCCCCCTGGGCGCTGAGGGCGTCAGCGGTCCGCGTTCGCCCCGTCCGTCCCCAGCCAGCCCGCCAGCTTGCCGCCGTGGCCGACCGCGCGCAGGCGGCGTTCCGCGGCGTCCCTGACCGGGTCGGTGGCGACGACCAGGAGTTCGTCGCCGTGGCGCAGCACGGTCGTGGGCAGCGGGACGAAGGACGTGCCGTCGCGCACGACGAGGGTGACGCCCGCGCCGGGCGGCAGCCGCAGTTCGGCGACCTCGACGCCGTGCATCCTGGAGCCGTCCGGGATGGTGACCGACAGCAGGTGCCCGCGCAGCCGCTCCAATGGCGCCGACTCCACCCCGAGGTCGGCGGCCTCCGCGTCGCCGCCGAGCCGCAGGGTGCGGGCCAGCCACGGCAGCGTCGGGCCCTGCACCAGGGTGTAGACGACGACCAGGATGAAGACGATGTTGAAGATGCGGCGGCTGCCGTCGACGCCCTGGACCATCGGGATGGTCGCCAGGATGATCGGCACCGCGCCGCGCAGTCCGGCCCAGGACATGAGGGCCTGTTCCTGCCAGGGCACCCGCAGGGGCCGCAGGCAGACGAGCACGCTGAGGGGGCGCGCGACCATGGTGAGGGCCAGGCCGATGACGAGGGCGGGCACCACGTCGTCGCCGAGTTCGTGCGGGGTGACCAGCAGGCCGAGCAGGACGAACATGCCGATCTGGGCGATCCAGCCGAGCCCTTCGGCGAAGCCGCGGGTGGCGGGCCAGTGCGGGAGTTTGGCGTTGCCCATCACCATCGAGGCCAGGTAGACGCCGAGGAAGCCGCTGCCGTGGGCGAGGGCGCCCGCCGCGTACGCGGTGACGGCGATGGCCATGACGGCGATCGGGTAGAGGCCGGAGGCGGGCAGCGCCACGTGCCGCAGTCCCCAGGAGCCGAGCAGGCCGACCGCGAGGCCGATGGCCGCGCCGATGGCCAGCTCCAGTGCTATCTCGCCGATCAGGACGTACCAGTGCTCGACCGGGCCCGCGGTGGAGAAGGCGACCACCAGGATGACGACGGGGGCGTCGTTGAAGCCGGACTCGGCCTCCAGGATGCCCGTCACCCGGGACGGCAGCGGGATGCGGCGCAGCACGGAGAAGACGGCCGCGGCGTCCGTCGAGGAGACGACCGCGCCGATGATCAGCGCCTGGCGCCATTCGAGCCCGACCAGGTAGTGCGCTGCCGACGCGGTGATCCCGACGCTGACCGCGACCCCGACCAGTGCCAGTGCGGAGGCGGCCGGGAGGGCCGGCTTGATCTCCTTCCACTTCGTGCCGAGGCCGCCCTCGGCGAGGATCACGACCAGGGCCGCGTACCCGATGACCTGGGTCAGTTCGGCGTTGCTGAAGTGGATGCCGACGCCGTCCTGGCCCATGGCGATACCGATCCCCAGGTACACGAGCAGGCTGGGGAGCCCGCTGCGCGAGGAGATCCGGACCGCGGCCACGGCCACGAGCAGGACGAGCGAGCAGACGAGCAGGATCTGGTTGAGGTGGTGGACAGTCAGCGGCCGTTTCCCTTCCCTGGCTCCCGCACGGCCCGCGCGGGAGCTCTCGTACACAGGACACGACGCCGTACGGCTCCGCACCCAAGTACTTCGTTACCTTACCTAACTCTTGACGATTCCTTGACGCTCATGGGTGCAGGATCGAACATCCTTCCGCGCCAGTACCCCACTCCGCGTCAAGGCGGGTCGGGCCCTGCGCCTATGGTTGCTCCATTGCTCGGTCATAAGCTCAGCCCGCCTGCCGCTCGCGTTAGGACAGCAAGGACAGCGATGCCCCCCAACACCACCGCCTCAACGGGTCAGCAGCCCGGCAAGTCCGGCAGGAAGAAGGGGCGCAAGGGTCGTCTGTTCGTCCTCGTCCTGGTGCTGGCCATCGTCGGAGGCGTCGCGTACGGGGGGTACTGGTCCGTCAGCACCGTCCGCGCGTCGTTCCCGCAGACGAAGGGCAGCCTCACGCTCGACGGTCTGTCAGGACCCGTCGACGTCAAGCGGGACGGCTACGGCATCCCGCAGATCTACGCCTCCTCGGACGCCGACCTGTTCATGGCCCAGGGCTATGTGCAGGCCCAGGACCGGTTCTACGAGATGGACGTGCGCCGCCACATGACCTCCGGGCGCCTGTCGGAGATGTTCGGCAAGGGCCAGGTCAAGAACGACGAGTTCCTGCGCACCCTGGGCTGGGACCGGGTGGCGCAGAAGGAGTACGACACCAAGCTGTCGGCCGCCACGAAGAAGAACCTCCAGGCGTACGCCAAGGGGGTCAACGCCTACCTCGGCGGCAAGGACGGCGAGGACATCTCGCTGGAGTACGCCGCCCTGGGGCTCACCAACGACTACAAGCCGCAGAAGTGGACGCCGATCGACTCGGTCGCGTGGCTGAAGGCGATGGCGTGGGACCTGCGCGGCAACATGCAGGACGAGATCGACCGGGCCCTGATGACCAGCAGGCTGGGCCCGAAGCAGATCAAGGACCTCTACCCGGACTACCCCTACAGCCGCAACAAGGCGATCGTCCAGGAGGGCCAGTACGACGAACTGACCCAGACGTTCCAGCAGAGCGGCACCACCAACACCGCCGTGGGCACGGGCACCGGCACGGGCACGGGCACCGGAACCGGCACCTCCGGCACGGGTACCGGCACCGGAACGGGCACGGGTACCGGAACGGGTACGGGCACCGGCACCGGCGGCGCGGTCGCGCAGGGGTCGGCGGTGTCCACCGGGACCTCGGCGCTGGAGAGCCAGCTCACCGGCCTCTACGACGTCCTGGACAACCTGCCCACCGCCGTCGGGGTGAACGGCCAGGGCATCGGCTCCAACTCCTGGGTCGTCTCCGGCAAGCACACCATCACCGGCAAGCCGCTGCTGGCCAACGACCCGCACCTGTCGGCGTCGCTGCCCTCCGTCTGGTACCAGATGGGCCTGCACTGCCGGTCCGTCTCCGCCTCGTGCCAGTACGACGTCAGCGGATACACGTTTGCCGGGATGCCCGGTGTGATCATCGGTCACAACAAGAACATCGCCTGGGGCATGACCAACTCCGGGGTCGACGTCAGCGACCTCTACCTGGAGAAGTTCAGCGGCGAGGGCTACCTCTACGACGGCAAGGTGCGGCCCTTCACCACCCGCGACGAGACCATCGAGGTGGCCGGGGGCACGGCGAAGAAGATCGTCGTCCGCGAGACGAACAACGGGCCCCTGCTCTCCGACCGCGACAGCGAACTCGTCAAGGTCGGCAAGAAGGCCACCGTCGGCTCCGCCGCACCCGACCGCGGGGACGGCTACGGCATCGCGCTGCGCTGGACCGCGCTCGACCCCGGCACCTCCATGGACGCCGTCTTCGCCATGGACAAGGCGTCGGACTGGGCCGAGTTCCGCGGCGCCGCCGCCCTGTTCGACGTCCCCTCGCAGAACCTGATCTACGCCGACACCAAGGGCCACATCGGGTACACGCTGCCCGGCAGGATCCCCACCCGCGCGGACGGCGACGACGGTTCGCTGCCCGCGCCCGGCTGGGACCCGAAGTACCGCTGGACCGGGTACATCGACCAGGACGAGCTGCCCTTCGAGTACGACCCGGCCCGCGGCTACGTCGTCACCGCCAACCAGGCCGTCGTCGGCAAGGACTACCCGTACACGCTCACCACGGACTGGGGCTACGGCACCCGCAGCCAGCGGATCACCGACCTGATCGAGTCCAAGATCAAGGGCGACGGCAAGATCTCCACCGACGACATGCGCCAGATGCAGCTCGACAACAGCAGCGAGATCGCCAAGCTGCTCGTGCCCAAGCTGCTGAAGCTCGACGTCAAGGACAAGGACGTCCGGCAGGCGCAGGAGCTGCTGGAGGGCTGGGACTACACCCAGGACGCCGACTCGGCCGCCGCCGCCTACTTCAACTCGGTCTGGCGCAACATCGTCAAGCTCGCCTTCGGCAACAAGCTGCCCAAGGAGCTGCGGGTCAAGGGCCAGTGCCTGTGGGTCGACCCGGTCAACACGACCGGGCCCGTCGACCCCACCGAGAAGGTCCGCGAGTGCGGCCAGCGCGACGCCGACCAGGCCCAGCCGGACGGCGGCGACCGCTGGTTCGAGGTGGTGCGCACCCTCATGGACGACGAGGACAGCGACTGGTGGAAGACCCCGGCGTCCGGCACCCGGCCCAAGGCCGACAACCGTGACGAGCTGTTCGCGCGCGCCATGACCGACGCCCGCTGGGAGCTGACCGCCAAGCTCGGCAAGGACATCGACTCCTGGAGCTGGGGGCGGCTGCACCGGCTGTTCCTGAAGAACCAGACCCTCGGCACCGCGGGTCCCGGCTTCCTCAAGTACGTCCTCAACCGCGGTCCCTGGAAGCTCAGCGGCGGCGAGGCCACCGTCAACGCCACCGGCTGGAACGCGGCCGGGGGCTACGGGGTGGTGTGGGTGCCGTCGATGCGGATGGTCGTCAACCTCGGCGACCTCGACAAGTCGAAGTGGATCAACCTCACCGGCGCCTCAGGGCACGCCTACAGCGCGCACTACACCGACCAGACCGACAAGTGGGCCGACGGCGAGCTGCTGCCGTGGTCGTTCACCGGCCCGGCCGTCGACAGGAGCACCAGCGACACCCTGGTGCTCAAGCCCTGACGCGGCACGGCACCGCACGGGCACCCCAGAGGGCCCTCCACGCGCGCGTGGAGGGCCCTCTGGGCGTCTCAGGGGCGCGGCGGGAACCTCCGGACCCCCTCCGGGGTCACCACCGCCTGCACGGGCCGGTCGTGGGCCTCCGCGGGGACGCGCTCCACGACCTCGGCGCCGTACAGCAGCACCATCAGGGCCGGACGGGCGCCCGCGCGCTCCAGACGGGCCAGGACGCGGTCGTAGGAGCCGCCGCCGCGCCCCAGGCGCATCCCGCGGCCGTCGACCGCGAGCCCCGGCAGCAGCACCACGTCCGCCCCGGTGACCGCCTCCGGGCCGAGCCGCTCGCCCGCGGGCTCGAACAGCGTCATCCGGCCGCCGTGACGCACCCGGGCCAGGGAGCCCTCGCCCGTGTACAGGCCCCAGTCCAGGTCGTCGTCCGGCAGCAGCGCGGGCAGCAGGACCCGCACGCCCCGCGCGCACAGCGCGTCCAGGAGCGTGAGGGTGCCAGGCTCACTCCCCACCGACACGTACGCGGCGACCGTGCGCGCCCCGGCCAGCTCGGGCAGCGCGAGCGCGTGCCCGGCCAGCGCGGTCGCCGCCGCACGCACGTCATCGGCCGTCAACCTGCTTCTCACCGCGAGGAGTCCTCGCCGCAACAATCGCTTGTCAGGCTCGTCCCCCGGACCCAGGTCGGACACCGTTCTCACCGCTTCCTCCCGACTGTGCTCATATGAGAGCAAAATAACCGGAGCCTCAGATTCCCTCCCAAGGCACCGGATATGGTTGCGGACATGACTCAGTCCCACCCCAGGATCACCAAGGCCGTCATCCCCGCGGCCGGTCTCGGCACCCGGTTCCTGCCGGCCACCAAGGCCACGCCCAAGGAGATGCTGCCGGTCGTCGACAAGCCCGCGATCCAGTACGTGGTCGAGGAGGCCGTGTCCGCGGGGCTCGACGACGTCCTGATGATCACGGGACGCAACAAGCGGCCCCTGGAGGACCACTTCGACCGCAACTACGAGCTGGAGTCGGCCCTCCAGAAGAAGGGCGACGCGAGCAGGCTCGCCAAGGTCCAGGAGTCCAGCGACCTCGCCACCATGCACTACGTGCGCCAGGGCGACCCCAGGGGACTGGGCCACGCCGTCCTGTGCGCCGCCCCGCACGTCGGCGACGAACCCTTCGCCGTGCTCCTCGGCGACGACCTGATCGACCCCCGCGACCCGCTGCTCGCCCGCATGGTCGAGGTCCAGGAGCGGCACGGCGGCAGCGTCATCGCCCTCATGGAGGTCGCGCCCGAGCAGATCCACCTCTACGGCTGCGCCGCCGTCGAGGCCACCGGGGAGGGCGACGTCGTCAAGGTGACCGGGATGGTCGAGAAGCCCGAACCCGCCGACGCCCCCTCGAACTACGCCGTCATCGGCCGCTACGTCCTCGACCCGCACGTCTTCGGCATCCTGCGCACCACCGAGCCCGGCCGCGGCGGCGAGATCCAGCTCACCGACGCCCTCCAGCAGCTCGCCCAGGACGAGAAGGCCGGCGGCCCCGTGCACGGCGTCGTCTTCACCGGCCGCCGCTATGACACCGGCGACCGCGGCGACTATCTGCGTGCCATTGTCAGACTCGCGTGCGAACGTGAAGACCTGGGACCGGACTTCCGGACCTGGCTCCGCACGTACGTAGCCGAGGAGATGTAGCGAGTTGAGCAACGCCGCGCCCCGCCCCGCCGATCCGGAGCACCTGTGGTCGGTGGAGGAGCACCTGGAGGACATCCTCGCCACGGTGCGCCCCCTCGACCCCATCGAGCTGAACCTCCTCGACGCCCAGGGCTGCGTCCTCGTCGAGGACGTCACGGTGGCGGTCTCCCTGCCCCCGTTCGACAACAGCTCGATGGACGGGTACGCGGTACGGGTCGCGGACGTGGCGGGCGCGAGCGAGGAGTTCCCGGCCGTCCTGGAGGTCGTCGGGGACATCGCGGCCGGCGGTCCCGGATCCCTGCGGGTCGGCCCGGGACAGGCCGCCCGCATCATGACCGGCGCCCCGCTGCCGCCCGGCGCCGAGGCCGTCGTCCCCGTGGAGTGGACCGACGGAGGGCTCGGCGGCGGGCCGGTCACCAGGATGCCCGCCCACAGCCTCGCCCCCGAGGCCGCCGGGGGACAGGTGCAGGTGCACCGCGCGGCCGCGGCACGCGCGCACGTCCGCGCCGAGGGCAGCGACGTCCGCGCGGGCGACCGCGCCCTGGACGCCGGGACCGTCCTCGGCCCGCCGCAGATCGCCCTGCTCGCCGCGATCGGCCGCGGCACCGTCCGGGTGCGCCCGCGCCCGCGCGTGGTCGTGCTGTCCACCGGCAGCGAACTCGTCCAGCCCGACGAGGCGCTCGCCGACGGCCAGATCTACGACTCCAACAGCTTCGCCCTCACCGCCTGCGCCCGGGACGCGGGCGCCATCGCCTACCGCGTCGGCGCCGTCCCCGACGACGCCGAGACGCTCCGCTCCACCATCGAGGACCAACTCGTGCGCGCCGACCTCATGGTGACGACCGGTGGGGTCAGCGTCGGCGCCTACGACGTCGTCAAGGAGGCGCTGGCGCACGTCGGCGACGAGGACGAACCCGGCGGGGGCGTGGAGTTCCGCAAGCTCGCCATGCAGCCGGGCAAGCCGCAGGGCTTCGGCTCCGTCGGCCCCGACCACACCCCGCTGCTCGCCCTGCCCGGCAACCCCGTCTCCTCCTACGTCTCCTTCGAGCTGTTCGTGCGCCCCGCGATCCGCACCCTGATGGGGCTCGACGACGTCCACCGGCCGAGGATCCAGGCCACCCTCGTCACCGACACGGCGCTCACCTCCCCCAAGGGGCGCAGGCAGTTCCTGCGCGGCACCGTCGCCGACGGCTCGGTGCGCCCCGTCGGCGGCGCCGGATCGCACCTGGTCGCGGCCCTCGCGCAGGCCGACGCGCTGATCGTCGTCCCCGAGGACGTGGAGTCCGTCGAGCCGGGCACCGAGGTCGAGGTGGTCCTGCTCGGCTGAGCCCCGCGCCCGGCGCCGGTCGGCCGGTCCTGGTCCGGTGCGCGCGCCGAGTTGGCGGTACCGTGTCGCGCACAACAGGCCCGGACCGGGAGCGCCACACGCCATGAGCACGCAGGACCGACTGACCCACATCGACGAAGCGGGCGCCGCCCGCATGGTCGACGTCTCCGGGAAGGACGTGACCGCGCGCACCGCCCGTGCCAGCGGCCGGGTGCTCGTCTCACCCCGGGTGATCGAACTGCTGCGCGGGGAGGGCGTCCCCAAGGGCGACGCCCTCGCCACCGCGCGCATCGCGGGCATCATGGGCGCCAAGCGCACCCCCGACCTGATCCCGCTCTGCCACCCGCTGGCGGTGTCCGGCGTGGCGGTGGACCTCTCGGTCGCCGACGACGCCGTGGAGATCGTCGCCACCGTCAGGACCACCGACCGCACGGGCGTCGAGATGGAGGCGCTCACCGCGGTCTCCGTCGCCGCGCTCACCGTGGTCGACATGGTCAAGGCGGTCGACAAGGCGGCCGTCGTCACCGACGTGCGGGTGGAGGAGAAGACCGGCGGCGCCTCCGGGACCTGGAGCAGGGCATGAGCGCCGCGCCCTACCGCGCGCTGGTCGTGACCGCCTCCAACCGGGCCGCCGCGGGCGTCTACGAGGACACGGGCGGCCCGCTCGTCGCCGCCGGGCTCGAAGGGCTCGGGTTCACCGTCGACGGGCCGCGGGTGGTCCCCGACGGGGACCCGGTGGAGGCCGAGCTGCGCGCCGGAGCGCACGCCGGGTACGACGTCGTCGTCACCACCGGCGGCACCGGCGTCTCGCCCACCGACCGCACGCCCGAGGCGACCCGCCGGGTCATCGACTACGAGGTGCCCGGCATCCCCGAGGCGATCCGGGCGGCCGGGCGGGAGAAGGTGCCCACCGCGGCCCTCTCCCGCGGCCTCGCCGGGGTCGCGGGCCGCACCCTCATCGTCAACCTGCCCGGTTCCTCCGGCGGGGTGCGCGACGGCCTCGCCGTCCTGGAGCCCCTGCTGCGGCACGCCGTGGACCAGCTCCGCGGCGGCGACCACCCGAGACCCGGCGCCACCCGTGGGGGTGCGAGCTGAACAGCCCCTCCTGGCCGGTCGTGCTGGCGGACGGCGACCTCGTCCTCCGGCCGATAAAGCTGCGCGACCAGCGCCCCTGGCGCGAGGTCAACCGGCGCAACCGCGACTGGCTGCGCCCCTGGGAGGCGACCATCCCGCCGCCCACCCCCAGCGGGCCCATCGCGCACCGGCCGACCTACCGCCAGATGGTCAGGCACCTGCGCTCGGAGGCGAACGCGGGCCGGATGCTGCCCTTCGTCATCGAGTACCAGGGGCGCCTGGTCGGGCAGTTGACCGTCGCCGGGATCACCTGGGGCTCGATGTGCTCGGGCCACGTCGGCTACTGGGTGGACGAGTCGGTCGCCGGGCGCGGGGTGATGCCGACGTCCGTGGCGCTCGTCGTGGACCACTGTTTCCGCACCGTCGGACTGCACCGCATCGAGGTCTGCATTCGCCCCGAGAACCGGCCCAGCCGCCGGGTGGTGGAGAAACTCGGATTCCGGGAGGAGGGGCTGCGGCCCCGATATCTCCACATCGACGGCGCCTGGCGCGACCACCTGGTGTACGCGCTCACCGCGGAGGAGGTCCCCGACGGCCTGCTCAGCCGCTGGCACCGGACCCGTTCCCGGCGGACGTCCCAGGACTCGGCGCCGAACACCTCTCGGAACACCCCCGGCAATCCCGCCTGACGCATTAATTGAATAGATGTTCGAAATTTATCGGCCGAAGGTCACCCTGAGGCATTGAATTCGCCCTCTCGGTGAGCTGCTGATCGCATCGGTCACAAAAAAAGTTCGAAATATCAGCCAGATCGTGCGACACACCGGCTCAATTGGCGGATGGCGTCATACAAACCCCTCTACGGTGTGAGGCGTGAGCAGCAGCGGCCTCATCTACGCAGTCATTGTCGGGGCCTGGGCCGCCTACTTGGTGCCGATGTGGCTCCGTAGGCAGGACGAGCTGAACGAGGCCCGTCCGACGGAACGCTTCAGCACTGCCATCCGGTTGCTGTCCGGACGGGCGGGGATGGAGCGCCGGTACGCCAAGGACCTGCGTGCGCGCTCCGCCGACGAGGGGGAGCCCGACGCGCCCGATCCGGACGCCGCCACCGACGCGGTGGACGTCCGGGCCTTCGCCATGCCCCCGGCGGCCCCCAGGGTCCGCGCCGACGTGCGCGACGGGTCACGCGGCGAGCCGCGCGGCGAGGGACGCGCGCAGACGGCGGGGCGCACGCCCCCCGCGCGCGATCACTCGCAGCGCGAGCACGCCCCGCGTGAGCATGTCCCGCACGCCCCCCGGGAGCGTTCAGCGCACGGCGGGGAGCCGGAGGCGGTCCCGGGCCAGGCGTCCGCTTCTGCCGCCGAACCCGCGGCGGCGCGTGCCGGGCAGGACGTACCGGGACCGGCGGCACCGGCCGACCAGCCGGTCGCGCATCCGGCCCACGACGGACGGCGCGCGCCCTCGGCCGAGGCCGCCGCGGCCCGCGCCCGCCGGGTGAAGGTGCTGGCCCGGCGCCGCCGGACCACCATGATCCTCTTCCTGGCCTTCACCCTCGGCGCGGTCGTCGCCGCCGTCGGCGGGCTCGCGTTCCTCTGGGCGCCCGCGGTGCCCGCCGTGCTGCTCAGCACGTACATCGCGCACCTGCGCTCCCAGGAGCGCCGCCGCTTCGCCTACCAGATGGACCGCCGCCAGGCCGAGGCCGCCGCGCAGCGGCTGCGGGACCGCCAGCGCCAGCCGCGCCGTCGCGCCGTCGTCGAGGCGGACGTCGACGAGCCGGAGGACGCCCCAGAGCAGGAGACCGATCCCGGGCTCTCGGCGCTGGCCGCCGACCGGCGGGCGCTGGTCGAGCAGACCGATCACGCCGAGTGGGTCGACCAGCAGCGGGAGCGCCAGCGCAGGCCGGGGCGCGGCGAGAGCTGGGACCCGGTGCCGGTGCCGCTGCCGACCTATGTGACGGCCCCGGTGGCGCCGCGGGCCACCTCGGACGTCGACCTCGGGGCGCCCGACGCGTGGAGCTCGGCGCGCTCCAGCGCCGTCGCGCCCGAGCAGGAGGCGGACGCCGACGCGGAGGAGCCCGGCGAGGAGCCGCAGGCGCCGGCCGAGGAGAAGGCCGAGGGCGGCGGGCGCAGCGACAAGCGCCGGGCGGCGTCCGCGCGGCGGGCCCGGGAGCGCGGGCGCACCCCGCTGTTCGACCAGTACGAGGACGGCGACCGGCCGCGCGCGGCCAACGAGTAGGGCCGGGCCGTCCGACCTGTGGCGCTGCCGTCGCGGGCGGGCCGGAACGGATTTCCAAGCACGCCGAACGGGGTGCTAGAGTTTCACTCGTTGCAAGGGCCTGTGGCGCAGTCCGGTAGCGCACCTCGTTCGCATCGAGGGGGCCAGGGGTTCGAATCCCCTCAGGTCCACCGCAACAACTCTCCGGAGTAATCCGGGGGAGTTGGGAAGATCCCGTCCGATCACACGATCGGGCGGGATCTTCGCGTTGTGCCCGGCGGTCGGCCCCGGACCCCGTCCGGGGCCGACCGCCGGCGGCGCGGGTGACGGCGGGTCAGGGGGTCAGCGGCTTCGCGAAGCAGCGGCTCGACTCGTGGTGGCGGTAGTAGCCGAACTTCTCGCAGGGCTCGTAGCCGCTGGACGTGTACAGGGCGATCGCCTCCGGCTGCTTGGTGCCGGTCTCCAGGACCATGCGCAGCCGTCCGGCGGCGCGCGCGTCGTCCTCCAGGGCGCTCAGGACGCGGCGGGCGAGGCCCCGGCCGCGCATCCCGGCGCTGACGTACATGCGCTTCAGCTCGGCGTCGCCGTCGAGGTTGCCCTCGCCGTTGGCGTCCTGGACCCGCCAGCCGCCGGTGGCCACCGGGGTGCCGGCGGGGTCGTAGACGATGAGGTAGACGCCGTTCGGGGGTGTGAAGTCGTCCGCGGCGAGGACCGTGGCGTCGCCGCCGTCGCCGTAGCGGACGTGGTACTCGGCCTGGACCTCGTCGTTGAGCTTCACCGCGTCGGGGTGGTCGAACGGCACCGGACGTATATTCATGCTGGACATCGTACTTCTATGCGGAGAGGTGGACACGTGGTTCGTCCAGTGTGCCGGTATCGTGCCGGGGTGCTGACTGTGACCACGGTGAATGTGAACGGACTGCGGGCCGCCGCGAAGAAGGGCTTCGTGGAGTGGCTCGCCGAGACCCCCGCGGACGTGCTCTGCCTCCAGGAGGTGCGGGCCGAACCGGGGCAGCTCCCCGCCGGGGTGCGGGAGCCCGAGGGGTGGCACGTGGTGCACGCCCCGGCCGGGGCGAAGGGGCGCGCGGGTGTCTCCCTGTACACCCGCAGGGAGCCCGACCGGGTGCGGATCGGGTTCGGGTCGCAGGAGTTCGACACCAGCGGGCGGTACGTCGAGGCCGACCTGCCCGGGGTCACCGTCGCCTCTCTCTACCTGCCCTCCGGTGAGGTCGGCACCGAGCGGCAGGACGAGAAGGTGCGCTTCATGGGCGAGTTCCACGCCTATCTGAAGGGGCTGCGGGAGCGGTCCGCGGCCGACGGGCGCGAGGTGGTCGTCTGCGGCGACTGGAACATCGCCCACCAGCAGGCCGACCTCAAGAACTGGCGCGGCAACGTGAAGAACTCCGGCTTCCTGCCGCAGGAGCGGGAGTGGCTCGGCCAGGTCCTCGACCCGCAGGACGGCGGCTACGTCGACGTCGTCCGGGCGCTTCAGCCCGAGGGGGAGGGGCCCTACTCCTGGTGGTCGTACCGGGGGCGGGCCTTCGACAACGACACCGGCTGGCGCATCGACTACCAGATCGCCACCCCCGGCCTCGCCGCGCGGGCCGTCAAGGCGGTCGTGGAGCGCGCGGCCACCCACGCCGAGCGCTGGTCCGACCACGCGCCGGTGACCGTCGTCTACGAGCGCTGACGGGCCCGGTGCCGGGCGGGGGCCGTCAGCCGCGTCTGCGGGTCTCGCGGTCCAGGGCGAGGCTCAGCTCCGCCTCCACCACGCTGCGGGCCAGCGGGCGCAGGCGCTGGAGGTCCTCCCGGGCCGCGTGACGCAGGATCAGCGTGGTGAACAGGTCGGCCAGGGACTCCGTGTGGCGGCGGACCTCGGCGCCCGCCGCGAGCACCTCCGCCAGCGGGATGCCCTCGCGGACCAGCGCGGAGGAGACGTCCAGCAGCCGTCTGCTGATGTGCACGATCTCGTCGCCGTCGGTGCCGAGGTAGCCGAGGTCCATCGCGGCGGCCAGGTTCTCCGGGGTGACCTCGCCCTCGAAGCGGGCGGCGAGCTCCTCGGGGGTGAGGCGGACCGGCTCCTCCTCGGTGGGGGAGTCGACGCCGATCAGGTCGGCCACGTCCCGCCCGTGGTCGAGGGCGTCGGCGAGTTCGGCGATGCCGTTGAGGGTGTGGCCGCGGTCCAGGAGCGCCGAGATGGTGCGCAGGCGGGCCAGGTGGTGGTCGTCGTACCAGGCGATGCGGCCCTCGCGGCGGGGCGGCGGGATCAGTTTGCGTTCGCGGTAGAAGCGCAGGGTGCGCACCGTGATGCCGGCCAGGCTCGCCAGCTCCTCCATGCGGTACTCGCGTCGTCCTCCGTCGTCTGCTGCCACGTCGGCACCCTACGTTGTACCGTCGGTAACTTTCCTTCTCCCGCCCCCTACCCATCGGTAGGGAGCTGTTCTACGCTCCCATTGCGCCAGTGTTCACTGGCAGAGTCCGAGCGGCGATGCGTGGAGGCTTCGGGATGGCCCAGCAGGAGCGGGAAGAACGACGCGGCACCGAACATGTCCGGGTGGCCGTCATCGGATCGGGGTTCGGCGGGCTCGGCGCCGCCGTACGGCTGCGGCGCGAGGGCGTCACCGACTTCGTCGTCCTCGAACGGGCGGGCAGCGTCGGCGGCACCTGGCGCGACAACACCTACCCGGGGTGCGCCTGCGACGTCCCCTCGCACCTCTACTCGTTCTCCTTCGCGCCGCACCCCGACTGGCCGCGCACCTTCTCCGGGCAGGAGCACATCCGCGCCTACCTGGAGCACGTCACCGACCTCTTCGGGCTCCGCCCGCACCTGCGCCTGGACACCGAGGTGCTCCGCATGGCCTGGGACGCCGAGCGGCTGCGCTGGGACATCGAGACCACCGCCGGGCGCTACAGCGCCGACCTCGTCGTCTCCGCCACCGGCCCGCTCTCCGACCCCAAGGTCCCCGACATCCCCGGGCTCGACTCCTTCCCCGGCGAGGTCTTCCACTCGGCCCGCTGGAACCACGGCTTCGATCTGCGCGGCAAGCGCGTCGCCGTGGTCGGCACCGGCGCCTCCGCCATCCAGATCGTCCCGGCCATCGCGCCCGACGTCTCCCGGCTCACCCTCTTCCAGCGCACCCCGCCCTGGGTGATGCCCCGCGTCGACCGGCGCATCACCGGCGCCGAGCGGGCCCTGCACCGGGCGCTGCCGGTCACCGGGCGGCTGCGCCGCGGAGTGCTCTGGGGCATCAGGGAGCTGCAGGTCCAGGCGTTCACCAAGCACCCCGACGAGCTGGGCTTCGTCGAGCAGTTGGCCCGGCGCAACATGGCCCGCGCCATCAAGGACCCCGCGCTGCGCGCCACGCTGACCCCGGACTACCGGATCGGCTGCAAGCGCATCCTGCTCTCCAGCACCTACTACCCGGCGCTCGCCCGCCCCCACGTGGACGTGGTCGCCGCCGGGCTCGCCGAGGTGCGCGGGTCGACGGTCGTCGGTGCCGACGGCACCGAGGCCGAGGTCGACGCGATCGTCTTCGGCACCGGCTTCCACGTCACCGACATGCCCATCGCCGAGCGGGTGTTCGGCGCCGGGGGCCAGAGCCTCGCCCAGGCGTGGAGCGGCGGGATGGAGTCGCTGCGCGGGGCGACCGCCGCCGGGTTCCCGAACTGGATGACCGTCATCGGGCCCAACACCGGCCTCGGCAACTCCTCGATGATCCTCATGATCGAGTCGCAGCTGAACTACCTCGCCGACTACCTACGCCAACTCGACGTCCTCGGCGGGCGGGTGGCCCTCGACGCCCGGCCCGGCGCCGTGCGCGCCTGGAACCGGCGGGTGCAGCAGCGGATGGAGCGCACGGTGTGGAACACCGGCGGCTGCACGAGCTGGTACCTCGACGCGGCCGGCCGCAACACCACCGTGTGGCCGGGCACCACCACCGAGTTCCGGCGGGCGACCCGGCGCGTGGACCTCGCCGAGTACGCGGTGCTGCGGCCCGCCGCCCCCGCCGCGACGGCCTCCGGCGACCTGCGCGAGGTGTCCGCGTGAGCCGCTCCGTCCCGGTCTCCACCGGTCCCTACGCGCCGCCCGTCCCGGCCCGCGTGCTCACCGCCGTCTCCGCCGACGGCACCCGGCTGCACGTCGAGACGCACGGCCCCGAGGGCGCCCCCGCCGTCGTCCTCGCCCACGGCTGGACCTGCTCGACGGCCTTCTGGGCGGCGCAGATCCGCGACCTCGCCGCCGACCACCGCGTCGTCGCCTACGACCAGCGCGGCCACGGGCGCACCCCCGCCGGCGCCGTCTGCTCCACCGACGCCCTCGCCGACGACCTGGAAGCCGTCCTCGCGGCCACCCTCGCGCCCGGCGAGAAGGCGGTCGTCGCCGGGCACTCGATGGGCGGCATGACCGTCCTGGCCGCCGCCGCCCGCCCCCGGTTCCGCGAGCACGCGGCCGCCGCCCTGCTGTGCAGCACCGGCGCCTCCCGGCTGGTGGCCGAGTCGACCGTCGTCCCGCTCGGGCCGGGGGCGCTCAGGACCGGGCTGACCCGGCGCGTCCTCGGCTCCCGGGCCCCGCTCGGGCCGGTCACGCCGGTGGCCCGGCGGGTGCTGCGCTACGGGACGATGGGCCCCGGCGCCGCCCCTGGGACGGTCGACGCGTGCGCGCGGATCGTGCACGGCTGCCCGACCCGGGTGCGGCACGCCTGGTCGAAGGTGCTCGACACGCTCGAACTCGACCACGCGGTGGGCGAGTTGCTGGTGCCGACGGCGGTCGTCGTGGGCACCGCCGACCGGCTCACCCCGCCCGTGCACGCCCGCTCGCTGGTGGCCGCGCTGCCGAACTGCGTGGGCTCCACCGAACTGACCGGCGTCGGGCACATGACCCCGATGGAGGCGCCCGAGGTGGTCTCCGGGCGGATCAGGGAACTCGTCGCCGGGTACGGCACGGGGGCGCAGGGCGGCACGGACGTGACGATCAAGGAGGGCGCATGAGCAGGGTCCGTCTCGAAGGACAGGTGGCCGTCGTCACCGGCGCGGCGCGCGGGGTGGGTGAGCTGCTCGCCCGCAAGCTGTCGGCGCGCGGCGCGACGGTGGCGCTGGTCGGCCTGGAGCCGGAGGCGCTCAAGGAGGTCGCCGGGCGGCTGCACGGCGAGGGCGGCCACTGGTACGCCGACGTCACCGACCACGCCGCGATGACGCGGGTGGCCCAGGAGGTCAAGGAGCGGTTCGGGAAGATCGACCTGGTGGTCGCCAACGCCGGGGTGGCGACCGGCGGCCCGTTCGCCGACTCCGATCCGGACGCCTGGCGCCGGGTGATCGAGGTCAACCTCATCGGCTCCGCCGTCACCGCCCGCGCCTTCCTGCCCCAACTGGCGGAGAGCCGCGGCTACTTGCTCCAGATCGCTTCGCTGGCCGCGCTCACCCCCGCCCCGATGATGACCGCCTACTGCGCCTCCAAGTCGGGCGTGGAGGCGTTCGCGCACAGCCTGCGCGCCGAGGTCGGCCACAAGGGCGTGCGGGTCGGGGTCGGTTACCTGTCGTGGACCGACACCGACATGGTGCGCGGGGCCGACCAGGACGAGGTGATGCGGGAGTTGAGGCAGCGGCTGCCGTGGCCGTCGAACAAGACGTATCCGCTGGGCCCCGCCGTGGACCGGCTGGTGGACGGCATCGAGCGGCGCTCCGCGCACGTCTACGGGCAGTGGTGGCTGCGCGGGATGCAGGGGGTGCGCGGCGCTCTGCCGGGTCTCATCGGGACGGTCGGGCAGCGGGAGATGCGGCGGTTCGGACCGCGGCTCGACGGGATGCGGGTGGGTCTCGTCGGCGCGGGCGGCGCGGCCGACGAACAGGCGCGTCACGCACCGTGATCGGTCGAGATGCGCGGGGTGAGCGGCCGTGTGAATCTGGTCGAGGCCCCACCGAGGGCCACGACCCCCCTCACTACGGGAGTGAACCCACATGGGTATGAAGGACCAGTTCCAGCAGAAGGCCGACGAGCTCCAGAACCGCGCCGAGCAGAAGCTCGGCCAGGGCCGCGACGAGGCGCAGCAGCGCGCCCGGCAGGGCCAGGAGCAGGGCCAGGACGCGCAGGAGCGCGGCCGCCGTCACATGGACGACGCCGAGCGGGAGATGCGTGACCGTCGACCGGGCCGGGACGCCGACGCCTGACGACACCGCGGTGAGCCGGGAGGCGCCCCTGACGAGGGGCGCCTCCCGCGCTGTGCGTGGGGGCGGGGGCGGGGGATCGAGGGCTGGGGAGTCGGGGGCCTGGGGTGCTGCGGGGCGCGTGGGGGCGCCTGGAGGTGTCAGGGAAGCCCGGTGGCGTCTGGGATTGTCAGGGAGGCCCGGTGGCGCCTGGGGGTGCCGGGGAGCGGCCCGCGTCGGGCGTCTCCCCCTCACATCCCCCCCCGCATAGGCCGTCCCCCCTCACCTCCCCCCGCGCGGGGGCAGCGGGGGGCGGGAGCGGTTCGGGGTCGCGGAGTAGTCGGGCGGGGTGGCGGGCGGGGTCAGCTCCAGCAGGTGCAGGGCCAGGTCCACCGCGTCGTCGAGCTGCGCGTGCCTGCCCTCGGCCCAGTCCAGCGGGGTGCGCAGGGCCTCCAGGTCGGGGGCGACGCCGTGGTTCTCGACGCCCCAGCCGTACGCGTCGAACCAGGCCGCGTTCATCGGGACGGTGATCACCGTGCCGTCGCCCAGCCGGTGCCTGCCGGTCATGCCGACCACCCCGCCCCAGGTGCGCTGCCCGACCACCGGGCCCAGCTTCAGCAGCTTGAACGCGGCCGTGATCATGTCGCCGTCGGAGGAGGTCGCCTCGTCCGCGAGCGCCACCACCGGGCCCCTGGGCGCGTTGGAGGCGTACGAGACGGGCTGGGCGTCGCGGGTGAGGTCCCAGCCCAGGATGGTGCGGGTCAGCTTCTCCACGACCAGCTCGCTGATGTGGCCGCCCGCGTTGCCCCGCACGTCCACGATCAGCGCGGGCCGGGACACCTCCATCCGCAGGTCGCGGTTGAACTGCGCCCAGCCCGAGCCGCCCATGTCGGGGATGTGCAGATAGCCGCACCGCCCGCCGCTCAACTCCCGTACCACCTCGCGGCGTTTGGCCACCCAGTCCTGGTAGCGCAGCGGCCGTTCGTCCAGCAGCGGGACGACCGCGACCCGCCGGGCGAGCCGGGTCCCGCCCTCGGCGGGCACGAACGTCAGCTCCACGGTGGTGCCGCCCGCGCCCGCGAGGAGCGGGAAGGGGCCGGTCACCGGGTCCACCGGCCGGCCGCCGACATGGGTGAGCACGGCGCCCTCCCGGATGCCGGTACCGGCCAGCGGGGAGCGCGCCTTGGAGTCGGAGGAGTCGCCGGGCAGGATCCTGCTGACCGCCCAACCGTCGTCGCGGCGGACGAGGTTGGCGCCCAGCAGGCCCTGTCCGCGCTGGTAGTGCGGCGGGCCCTCGTTGCGGCGGGCCGGGGTGACGTAGGCGTGCGAGGTGCCGAGTTCGCCGAGGAGTTCGCGCAGCAGGTCGGCGAACTCGTCCGGGGAGGCGACCCGTTCGACCAGCGGGCGGTACTGGTCGAGGACCGCGTCCCAGTCGATCCCGCACATCCCCGGGTCCCAGAAGTAGGCGCGGATGATCCGGCCCGCCTCCTCGTAGGACTGGCGCCACTCGGCGGCCGGGTCGACCTGGTGCAGGATGCGGCGCAGGTCGATCCAGACGGTGGTGTCGCTGTCGCCGATGTCGGTGGCGGGCACGGCGCGCGGTTCGTCGTCGTCCACCACGACGAGTCTGCTGCCGTCGCCGCTGACCTCGAACCAGTCGAGGTGGCCGACGAGTTCGGACTTCTTCGCCTTGCTGATGCTGAAGTGCTCCAGGGTCGGCCTGCCGCTGGTGTCGTCCGGGTTGGCGAACGTCTCGCCGAGCGCGCCGGAGATCGGCCAGCGCAGCCAGACCAGGCCGCCGCCCGCGACCGGGCAGAGCGCCGAGTACTTGGAGGCGGTGACCGGGAACGGTGTCACCCGGCTCTCCAGGCCCTCCACCTCGACGATCACCGAGCCGTCGGCGCCCGGGTCGTCCGTCACCGGGTCCAGGCCGCCGGCCGCGGGCCTGCCCTCCGGGCTGAGCGCGAACGGGGAGGGCGTCGCCGACGACAGCGGGACCAGGTAGGGGCGGCAGCCGAGCGGGAACGACAGGTCGCCGGTGTGCACGTCGTAGACCGGGTCGAAGCCCCGCCAGGACAGGAACGCGAGGTAGCGGCCGTCGCGGGTGAAGACCGGGTTCTCGTCCTCGAAGCGGCCGTTGGTGACGTCGACGACCAGCCGCTCGGTTCGGCCGGGGGCGGGGACCCGGGCCATCTTGATCTGGCGCAGGGAGCGGCCGATGCCCGGGTGCGACCAGGTCAGCCAGGCGCCGTCGGGGGAGAACGCGAGGTCGCGGACCGGCCCGTTGACGGAGCGGATCAGCTCGGTGACGGCGGGCGCGGCCAAGGGCTCCCCGGGGTCGACCGCGGTGTCCAGGAGCAGCAGCCTGCCGTCGTGCGAGGCGACGGCGAGGCGTTCGCCGCGCGGGTCGGCGACCATCTCCAGGACCCGGCCGAGCGCGCCGGAGGCGAGTCTGCGCGGCGGCCGCTCGCCGGAGGCCCGGGGCAGGTGCGCGATCTCGACGGCGTCCTCGCCCTCGGCGTCCGTCACATAGGCGATCTGGCCGACCGGTCCGAGCATCGACGGGAGCCTGACCCGCACGCCCGGGGTGTCGCTGATGGTGCGGGCCGGGCCGTCCCGGTGGGTGAGCCAGTACAGGCTGCCGCGGACGACGACGGCGCTGGCCCGGCCGGTCTCGTCGACGGAGACGCCGTCCACGTGCTGGGCGGCCGGTACCTGGTAGGGGCGCCGCCCGGCGCGCGGGCCGCCGAGCCGCACGTCGAGGCGGTGCGGGCGGGAACCGGCGGAGAGGTCGTCGACCAGCCAGAGGTCGCCCGCGCACTGGTAGACCACCCGGGTGCCGTCGCTCGCCGCGTGCCGGGCGTAGAAGGCGTCGTGGTCGGTGTGGCGGCGCAGGTCGGAGCCGTCGTGGGCGCAGGAGTAGAGGTTGCCGACGCCCTCGTGGTCGGAGAGGAAGGCGATCCGGCCGCCGGCGAACATCGGCGAGTGCAGGTGGCCCGCGAGGCCGGGCAGCAGCCGCTCGCCGTGCAGCCACAGCCGGCCGGTGGCCCCGCCGCGGTAGCGCTTCCAGGCGGCCGGTTCGTGCGGCGGGGTGCCGCTGAGCAGCAGGGTGCGGCGCTCGCCGCCGAGGTCGGCGACCTGGATGTCGGAGACCGGGCCCCAGGGCAGCCGCCCGCCGGGTTCGCCGTCCAGGCAGACCTTGTGGGCCCAGGTGAAGTAGGAGAACGGTTCGCCGTGCGAGGCGACGGCGAGGACGGCGCCCTCCGGGGTCCAGCCGCGCACCTGGGTGTCGGCCGACCCCCAGTGGGTGAGCTGGCGGCCGGGACCGCCGTCGACCGGCACCACGTGGATCTCCGGCACCAGGCTGCGCCAGCTCGTGTACGCGATGTGGCGGCCGTCGGGGGAGAGGCGGGGGGCGCCGGTCTTCGTGCGGTCGACGGTGAGCCGCCGGGCGCGGCGCGGTTCGCCGAGGGAGGTCAGCCAGAGGTCGTCCTCGGCCACGAAGCACAGCAGGTCGCCGGTGAGGTGGGGAAGGCGCAGGTAGCTCACCTCCCCATGCTTTTCCCGCGCGCCGGGCGCAGCAAGTCGTGGACGGCCGCCGACCGGGTGCTTATGCCCCGCTGACACTCGTGACCCAGCACACGTACGAAACGGTTTCGTTTCTCTAGGCTCTGCGATACATTCATCACGTACGACACCGGGTGGCAGCAGGAGAGGAAAGGGTGAGTCGCATGGCTGAGGTCGCAACGGCGCGTCGCAGTCGAATCACGCCCGAGCGCGAGGCCGAGCTGTACGAGGCCGTGCTCCACCTGCTCCGGGAGGTCGGCTACGACGCCCTGACCATGGACGCCGTCGCCGCCCGCACCCGGTCCAGCAAGGCCACCCTCTACCGGCAGTGGGGCGGCAAGGCCGAACTCGTCGCCCGTGCGGTCCGGCACAGCAAACCGGGCGGTGTCTCCGACATCGACACCGGCACCCTCAAGGGCGACCTGCACGCCCTGACCCTGCGCTCCGACGACTGCGCCATGGAGCAGAACTCCGCCCTGATGCGGGGCCTCGCCATGGCCATGCACGGCAACCCCGACCTGCTGAAGGCGTTCAAGGAACACCTCGTCGAACCGGAGCTTGCCGAGTTCCGGCGGATGCTGGAACGGGCGATCGACCGCGGCGAGGTCCGCGCCGACAACCCCGCGCTCGACTACCTGATCCACATGATGATCGGCGGCTTCGCGGCCCGCACCCTGATCGACGAGATGCCCCCGACGCAGGCCTTCCTGCTGTCGTACATCGACGCCGTGGTCCTCCCCGCCCTCGGCGTGCCCACCAGCTGACCGATCCCCACCCCCACCTCACCACCTGACGTCACCGCTCACGTCGTCGGGACGATCACCCCTGCCTCCCCGCAGGGCTGGTCACCCCTGCCCGCACCACCAACGACCTGACCGGGAGTACGCCCTCGTGGCCACATTCCTCTACAAGCTCGGCCGACTCGCCTTCAGGCGACGGCACTTCGTCGCCCTCCTGTGGGTCGCCCTGCTGACGCTCGCGGGCGTCGGCGCGGCCAGCGCCCCCACCGCCGGGTCCTCCTCCTTCTCCATCCCGGGCACCGAGGCGCAGAAGGCCTTCGACCTCCTCGACCAGCGCTTCCCCGGCACCAGCGCCGACGGCGCCACCGCCCGGGTCGTCTTCAAGGCGCCCGACGGCGAGAAGATCTCCGCCGCCGCCAACAAGGACACCGTCGAGAAGGCGGTCGCCGACCTCTCCGACGGCTCCGAGGTCGCCTCGGTCGCCGACCCCTTCAAGGCCGGCGCCGTCAGCAAGGACGGCACCATCGGCTACGCGTCGGTGCGCTACGACGTCTCCGGCATGGAACTCGCCGACTCCTCGCGCGACGCCCTGGAGACGGCCGCGCAGGACGCCCGCGACGCCGGACTGACCGTCGAGGTCGGCGGCGACGCCCTCCAGACGACCCCCGAGACCGGCGCCACCGAGGTCATCGGCATCGCCATCGCCGCCGTCGTCCTCGTCATCACCTTCGGCTCCCTGATAGCCGCCGGGCTCCCGCTGCTCACCGCGATCGTCGGCGTCGGCATCGGCGTCGCCACGATCACCGCGCTGGCCAGCGCCCTCGACCTGGGCTCCACCACCTCCACCCTGGCCACGATGATCGGCCTCGCCGTCGGCATCGACTACGCGCTGTTCATCGTCTCCCGCTACCGCGCCGAACTCGCCGAGGGCCGCGGCCGCGAGGAGGCCGCCGGACGCGCCGTCGGCACCGCGGGCTCCGCGGTGGTCTTCGCCGGACTCACCGTCGTGATCGCGCTGGTCGGCCTCTCCGTCGTCAACATCCCGATGCTGACGAAGATGGGCGTGGCCGCCGCGGGCACCGTCGCGATCGCCGTCCTCATCGCCCTCACCATGATCCCGGCGCTGCTCGGCTACGCGGGCCGCAGGATCGGCCCGACCGGGCAGCGCAGCAAGCTGTTCGGCGGCGGCCGCGCCCGCTCCGCCGAGCGGTCGGCCAAGCCCAACATGGGCACCCGCTGGGCCGCGTTCGTCGTGCGCCGCCCGGTCGCCGTGCTGCTGCTCGGCGTCCTCGGCCTCGGCGCCGCTGCCGTCCCCGCGGCCTCCCTCGAACTCGGCCTGCCCGACGACGGCTCGCAGCCCACCTCCACCACCCAGCGCCGCGCCTACGACCTGCTCTCCGAGGGCTTCGGCGCCGGATTCAACGGCCCCCTGGTGGTCGTCGTCGACGCCAAGGGCAGCGACTCGCCGCAGGCCGCGTTCACCCGGGTCGGCGACGACATCAAGGGCCTCAAGGACGTCGTCACGGTCACCCCGGCCGCCGCGAACAAGGCGGGCGACACCGCCACGATCACCGTCGTCCCCGACTCCAAGCCGTCCTCGGCCTCCACCGAGCAGCTCGTGCACGCCATCCGCGACCAGGGCGCGGACATCACCTCGGCGACCGGCGCGAAGGTCCTGGTCACCGGCTCGACGGCGATGAACATCGACGTCTCGCAGAAGCTGAACGACGCGCTGATCCCGTACCTGATCCTCGTCGTCGGCCTCGCCTTCCTGCTGCTCATCGTGGTGTTCCGGTCGATCCTCGTCCCGCTGAAGGCGGCCCTCGGCTTCCTGCTCTCGGTGACGGCGGCGCTCGGCGCGGTGGTCGCGGTCTTCCAGTGGGGCTGGCTCTCCGGCCTGATGGGCGTCGAGGAGACCGGGCCCGTCATGTCGATGATGCCGATCTTCATGGTCGGCGTGGTCTTCGGGCTCGCGATGGACTACGAGGTGTTCCTCGTGACCCGGATGCGGGAGGCGTACGTCCACGGCGAGAAGCCCCGGCAGGCCGTCGTCACCGGCTTCCGGCACGGCGCGCGGGTCGTCACCGCCGCCGCCGTCATCATGATGGCCGTCTTCGCCGGGTTCATCGGCTCCAGCGAATCCATGATCAAGATGATCGGCTTCGGCCTCGCCATCGCCGTCTTCTTCGACGCCTTCGTGGTCCGCATGGCGATCGTCCCGGCCGTGCTCGCGCTGCTCGGCAGGCGGGCCTGGTGGCTGCCGGGCTGGCTGGACCGCCTGCTGCCCAACGTCGACGTCGAGGGCGAGGGCCTGCGCGGGCTCGGCGACGGCGGCACGGACGCCGACGAGGAGCGGGCACTGGCGCGGGCGTAGCCGCCCGCACGGACGGCCTCCCGGGCCGGGCGGGGGCACGGCGCCCTCCGCCCCGGCGCGGGGGCCGTCCCGTGCGCGCGGCCGCAAGAACCCCGCCGGGGAGTTCCGCACGGAGCAGGAGGGCGCCGTCCCGCGCGCGGCCGGGACGGTGCCGGGCCTGCCGCGCCGGTGCCCGGCGCGGTCAGCGCGCGGGGAGGCGGTAGACGGAGACGTGCGAGCGGGACTCGGCGGTGAACGGGGCGCCGGACCAGTCCGCGTGCCTGCTCTCCAGCTCGAACCCGCCCAGCCTGCCCATGAGATCCAGCTCGGCGGGCCACACGTACCGGTGCGGACTGAGCCCGAGCCGCACGGAAGCGCTCTTGCCGGTGGCGCGCGTCTGCCGCTCGTCGAAGTCGAAGTGGTGCGAGACGACGCGCTGTTCGAGGACGTCGTACACGTCGAAGCCGACATGGCCGGGCTCCGCGCGGAAGACGGTCGCCGACCGCCCCGGCGGCAGCGTGCGCAGCTCCGGCACCCACAGCTCGATCACGAACCGCCCGCCCGGCCCCAGATGGCGGGCCGCGTTGCGGAAGCACTCCACCTGCTCGTCCTGGGTCTGCAGGTTGGAGAGGGTGTTGAAGACGAGATAGACGAGGCTGAAGGTGCCCGGCACCCGCGTCGTCGCCATGTCCCCCAGCACCACCGGCAGTTGGGACGCGTCGGCCTTCTCGCGCAGCCGCGCCGCCATCGCCCCGGACAGCTCGACCCCGGTGACCGGCACCCCGCGCCCGGCCAGCGCGATCCCCACCCGCCCGGTCCCGACGGCGAACTCCAGCGCGGCGCCCCCGTCGGCCAGCAGCGCCAGCCGCTCCACCGCGGGCCCGAGCACCTCGGGCGCGAACATGCCGGTGCCGGGGGTGTCGTAGGAACGAGCGGCGTCGGCGTCCCAGAGCTGCTGCTGCGTCGGGTCCATGGCCGGAAGGGTGACCGGGCCGCGACGGCGGTGTCCACCGGTTTTCCGGCACTCCGCCGGGCGACCCGGTCGCGTCCCGGCCCCGCGCGCCGTTAGCGTGCAGCCCATGACCACCACCGATGACGCCCACCCCCGCTTCGCCGACGCCCTGCGGGAGCGGGGGCTCGACGCCCTCCTGGGACGGGTGCGGCGGTTCCCCGACGCCACCAGGACCGCCGCCGAGGCCGCCGCCGCCGTGGGCTGCGAGCTGAGCCAGATCTGCAAGTCACTGATCTTCGCCGCCGACGGCGAGCCCGTCCTGGTGCTGATGGACGGCGCCTCCCGGGTCGACGTCGAGCGGGTGCGTGCCGAACTGGGCGCCGCGAAGGTCACCAGGCCCAAGGCCGACGTCGTCCGGGAGGCGACCGGGTACGCCATCGGCGGCGTGCCGCCCTTCGGACACGTCACCAGGACCCGGGTGCTCGCCGACCGCTCGCTGCTGGCGCACGACGTGGTGTGGGCCGCCGCCGGAACGCCCCACAGCGTCTTCCCGATCGCGCCCGCGGACCTCGTCGAGCAGGCCGGCGGGAGGCTCGTGGACGTGCGCGAGCGCACCCCGTGACCCCACTGGTCGCCGCCGCCGTCCTGCTGGCCGCCGTCACCCACGCGAGCTGGAACGCCATCGCCCACCGCATCACCGACAAGATGGCCGGCTTCACGCTGATATCCGGCGGCGGCCTGCTGATCGGGCTCGCGCTGGCGCCGTTCACCGCGTTCCCCGCCGCCGCCGCACGGCCGTACCTGATCGTCTCCGCGATCCTCCACGTCGCCTACTACCTGCTGCTCATGCGGTCGTTCCAGCTCGGCGACTTCGGGCAGACCTACCCGATCGCGCGCGGCACCGCCCCCCTGGTCGTCACCGCGCTGGCCGCCGCCTTCGCCCACGAGGTGCCAGGCGGCTGGGCGGTGGCCGGGATCGCGCTCTCCTGCGCCGGACTGACCGGCGTCGCGCTGTGGGGCATGCGCGGCCGGCCCCCGCACCGGGCGGCGATCGGCGCCGCGCTGGCGACCGGCGTCACCATCGCCGCGTACACGGTCGTCGACGGCCTCGGGGTGCGCGCCTCCGGCACCGCCCTCGGGTACATCGCCTGGCTGATGGTCCTGGAGGGACTCGTCGTCCCGCTCTACGCCCACCACCGCAGACGCGGCGAGTTCCTCACCGCGCTGCGGCCGTTCGCGGCCCTCGGACTGCTCGGCGCCGCCCTCTCCGTCCTCGCCTACGGCCTGGTCCTGTGGGCCCAGACCCGCGCCGACCTCGCCCCCGTCTCCGCGCTGCGCGAGTCCTCGATCATCGTCGGCGCCGCCATCGGCGCCCTGTTTTTCAAGGAGCGCTTCGGCGCCCCGCGCATCGCCGCCGCCGCGCTCCTCGTGGCGGGCATCGGGCTGATGCTGCGCGCCGGATAGCCGCCGGTCAGCCGGACACCGCCGCGCGCACCGCCCGCACCAGCGCCTGCGCCCGCGGGTCCGCCGTCACCCCGGCGCGGAAGCCGTTGGTGACGTACCCGAAGGCGATGCCCGACTCCGGGTCCGCGAAGCCGAGGGAGCCGCCCCTGCCGGGATGGCCGAAGGAACCGGCCGACAGCAGCGGGGAGGCCGGGGAGTGCAGCATCGGGCCGGGGCCGAAGCGGGTGGGCACGACCAGCACCCGGTCCTGGCCCGCGCTGCGCCCGGTCCGCGCCGCCTCCGTCGTCTCCGGGGTGAACAGCCGCCTGCCGCCGTCCACTTCACCGATCAGCGACGCGTAGAAGCGGGCCAGACCGTCGGCGGTGGCGATGCCGTTGGAGCCGGCCAGCACGGCGGCCCGGTACGCCGGGTCGTTCTCGTCCGGCGCCGGGGTGATCGCCGCGAACGCCCGCCGGGTGAGGGAGCCGGGGTCGGCGTACGCCTCCGCGACCGCCCGCTTGGGCCGGGTGCGCAGCCCGCCCTCCGGCCGCGCGGCCTCCACCGGACCGACCCGGCCGACCCGCGCCGCCTCCTCCCCGGGCAGCCCCAGCCACAGCCCGGCGCCGAGCGGCCGCGCGATCTCCCGCGCGACCAGCTCACCGACGGTCGCGCCGCCGGTGACGCGCCGGACCAGCTCACCGATCAGCCAGGACCAGGTCTGCGCGTGGTAGCCGTGGTCGGTGCCGGGCTCCCAGGCGGGCGCCTGCGCCGCGACCGCCTCGGCGCCGCGCACCGGGTCCGCCGCCTCCGCCGGGGTCAGCGGGCGGTCCAGGGCGGGCACCCCGGCCCGGTGGGCGAGCAGGTGCCACACCCGCGTCCGCTCCTTCCCGGCCGCCTTGAACTCCGGCCAGTACGCGCCCACCGGCGCGTCCAGGTCCAGTTCGCCGCGCTGGTGCAGCAGCAGGACGACGGCCGCGGCGACGCCCTTGGTCGCCGAGCGCACGATCTGCGCGGTGCCCCGCTCCCAGGGGTCCGTCCCGTCGACGTCCCGGGTACCGGCCCACAGGTCGACGACCCGGTGCCCGTCCCGGTAGACGGCGACCGCCGCGCCCCGGTCCCCGAGCGCGGTGAAGTTCCGCGCGAACGCGTCCCTGACCGGTTCGAAGCCCCCGGCCACCACGCCGTTCACGTCCACCACCGTCACGTCCTCCCACTCGCCTGCGACTGCCGGGGCAACACCCCCGCCGAGCCTGCGATTCCCCGGTGACGCCCGGCCCACGGGATCGTTACGCCGGCGTTGCCGTCTCAGCCGCCGCCCGGACCCGCCCCGGGCACCGCGGCCAGCGGCGTGCCGTAGATCGTCGAACTGTGCCGGACCGTCATGCCGAGGTGCTCGTAGAGGGAGAGCGCGCCGGTGTCCGTGTGGGTGCCCAGCGTGCAGGCCCGCCTGCCCCGCCCGGCGAACGCCCGGAACGCCGTCGCCAGCAGCAGCCTGGCGAGACCCCGGCCGCGGTGGTCACGGCGCACCGCGAGCCGCTCGACGTACCCCTCGCCGCTCGCCGGGACGTCCAACGACAGCAGCACGCCCACCAGTTGACCGCCGTCGAAGGCAAGCGGCGACGCCGACGGCGTGAACGACGCGCGGTGCACGGTGTGCCGGGCCCACTCGTCGTAGGGCTTCCTGCGCTGCTGCCACTCGTCGAAGGCGTCCTCGGTGAGCCGGTGCGCCGCCCGCTCGTCGCCCGCCGCGAACGGCCGCACCGTGACCCCCGGGGGCGGCTCGGGCACCCCGCCCGGCACGGGCAGGGCGATCTCCAGCAGCCACTCGGTGACCAGCGGCGCCCAGCCCGCCGCCCGCAGCAGCGCCCCGGCCGCCCGGTCGCCGTCCGCGACGGTCTGCGCCAGCCGGTCGT
>NZ_FMCI01000177.1 GCF_900091845.1 Streptomyces sp. SolWspMP-5a-2
AGGGCGTCGCTCTGCGCGGTGCGCAGCCGCCGGGGGCGCAGTCCCGCGGCGGCCAGTTCCGCGCTGGGCGGTCCCGGCCAGGGCGTCGGCGCCGCACTGGGCGGCCGTGTCCAGACCGCGGTGCAGGGCCTCGGCCGCCGCGCCCGGCCGGCCGGTGCGCCGCAGCTCGGCGCCGAGGGCCACCAGGGCGCACGCCAGTTCGTAGGCTGCCGGCGAGCGTTCCAGATGACCGACGGCCTCGGCGAGGCGGCGGACCCGGTCGGGTCCGGGGGTGACCTCGGCGGCGACCCGCAGCGCCTGGCCGATCGCGGAGGGGGCGCCGAACTGCCGGGCGCGGGCGACCGCTTCGAGGGCGGTGGCGGCGGCGCGCTCCGGGTCGTCCCGGCTCTCGGCGCGGGCGAGGTGGAGCCGCCAGGGGCACCAGGCCGGGTTGCGGATCCCGCGCGGCTCCAACCGCCGTCCGGCGGCGCCGAGTTCGTCGGCGGCGAGCTGGTGGAGGCCCTGGGCGAGCAGGAGTTGGCCGTACACGGTCTGGGCGTCGGGGAAGACGACGGCGGCCGGGAAGGGCGCTCCGAAGGAGTGGTCCGCGGCGGTGCGGGCGGCCTCGTCGACCCGGCCACGGGCGAGCAGCACCTCGACGAGGGTGCCGACGGCGTACCAGTGGGCCGGGGTGCCCGAGCCGACCCGTTCGGCCAGCCGCAGCCCGGCCCCGGCCAGTTCCTCGGCCTCGACGAGCCGCCCGCGCCGGTACCGGAGGTAGCCGAGCAGGGTGTACGCGAACGAGAGGTGGCCGCCGCGCCAGCCGCGCCGCTCGTAGTCGGCGATGCCCGCGGCGAAGAGTTCCTCGGTGCGGCCGGGCCGGTCGGCGTACATGAAGGCGAGAGCGACCAGGACGGGCACCTCGAAGCCGCGGTCGGGCTCGGCCCAGCGCAGGCCCCCGGCGAGGGCGCGCTCGGCGTGCCGGAGGGCGACCCGGGCGGGTTCGCCGCGCTGGACGGCGTCCCAGGTGCGCAGGCCGATGATGTACCGCTCGGTGAGGTCGCGGCCCTGGAGGCGGTCGGCGAGCCTGGCCAGGCGCCGGGAGCGGGCGGGGTGGTCGGGCTCGTCGGCGCGGAAGGCGTCCCACATGAACTGTTCGGCGACCATCCGCAGCCGGACCCGGGCGTCCCCGGTGGCGCGGATCTCGCGGGCGAGGGTGTCGGTGGCCTCGGCGAGCCGGTCGCTGTGGGCGAGGACCTGGGAGAGCCGGTAGACGATGTTCTGGCGCAGCCCGGGGTCGGAGACGGGTTCGTCGAGGGCGGCGCGCAGGTGGTTGACGGTGGTGGCGGGCTCGGTGAGCAGGGAGGCGCGGCCGAGTTCGTAGAGGACGGCGGCCCGGTCCTCCGCGGGCGGGGGTTCGCGCAGGGCGCGGGCGAGGTAGCTGCGGGCCGCGTCGGGCGCACCCGCCCTGAGCGTCTCCTCGGCGGCGGCGCGCAGCCGTCCGACGGTCCAGGTGTCGCCCTCGGGGTGGGTCTCCAGGAGGTGCCGGGCGGCGGCGGAGGGGCCGAGTCCGGCGTCGGTCACGCACCAGGCGGCCTGGCCGTGCAGGGCGACGCGGAACCCGGCGGGGACGGCCCGGTAGACGGCGGTGGCGATGAGCGGGTGGACGAACTCCAGGGTCTCGACGCCGGTGAGGACGCGGGCGCCGCGCAGGGCGTCGACGGCGTCGGCGGCCTCCTCGTGGCCGAGTCCGGCGACGGCGGCGGCGAGCGCGGGCGGGATCTCGGTGCCGAGGACGGCGCAGGCCCAGGCGAGGCGGACGGTGGAGGTGCCCAGGCGTTCGAGGCGGGCGACGAGGCCGCTGCCCTTGACGGCGGCGGCGAGGTCGCGCAGCAGATGGGCGGCGGACTCGGTGGGGGTGACGCCCCGGTCGCGGACCTTGGCGAGGAGTTCGACGGTCTCGAAGGGGTTGCCCGCGGTGACGGCCCAGCACTCGCGGCAGAACGCGTCGTCGGGCGCGGTGCCCAGGGTGACGCGCGCCAGCCGGGCGACGGCGGCGGCGCTGAGCGGTTCGAGGTCCAGCGGGCGTCCCCCGGCGCGGCCGGGCAGTCTCCTGAACGCGTCGGCGTGGTCCGGGAGTTCGTCGGGCCGGTAGGCGACGACGACCAGCAGCGGGAGTTGTTCGGCGCGCGGGGCGAACGCGGCCAGCCAGCCCAGGGATTCGGGGTCGGCCCAGTGGGCGTCGTCGAGGACGAGGACCATCGGGGCGCGCAGCACGGTGAGGTGGGTGAGGACCCAGTCGAGTCCGTCGCGCAGCCCCTGCTGGTCGGGGGCGGGCCGTCGGTGGGGGCGCAGAGTCCGAGGGCGGGGCCGACGATGTCGTACCAACTGCCCAGCGAGGCACGGAGGTCGGCCGCCGCCAAGCCGGCGAACTGGGGTTGCAGGAGCTGGCGGGCGACGTGGAAGGCGACCCGCTGCTCCTGGTCGCCGCCGCGGCCGGAGAGCACGGTGCAGCCGCGGGCGGCGGCCCGGCGGCGGACCTCGGCGAGGAGGGTGGTCTTGCCGATCCCGGCGCGTCCGGCGAAGGCGAGCAGCCCGCCGCGCGGGCCCGGCGGCGGTCCGGTGCCGTCACCGTGTGTCCCGGTCAGTTCCCCCAACGCCTCGTCCACCGCGGTCAGTTCACTCTCCCGTTCGAAGAGTGCCCGGCCGTTCCGTGCGCCGCGCAGCGCCATGCACACCCCCTGGCACGGTGGTCCGCCCGCGCGGGGAGCGGGCGCGCACCGTGACCGTCAGGCACCACAGAGTACGCCCGGCGGGGTGCCGCGGGACCGTTCCCGGCGTTCCTCCCCGAGTGCTCACGGAGACCGTCCCCGGTGGTGTATCGGGGCCGGGGGAACGCATCCCGGGGCGCCCGGGACGTACGGTTCGGGTGTGCCACCGGACCGGAGAGGGAGCGTGTGATGGAGGACTTGCGTCGGCTGCTGCGCGAACTGGCGGTGTTCGAGGGGGAGCTGCCCGTCTTCGACCCGTCGAAGGCGCCCGGCTCGCCCGCCGAGCTGTTCACGGAGTGGCTGCTCGGGGCGGTCGCGGCGGGGGTGCGGGAGCCGCACGCGATGACGGTGTCGACGGCGGGCGCGGACGGCGATCCGACCGCGCGGACGCTGATCCTCAAGGGTGTCGGGCCGGACGGCTTCCGGTTCGCGTCGGACGGCGGCAGCGTCAAGGCCCGTGATCTCGCCGCCCGCCCCTTCGCCGCGCTGACGTTCTACTGGGCGCCGCTGGCCCGGCAGGTGCGGGTGCGCGGTCCGGTCGTGGCGGCGACGCCCGAGGAGAGCGCCGCCGATTTCCTGGCCCGCGGCGTCCCGGCCCGCGCCGAGGCCCTGGTGGGGCGCCAGTCACAACTGCTGGGCGATCCGGCGGAGCGGGACGCGGCGGTGAAGGAGTCCCTCGACCGGCTGGCGGCCGATCCCGGTCTGGTCGCGCCGGGCTGGACCCTGCACACCGTGCGCCCGGAGTCGGTGGAGTTCTGGCAGGGCGACGCGCGGCGGCGCCACACCCGGCTGCGGTACCTGGCCGTGGACGGCGGCTGGCGCCGCGAGCTGCTGT
>NZ_FMCI01000058.1 GCF_900091845.1 Streptomyces sp. SolWspMP-5a-2
GGGGCCCCGTCCTCGCGCTCTACGGCGGCCTCAAACTCGTCGGCTTCCTCGTCTTCCTGCACCTGCTCGACTCCACCGGGGACTTCCGCCGCAAGAACCCGCGCTTCGGCGGCGGCGCCCACGCCTGGGACGTGCTGAGCAGTTGGGACGGCTGGTGGTACCAGCAGATCGCCGTCCACGGCTACCACCCCGCGCTGATCCCGATCCCGGACGCCACGGGACCGCTCACCCTGCAGGGCAACTCGGCCGCGTTCTTCCCGCTCTACCCGGCGCTGATGAGGCTGGTCTCCGAGGTCACGGGCCTCGGTCCGTACGGCGCGGGTCTGCTGGTGTCGGTCGTCGCCTCCTTCGCCGCCGCCCTCGGCATCCACCGGGTGACCGCCGGGCTCTGGGGCCACCGGGCCGGGCTGGTCGCGGCCGGGCTGTGGGCGGTGTGGCCCGGCTCCGGCGTCGAATGGGCCGTCTACTCCGACTCCCTGTACGTGGCGCTCACCGCCTGGGCCTGCCACGCCGTCCTCGCCCGCAACTGGCTCACCGCCGGGTTCCTGACCTGCGCGGCGGGCCTCAACCGGCCGACGTCCGTCACCCTGATCGCGGCCGTGACCGTCGCCGCGCTCCTCGCGGTCGCGCGCACCCACCGGTCCGGCCGTCCCCGGGGGAGCGGGCGACGGTGGGGCGGCGGTCGTCTCTGGCGCGGTGACCGTCCCCGGTGCGGTGGCCGGTTCCGGGACGGCGGTGGCTCGTGGGACGGCCGAGGGGCGCGGCAGGTCTGCCGATGGCCGGACGGCGGCAGATTCCCGGCCGCCGACCACGCACCGGACGGTGTCCGCGCGCGGGCCGGGGAGCGGGTCCCGGACGGCGACCGTGTCCTGGCCGGTGTCGTGCGGCCGCTCGTCGCCGTGGGCGTCGCGCCGCTCGGGCTGCTCGGCTACCTCGGCTGGGTCGGCCTGCGCACCGGTGAACCCGGCGGGTACTTCGCGCTCCAATCGGGCGCCTGGCAGCACGAGTTCGACTTCGGACGGCACACCGCCACCGTGTTCACGTCCGTCCCCGTGGGCCACTTCGACTACCCCTACGCGTGGCCCCTCGCGGACGTCGTCGGCGTCGGCGTCGTCCTGCTCGCGCTCGTCCTCCTCCCGCTGCTGCTCCGGCTGCGGCCGCCCGCCGTGCTCGTCACGCACACCGTCCTGACGCTGCTGCTCGTCCTCGGCAGCCAGCAGATCTTCGGCAACGTCTCCCGCTATCTGCTGCCCGCCTTCCCGCTGTTCGTGCCGGTCGCCGTGGCGCTCAGCCGCCTCCCGACGGCGCTGCGGCTGGCGCTGCTGACCCTCGCCGCCGTCGCGTCCGGCTCCTACGCGGGCTACGTCCTCTTCGAACTCGGCGTCCCCTGACCCGGCCCGACCGGCGGTCCCGGACGTGGCGAATGCGAGGTGTGATGGCCGATATGCCTCGCATCGGCGTGCGGAAGCGGCCGTTCGTGTCCGCATCCGCGTTTGTGCGCCTCGGCGGCGCGGGTACCGTCATGCGGGAGGTGATGGCCCGTGAGCCAGTCGCTGATCCGGCCGCTCGCCCGGCTCGAACTGACCGGGGACCTCGCGCGGCCCGCCCGGCTGACCGTGCCCGACCTGCTCCGCTGGCCGCAGCACCGGGTGCGGGCCACCTTCGAGTGCGCCACCAGCGGCCCGCGCCGCCACCGCTTCAGCGGGCCCCTGCTGCACGACGTGCTCGCCGACGCCCGGCCCGGCTTCGACCCCGCCAGGCGCAAGGACCGGCTGCGCTTCCTGATCGCCGTCACCGGCACCGACGGGCACCACGCGCTGCTGTCCTGGGCCGAGATCGACCCCGACTTCGCGCACGCGCCCGTGCTGCTCGCCACCCGGATCGACGACACCCCGCTGGACGGCGCGGGACCCCAGCTCGTGCTGCCGCAGGACCGCTGCGGGGCCCGCTACATCAGCGGCATCACGGCGATCCGGGTGGACGGTGGCTACCGCTGGAGCGCAGTCCCAGCCACACCCGGTCCCGGGTGAGCGGCACCTCGGTGAAGCGGACCCCGGTCGCGTCCCGCAGCGCGTTGGCGAACGCGGGCGCCACCGGGTTGAACGGGCTCTCGCTCATGGACTTGGCGCCCAGCGGTCCGATCGCGTCGGCGGTCTGCGTGAAGTGCACCTCGGTGCGCGGCACGTCCGCGTACTGGGGGAGCCGGTAGCGCCGGAAGGCGGCCGTCTCCACCGCGCCCCGCGCGTCGATCCGCACGTTCTCGAAGAGGGTCGCGCCCAGCGCCTGGGCCACCCCGCCCTCGATCTGGCCCCGGCACTGCATCGGGTTCATCACGGTGCCCGCGTCGGCCGCGTGCACGCTGCGCAGGACGCGGATCTCGCCGGTTCCGGGGTCCACGGCCAGCAGGAACCACTGCGCGTTGAAGGCGACCGAGCGCGGGGTGCCGCCGAACCGGCCGTCGGCCGCGCACGCGAGGCCGACCGCGCGGGCCGCCTCGTACAGCTCCTTCAGCGGGAGCCGTCCGCCGGGGTGCAGGACCGCCTCCTCGGCCAGCCGGCACCCGGCGCGCGGGGCGTCGAGGTGGGCGGCGGCGAAGTCCAGGAGCTGGTCGGCGAGGGCGCGGGAGGCGCGCAGGGTGGCCTTGCCCGCGACGACGGTGCCGGTGGAGGCGAAGGCGCCGGTGTCGTGCCGTACGACGTCGGTGTCGGACTGGCGGACGGTGATCCGCTCGACGGTGGTGGCCAGCTCGGCCGCCGCGATCTGCCGGTGCACGGTCGTGGTGCCGTTGCCGAACTCCGCGGTGCCGACGGCGAGATCGAAGGTGCCGTCGGCGAGCAGCGCGGCGCGGGCGTCGGCGATGTGGCCGCCGGGCGGGCCGGTCGCGATCATCGCGAGCGCGGTCCCCTCGCCCACCAGCCACCCCTCGGGGGCCCGCGGGCGCGGTGCGGCGCGCGCCCCGCGCACCACCGCGAGACACTGGTCGAGGCCGTAGCTGGCGATGTACAGGTCCTCCTCCGCACCGCCGGGCGTGACCATCGCCTCGCCGGGACCGATGATGTTGCGGGCCTTGAACTCCAGGGGATCCAGGCCGAGTCGGCGGCCCAGCTCGTCCAGCGCCGACTCGACGGCGAACATCACCTGGCCGAGCCCGTACCCGCGGAAGGCGCCCGACGGAACGGTGTGCGTGTAGACCGCGTACGCGTCGACCTTCTTGTGCGGGGCCCGGTAGACGGCCATGGACTCGCCGACGCTGTGGAACATCACGGCGGGCCCGTGGTTGCCGTACGCGCCGGTGTCCGAGACGACGCGCAGCCGCAGCGCGGTCAGGGTGCCGTCGCGCCGGGCGCCCGCCTTGACGTCGATGGTGAACGGGTGCCTGGTGGTCGCCCCGTGGAACTGCTCGGCCCGGGTGTACTCCAGCTTCACCGGCCGCCGCAGCCGCAGCACGGCGAGCGCCACGACGTCCTCGACGAGCATCTCCTGCTTGCCGCCGAAGCCGCCGCCGACCCGGCCCGCCAGTACCCGCACGCCCTCCATGGGCAGGTCGTACAGGGCGCACAGGGCGCGGCGGGTGAGGAACGGCGTCTGGGTGCTGGAGCGGACCACGAGCCGTCCGCCGTCGTCGAGCCAGGCCACCGCGCCGTGCGTCTCCAGGCTCGCGTGCTGCACCCGCTGGGTGCGGTAGCGGCCCTCGTACACCGCGTCGGCCTCGGCGAACCCGGCCTCGACGTCGCCGATCTCGCCGTGCGCCTCGCCCACCACGTTCTCCCGGGGCCGGGAGATCCGGGCGGTCGCCGCGTCCTTGTCGTGCACCACCGGGGCGCCCGGACGCATCGCCTCCTCCGGGTCGAGGACGGCGGGCAGCACCTCGTACGTCACCTCGACCCGTCGGCAGCCCTCCTCGGCGGCGGCCTCGCTGTCGGCGACGACCGCCGCGACCCGCTGGCCGACGTGGCGGACCGTGTCGTCCAGGACCCGGGTGTCGTCCGGGTCCTCCGTCGGGTGCTCGTGGCGGGCGGTGGAGAAGTGCCGGGCGGGGGCGTCCCGGTGGGTGAGCACCGCGTGCACGCCGGGCACCCGCAGCGCCGCCGACGTGTCGATCGCGACGATTTTGGCGTGCGCGTGCGGGGAGCGCAGCAGCTTCATGTGCAGCAGGCCGGGCACCTCGATGTCGAAGGTGTAGCGGGCGGTGCCGGTGACGACCTGTGGGCCCGCGGGGGCGGGCAGGTTGCGGCCCACCGACTCGCCCGCGCGGGGCGCCTCGACATGGGTGACGCCGCGCACCGCGTCCTCGATCGCCCGGTAGCCCGTGCACCGGCACAGGTTCCCCTTGAACGCCCGCGGCAGGTCGGCCAGTTGCTCCTCGTCGAGGGCGGCGGTGGTCATCAGGAACCCGGCGGTGCAGAACCCGCACTGGAAGCCCTGCGCGTCGAGGAACCTCCGCTGCACCGGGTGGAGTTCACCGTCCGGCGCGGCCAGCCCCTCCACGGTGGTGACCGCGCGGCCGTCGGCGCGGAACGCCGGATAGAGGCAGCTGTGCACCGGCTCGCCGTCCACGTGGACCGTGCAGGCCCCGCAGTCGCCCGCGTCGCAGCCCTTCTTCACCCCGAACCAGCCGCGTTCGCGCAGATAGGTGCGCAGGCACTGCCCGGCCCGCGGCTCCTCCTCGAAGGACCGCCCGTTGACCTCGACCCTCATCGCGCCCCCTCCGCCAACTCGCGCCTGATCTCCTCCGCCAGACGGAACGTCATGTGCCGTCGCCACGCGGGGAGTCCGTGGATGTCGTCCCACCACACGTCGTCGGCGACCGCCGCCCCCAGCGCGTCTCTGAGCGCGCCCGCCGTCGGCGCCGACGCGAACCGCAGCCGCACCGGCCGGACGGTGGACGCCGTCACCGTGACCGCCACCGAGCCGTCGACGGGGTCGGCGGTGCCGATCACCAGCACCGCGGAGCGGCCGAGGCCGTACAGCGACGTCTGCCGGAACGCGGTGCGGCAGCCCAGCGCGCGGGACGGCAGGGTCACCGAGCGCAGCAGCTCGCCCTCGGCCAGGTCCTTGCGGCCCGTGCCGGTCACGAAGCCGGTGACCGGCACCCGGCGCCGCGTCCCGTCCTGGGCGAGGAGCAGACAGGTGCCGTCCAGGGCGGCGGTCAGCGAGATCATCGGGCCCGCGGGCAGGGCGTTGCACAGGTTGCCGCCGACCGTGGCCATGTTCCAGATCTTGAACGAGGCGAGGAAGGCCCGGCAGCACTGCTCGAAGAGCGGCGTGGCCGGGACGTCCAGCTCCTTCGCGAACCGCGAGAGCGTGGCGATCGTGCAGGTGGCGGCCAGTTCGAGCGAGCCGTCCCGGCGCGTCCGCGCGGGCGTCCAGCCGGTGCGGCTCAGGTCCACCAGGCGGCGCAGGTGCGGCTGCGGCTCCGAGAACAGGAACGTGCCGCCGCCCAGCCAGGCGTCGCCGGGCCGCCAGGGCGCCGGTACCCGCGCGTCCCGGATCTCCTCCACCGTGTTCAGGTCCATGACCGACAGTGAAGCAACGCGCACCCGTCCCGGACGACTGGTGCCGTGCACGGAATGCACGGCGCGGGAAGCGCCCGCGCTGGAGGATCCACCAAGAGATGTTCCCCCACGATGCCCTTGCATTTACGATGCTGAAACCCACGTTCACCTGGTGAATGCGAGGGCGGCGCGAGGAGTCTGAGCACATGCACGTCGAACACCTCCTGGGGGACGACTCCCTGGGCCTGCGCCTGCTGTGGGCCGACAGCACCGTGCTGCGGCGGGAGATCAGCGGGGTGACCGTCACCGACCTGGAGGACCCGTCCCGGTTCGTGCGGCCCGGCGAGGCGGTGCTCAGCGGGCTCGTGTGGTGGCGCCGGGAGGACGGCGCCGAGCGCGCGGAACGGTTCGTCGCCGCGCTGCGGGACGCCGGGGCCGCCGTGCTGCTCGCCGGGGAGGAGACCCACGGCACCGTCCCCGCCGACCTCGTCGCGGCCTGCGAACGGCACCGGGTGCCGCTGGCCGCCGTCCCCGCCCATGTGCTGTTCCGCGCCATCACCGACACCGTGTACCTGCGCCAGTGGGGCGAGTTGAGCCGCCACCACGCGCTGCCCGAGCAGGCACGCGGACGGCTGAGCAGGCTGCTGGCCCGGGACGCGGGCCCCGACGCCCTGCTCGCCGCCGCCCTCGCCCACCTCGACCGCACGACCGCCTACGTGCTCACGCCGTCCGGCCGCACCGTCGCGGCGACCCCTGACGCGCCCGCGCTCCCGGCCCGGGAGGCCGCCGCACTGGTCGAGGCGGGGGCGGTGCCGGTCGAGGCGGAGGCGGTGTCGCCGTACGAGCGCTGGCACCTGCACCTGCCCGACGTCACGGCGGTGCCGCCGCGCATGGTGCAGGAGATCGCCGCGGTGCTCGGCCGCTGCCAGGAGTCGGCGGCCAGACGGCGGGCCGCCGAGCACCAGGCCGCCGACGAACTCGGCGCCCTGCTCGCCGTCCCCGACCCCGACCGGGGCGCGGTCGAGGCCGCCCTGCGCGCGTGCGGGCTCCTGCCGGAGGGGCCGCACCGGGTGCTGGTGGCCGAGGCCCGCCACGAGGGGCAGGCCGAGGCCGCGCTGACCGAGGCGGCGGCCCACCTCCCGGGTCCCTCGGCGGTCGGCCGCCTCCCCGACGGCCAGGCCTTCGCGCTGGTCCCGGCCGAACCCGCGACCGACCTCGCCGGAACCTGGTCCCTGGTGACGGCGTGCGCCCCGGACACCCCGGTGCACGCGGGCACGGGCACCGGACCGAGCACGGGAGCGGGACCGGGACCGGCGCCAGCGCCGACGGTCGGGACTGGTGGGGCCGGTGGGGCCGGTGGGGCTGACGGGACTGGTGGGCGGTCCGGTAGGACGACGGCCGAGACCGGTGGGCCGGGTAGGGCGGGTGGGACCAGTGGGACCGAGCGGGGCGGGGGCTCCGGTCGGGGTGGTGGTTCCGGTTCGGACGGTGGGGTCGCGCAGGCGCGGGGACCGGCACGGGGGGTCGAGGCGCGGGGGCCGGGCCCGGGGGTCGGGGCTCGGGGGCTCAGTGGGGCGCTGGCCGAGGCGCGTTGGGCGCTCGCGTCCGCCCGGACCACCTCGCCCGGCGTCTCCGCCGTCGCCGACTCCACCGGGCTCGACGGCCTCGGCGCGCTGCTCACCGGGATACCCGCCGAGGTGCGCGCCATCTACAGCAGTACCGTGCTCGGCCCCCTGCTGCGCCCGAGCAGCGCCTCCACCGCGGCCCTGCTGGAGACGCTGGAGGTCTTCCTCGCCCACGACGGCTCCTGGGCCCGCACCGCGGAGGCCCTCCACCTGCACGTCAACACCGTGCACTACCGGGTCGGCCGCATCGAGCGCCTCACCGGCCGCGACCTCTCCCGGCTCCCGGACCGTCTCGACCTCTGGGCCGCGCTGCTGTGCCGCCCCGACCATGGGAGCGGCACCACACCCTGACCCCTCGTGAGCGGAGGCCGCGCATGCTCCTGCGCCAGTTGGAATACCTCGTCGCGCTCGCCAGGGAACGGCACTTCGCCCGCGCCGCCGCGGCCTGCCACGTCTCCCAGCCGTCCCTGTCCGCCGCGGTCCGCCGGCTGGAGCACGAGCTGCGGGTGCCGATCGTGCGGCGCGGCAACCGGTACGAGGGCCTCACCCCGGAGGGCGAGGTCGTCCTCGCGTGGGCGCACCGCATCATCGCCGAACGCGACTCCCTGCAACAGGAGTTGGCGGCGCTGCGGGGCGGCCTCACCGGCACCCTGCGGCTCGGGGTCGTGCTCACCGCGCTGCCCGCGGCGACCCTCCTCACCACCCCGTTCTGCGACCGCCATCCGCGCGCCGGTGTCAGCGTCGTCTCCCTCTCCACCGTCGACCTCACCCACGGACTGACCGAGTTCGCACTCGACGTCGCGATGACCTACCTCGACGACGACACCCCGCGCCAGGCCCGCCGCTTCCCGCTCTACGAGGAGCGGTACGTGCTGCTCACCCCGGTCGACGGGCCCCTCGCCGGGGTCGCGCGGGCCCGCTGGTCGGAGGCCGCCGCGCTGCCGCTGTGCCTGCTCAACCCGCGGATGCGCAACCGCCGCATCATGGACGAGTGCTTCGCCGCCGACGGTGCCACCGCCCGGCCCGCGATCGAGTCCGACAGCGTCGCGGGCCTGTACGCGCACCTGCCCGGCGGACGCTGGTCGAGCGTCATCTCGCACGCCTGGCTCCTGCTGTTCGGGGTGCCCGACGGCATGCGGGTCGTCCCCCTCGACGGCCCCGCGCACGGCCCGCGCGTCGGACTGGTCGTCGCCCGCGGCGAACCCGTCCCGGTCCTCGCCGGGGCCTTCCTCGCGGTGGCCAGGGAGGCGGGGGTGCGCGACGCCCTGGACACGCTGCTGCGCACCTACCTCCCCGACGTCGGCCGATAGCCGCGGGCTATCCCGGCATAACCAGGAACGTTTTGACCGCGGCCGGACACCCCCGCGACGCTGAACGGCACGTCACCTACACGCCAGCCGAGGAGCCGTGTCATGGCCAAGGTGCTCTGCGTCCTGTACGACGACCCCACCGACGGATTCCCCACCGAGTACGCCCGCGACGACATCCCCGTCATCGACCGGTACCCCGGCGGCCAGACCACCCCGAGCCCCGAGGCGCTCGACTTCACCCCCGGTCACCTGCTCGGCAGCGTCTCCGGCGAACTCGGCCTGCGCGCCTGGCTGGAGAAGGCGGGCCACACCCTCGTCGTCACCTCCGACAAGGAAGGACCCGACTCCGTCTTCGACCGCGAACTGCCCGACGCGGACGTCGTCGTCTCGCAGCCCTTCTGGCCCGCCTACCTCACCCCCGAGCGGATCGCCGCCGCGACCCGGCTGAAGCTCGCCGTCACCGCGGGCATCGGCTCCGACCACGTCGACCTCGACGCGGCGGTCGCGCACGGCGTGACGGTCGCCGAGGTGACGTACTCCAACAGCGTCAGCGTCGCCGAGCACGTGGTGATGATGACCCTCTCCCTGGTGCGCAACTACCTTCCCTCGCACCGGGTCGTCCTGGACGGCGGCTGGAACATCGCGGACTGCGTGGCCCGTTCGTACGACCTGGAGGGCATGCACGTCGGCACGGTCGCCGCCGGACGCATCGGCCTCGCCGTGCTGCGCCGCCTCGCGCCCTTCGACGTGACGCTGCACTACACCGACCGGCACCGGCTGCCGCGCGCGGTGGAGGAGGAGTTGGGCCTCACCTTCCACGAGAGCGCCGCCGCGATGGTCCCGCACTGCGACGTCGTCACCGTGAACGCGCCCCTGCACCCGGAGACCGAGGGCCTCTTCGGCGACGAGCTGCTCTCCACCATGAAGCGCGGCGCCTACCTCATCAACACCGCGCGCGCCCGCATCGCCGACCGCGACGCCGTCGAACGGGCCCTGCGCAGCGGCCGGTTGGCGGGATACGCGGGGGACGTCTGGTACCCGCAGCCCGCTCCCGCCGACCACCCCTGGCGGACCATGCCGCACCACGGCATGACCCCGCACGTCTCCGGCTCCTCCCTCTCCGCGCAGGCCCGTTACGCGGCCGGGACGCGGGAGATCCTGGAGTCCTTCTTCGCGGGCCGCCCGATCCGCGACGAGTACCTGATCGTGGACGGCGGCGGACTCGCGGGCACCGGGGCCCACTCCTACTCCGTCAACGGCTGACCCGGCGGCGGCGCGGGCGGGGCCGGGTCAGCAGCACCGGCCCCGCCCGCGCGCGTCCTACTCCGAGCCGAGCAGCCGCTTCATCTCGGTGATCTCGGCCCGCTGTGCGTCGGCGATGTCACCGGCCAGCGCGGTGGCCGGGGGGTAGGCGCCCTTCACCCGCTCCGCCGAGGCCATCGCGACGGCGCCCTCGTGGTGCGCGACCATCATGGTCAGGAACCGGGTGTCGAAGTCCGTCCCCGACGCGTCCCCCAGTGACGTCATGTCCTCACCGCCCATCATGCCGGGCATCGACGTGTGGCCCATGTGCTGCGCCGCGCCGGACCCGGGAACGTCCTCGCCCCAGGCCCGCAGCCAGCCGGACAGGGTGCCGATCTCCGGGTCCTGGGCCTTCTCGATCCGCGCCGCGATCTCCCGCACCCGCGCGGACGAGGCCCGGTCGGCGGCCAGCCGCGCCATCTCCAGGGCCTGCCGGTGGTGCGGCACCATGCCCTGCGCGAAGGCGACGTCCTGCGCGTTGTGGGTGGCGGCGGTGGCGGACGCGGACGCCGTCGCGCCGTGGCCGGTGCGGTCGGCACCCTGGCCGTCGCCTCCGCAGGCGGCCAGGGAGAGGACGGCGGTGGCGGCGAGGACCGCCGGAAGGACGGCGCGCCGGACGCCGCTCGGGGAACCGCCCTGGACGAGGTGTCGGATGGTGCGCATGCTGAACTCCGTTGCTGTGGGCGCGAACGCGGTGCACGCGGACGCGGAGGACGTGCGGGATCACGGCACGGGTGCACCGGTACGCCGCCGGAGAGCCGGGAGCCGGAGAGGCCGGAGAGCCGGACGGGCGGCGCGGTGCTGAAGGGGGCCTATATCCGCAGCAGTTGGAGTGCGGCGAGGGACGGTGGCGCGCGGGCGCCGTCCGGTGCCGCCGCCGGGCAACCCCGCACGTCACCCGCGGGGGCGACGCCGGTCGACGGGTCGGCCGTGAGGGCGGGCAGTGCGGGACCCCCGCCCACCGCGCCCGACGCGCACATCTGATCGGCGTGCCGGACGTGCCCGCCGTCGCGCTGCCCGGCGTCCGCGCAGCCCCCGTGGGCCGCAGCGCTCATGGCGGTGTGCGAGGGGACGGCGGTGGACGTGGGGTGGGCGCCGCCGCCCCCGGGAGCCAGCGCGTGCATCGCGAACAGCCCGGCCAGCAGCGCGAGCACCAGCGCCCACCGCCAGCGCACGGCGGGCGGCATCGCGGGGGTCGGCTGCGTGCGGGCTGTCACGCGCCCATGCTACGCAGAGGGACCCGCGCCCCTGCTCCGCCGTCCAGGTGAGCCCGGTTGTGCCAGTGCAGCCAGTGGGCGAACGCTTCCCCGCGTTCGTGGTCTGAGGTGCAGGGCTTCCGGTAGGCCCCTTCGTCGAGCAGGGCGGGACGCCGCTGACGCCGGCCGGGTCCCGCCCGCGCCCCGGCACCCGGACCGGCCCTGGGGGGCGGGTGTCAGCCGGGGGTCCGCTCCTCCGTCTCCGTGCGGGGCCGGGGAGCGGGCGGGCGTCCGCTCGTCCAGATCCGCATGACCCGCAGGACGGGGGAGAGGTCGGGGAGGTCGCCCTCGCCGCCCAACGGAGGCGCGGGCAGGCGGAGTTCGCGGACGGGTGGGCCGGAACCGGTCGCGTCCCGGGCCGGGTCCGGTGCCCCGCCCGCGCATCCGCCGGTCGCCGTCACGTCAGCCGGTCGCGGACGGGTCGGAGGCGTCGAGCCGCAGGTACGTGCTGGTCAGGGTCTGCGGCGCCGGGGTGAAGACGCGCAGTCTGACCCGGGTCCCCGCTCGGGTCGGCAGGTCGAAGCGCCCGTCGGGCGGCCGGACGGCCACCGTCACCGTGCCGTGCGCGGGTACCGTCGCCGGGCCCCGCACCACCGACCAGAACCTGGACATGCCCTGGCTCGTGGTCAGCATGTAGTGCGGAGTCAGCTTGCTGGTACCGGAGTTGGTGACCCGCAGGGTCAGCCGGGCGACCGCGTGCGCGCCGTCCCGCCGCACCCCGGTGACCGCGAGCCGCAGGGGCGGCGACCCGGTGACCGCCACCCCCGCGCTCACCAGCGCCGGGCAGAGCACCAGGACCGCCGCCGCGA
>NZ_FMCI01000316.1 GCF_900091845.1 Streptomyces sp. SolWspMP-5a-2
CCTCAGCGTGCTGCGCGCCCCACGGACCCTGCCCGCGACGACCGTCCTCACCCGCTGACACCGGTCAAGGCAGCATGGTCCCCAACTGGTCCCCAAGAATGATCAAGGGCCGGTTTCGGATGTCTCCGATACCGGCCCTCGAACAACGACTGTCTCCAGTCGGGACGACAGGATTTGAACCTGCGACCCCTTGACCCCCAGTCAAGTGCGCTACCAAGCTGCGCCACGTCCCGGTGCCTCCCACGCGGGGTCACCGCGTGATCGTGCGGACAGTACTTTACCCCACGTGGGAGGCCACTCCGCAGACGGTCCCGGCGCGGCACAATCGGCGGTATGAGCGCTGCGGAGGACGGAAGCGACGGCCGGGAGCGGGACCTCGACGAAGGAGGCCGCCTCCCTTACGGACAGGACCGCGATCCCGACCGGCGGGACCGGGGTCTCGGGCTCCGGGATCGGGATCTTGACGGGCGGGCCCGGAACGCTCGGCCGCGGGACGGGCTCGGGCGGCCGTTGCCGTACGGCACCGCCGGGGTCGCCCGGCAGCCCGAGGGGATCGTGCGGACTCCCGCCGCGACCGTCGCCGAGGCGCAGGAGCTGCTGGACGCCGGAAAACCCTTCCACGCCCACGAGGTGTTCGAGGACGCCTGGAAGTCGGGGCCCGCGCGGGAGCGGGGGCTGTGGCGGGCGCTCGCCCAGACCGCCGTCGGACTCACCCACGCCGCCCGCGGGAACCTCACCGGCGGGGTCAGGCTGCTGCGGCGCGGTGCCGGGGGCGTCGAGGAGTGGGCGCGCGAGTCCGGGGAGCCCCGCCCGCACGGGCTCGATCTCGACGGGGTCGTCCGCTGGGCGCGGGACCTGGCCGACCGGGTGGAAGCGACCGGGGACGTCGTCGACGCGCGGGCGCGGGCGCCCCGGCTGCGGGGATGACCGGCCGGACACCGTACGGCGGGACCGCCCCGCACCCCCTCCCGGTCGGCTCGGCCGCCTCGGCCGCCGCGTTGTCAGTGCCGTGCGGCAGACTCGGGGCGTGCGAAAGATTCATGTCATCGGCATCGGCGCGGGCGACCCCGAGCAACTGACCCTCCAGGCGGTGCGGGCGCTGCGCGCCACGGACGTCTTCTTCGTCCTCGACAAGGGCGAGGTGAAGGCCGACCTGGTGCGGCTGCGCCGGGACATGCTCGACGCGCATGTGGAGCCCGGCACCTACCGGGTCGTCGAGGCCCGGGACCCGGAGCGGGACCGGGCGGCGGGCGGGTCCGCGTACTCCCCGGCCGTCGGGGACTGGCGCAGCGCGCGCGGGGAGATCTACCAGCGGCTGATCTCCAAGGAGTTGGGCGAGGACGAGAGCGGCGCCTTCCTGGTCTGGGGCGACCCCGCGCTGTACGACAGCACGCTCGGCATCCTGGAGGAGATCCTCGCCCGCGGCGAGGTGGCCTTCACCTACGACGTGGTGCCGGGCATCAGCAGCGTCTCGGCGCTCGTCGCCCGGCACCGCACCGGGCTGAACCGGGTGGCGGGCCCGGTGCAGATCACCACCGGGCGGCGGCTCGCCGAGGGCCTGCCGGAGGGGGTCGACGACGTGGTGGTGATGCTCGACGCCCACCAGGCGTTCCGGCGGTACGCGGACCAGGACATCGACATCTACTGGGGCGCCTACATCGGCACGCCGGACGAGATCCTGGTCTCGGGGCCGCTGGCCGAGGCCGGTCCGCGGATCGAGCGGATACGGGCCGAGGCCCGGGAGCGCAAGGGCTGGATCATGGACACCTATCTCCTGCGCCGCGACCCCGGGCGGAGCTGACCGGGCCCGCCACCCGAGCGGACCGGGCCCGCATGCGGGTCGGGGGCGGCGGTGTGATCGTGACCAGGTGACTGTGACCGAGGAGACCGCGCCGCCCGCCGCCTCGCACCCACCCGTGCTGGACGCACGGCGCCGCAACATCATCTTCGTGACGATCATGCTCGGCATGCTGCTCGCCGCCCTCGACCAGACGATCGTCGGGACGGCGCTGCCGACGATCGTGTCGGACCTCGGCGGCGCCGAGCACATGTCCTGGGTGGTCACCTCGTACCTGCTCGCGGAGACGGTGGCGACGGTCCTGGTCGGCAAGTTCGGCGACCTGTTCGGCCGCAAGGTGGTCTTCCAGGTCTCCGCGATCGTCTTCATCACGGGCTCGTTCCTGTGCGGTCTGGCCACCGACATGTCGTACCTGATCGCCTGGCGTGGCATGCAGGGCGTCGGCGCGGGCGGCCTGATGGTGACGGCGATGGCGCTGATCGCCGACGTGATCCCGCTGCGCGAACGCGGCAAGTACCAGGGCGCGATCGGCGCCGTGTTCGGCGTGGCGACGGTCATCGGACCGCTGCTGGGCGGGCTGTTCACCGACCATCTGACCTGGCGCTGGGCGTTCTACGTGAACGTGCCGATCGCGATCGTCGTCGTGCTGGCCGCCGCCCGCACCATCCCGGTGGTGAAGTCGGCGTCCCGGCCGGTCATCGACTACCTGGGCATCGCGCTGGTGGCGATCGGCGCGAGCGCGCTGATCCTCGCGACGAGTCTGGGCGGCAACGAGTACGCGTGGGGCTCGGGCGTCATCATCGGTCTCTTCGCGGGCGGCGCGGTGGCGCTCGCGCTGTTCTGCCGGGCGGAGACCCGGGCACGCGAACCGATGCTGCCCATGCGGCTGTTCGCCAACCCGGTCTTCGGGGTCTGCTCGGTCCTCAGCTTCGTCGTGGGCTTCGCGATGCTCGGCGCGATGACGTACCTGCCGACCTACCTCCAGTACGTCGACGGCGACTCGGCCACCGTCTCCGGGGTGCGGACGCTGCCGATGGTGATCGGGCTGCTGATCGCGTCGGTGTTCAGCGGCACGGTGGTCAGCAGGACCGGCAGGTACCGGTGGTTCCCGATCGCCGGGTCGCTGGTCATGGGCGCCGGGCTGTATCTGATGTCCCTGATGGGGCCGTCCAGCGGGGTGTGGCTGGAGTCGCTGTACATGTTCGTGCTCGGCACCGGGATCGGCCTGTCCATGCAGGTGCTGACGATCGCCGTGCAGAACACGGTCGACTACGCCGACCTCGGCACCGCGACCTCGGGCGTCACCTTCTTCCGGACGCTGGGCAGTTCGTTCGGCACGGCCGTCTTCGGCACGATCTACGCCAACTCGCTGGCGCCGCACCTGCGGGACGGCGTCGCCGCCGCCGCGCGGACCGGCGCCCTGCCACCGGCCGTGATCGCCAAGGCGGCGAGCAGCCCCGAGGGCCTGCACCGGCTCCCCGCCGCGACCCGGGCGCCGATCGTGCACGCCTACGCGGAGACGATCCAGACGGTGTTCCTGTGGACGGTCCCGGTGGCGGCGGTGGGGTTCGTGGTCGCCCTGTTCCTCAAACAGGTGCCGCTGCGGGACAGCGCGCGGATGGGGTCGACCGACATGGGCGAGGGGTTCGCCTCGCCGCACGGCGCGAACTCGCAGCGGCTTCTCGAAGCCTCCGTCGGCAAGATCATCGGCCGGACGGACCTGGAGACCGCGCGCCGGATCATGGTGGAGTCCGACACCCGGCTGGACGTCGCCGGGGCGTGGGCCGTGATGCAGGTGGAGCTGCACACCCGCCTGGTCGGGCACGCCAGCCTCGGTCTGATCGCCGCGCGCCGGCATCTGCCGCCCGAGGTGCTGTTCCCGGTCTTCGACCGGATGGTCCAGGAGGGGTACCTGACCCGCAGCGGATCGCTGCTCTCGCAGACCGCGGCGGGCGCCCGCGAGGCCGCCGTCCTCACCCGGGCCTGGGGCGACTGGCTGAAGGACCGGGTCCAGGAGGACATCGGGCGCCCCAGCGGGACGGAGTTGCGCGCGGCGGTGGACGCGATCGCCAAGCGCCTGATGATCGAGGACCTGTCGACAGGGCTGCCGCAGCGCACGGCGGAACTCGCGGCGGGGTGAGCCACGGCCCTTCGCGGCACGGTGAGTCGAGGCGCGCCCGGTCGCGGCATTCCTCCCTGACGTGCGGCTCGGTGCGCCAGGGTCCGCTGCGGGTCGGCCGGTCGAGGCACCCGGGTGAAGGCCGCCGCACGTCGGCCTACGGCGCGTCACGGCCCCTTGCGCACCGACCAGTTGAGACACCCGGGTTGCGAGCCCCGCCCCGGTTGGCGTGCGGCTGGATGCGGGGCACATGCCGGGCGGGGCGGTTCAGTCGCTGCCCAGTCCGAGCAGGTCGAGGGCGCTCGGGACGTCCGGGGCGATTCGCGCTCCCGGTGGGGGCGCGGGGCGCGTCACCAGGACGACGGGGAGCGCGAGCCTGCGGGCCGCCGTGAGTTTGGGGGCCGTCGCCGCTCCCCCGCTGTCCTTGGTCACCAGGACGTCGACGCGGCGGTCGCGCAGCAGGTCCGTCTCGTCGTCCACCGTGAACGGGCCCCTGGCCAGCAGGACTTCGGTGTGCGGGGGCAGCGGCGGCGCCGGGGGTTCCACCGAGCGCGCGACGAACTCCAGGCCGGTGAGGTGCGCGAACGCGGCGAGACCGAGGCGTCCGGTGGTGAGCAGCACCCGGCGGCCGAGCGCGGGGAGGGCGTCGGCGGCGGCGGACAGGGACGGCACCGGATGCCACCGGTCGCCCGGCCCGGGGGTCCAGCCGGGGCGGCGCAGCACCAGCGCGGGCACACCGGTCTCCCGGGCGGCCCGCGCCGCGTTGGCCGTGATCGTCCCGGCGAAGGGGTGGGTGGCGTCGACGAGGGCGTCCACCCGGTGGTCGCGCAGCCAGGCGGCCAGCCCCTCGGCGCCGCCGAACCCGCCGACGCGCACCTCCCCGGCGAGCGCGCCCGGCCGGGTCACCCGCCCGGCCAGCGAGGACGTGACGCGCACACCGCCGCGCGCCGCGAGGACGGCGGCGAGTTCACGGGCCTCGGTGGTGCCGCCGAGGATCAGGACGTGCGCGGGCATGGGACGAGCCTACGAGGTGGGCCAGGCTCCGGGCGCGGGCGGGCGGACGGGGCCCCACCTGGGGGAACACTATGAACACAACGTCCGGGCCATGGTCGTCGCTGCCCGCCGCTCCTTACCATCGCGGCCGGACGGCGCGACGGCGCGCCGCCGAGGACGAGGAGCAGCTCTTGGACCGCTCGCCCACGCACCCGAAGGGCCGACGGCGCCGTGCCGCGCTGCCGGTCGCCCTGGCCGCCACGGTCGCCGCCCTGCTGACCGGCGCCCCGCCCGCGCACGCGAGCGGCCCCGGGCCCACCGCCTGTCCGGATCGGCTGGCGGCGAAGGCCACCTGCTACAGCGGGGTGGGCGCGCACGGCGCCGCGTACACCATCGCCGTCCCCGACGACTGGAACGGGTCCCTCGTCGTGCACGCGCACGGCGGGCCCGACCTGGGCGAGGGCTCGGACCCGGCGCGCAGCGCGGACGACCTGGCGCGGTGGTCGGTGATGGTGGACGAGGGGTACGCGTGGGCCGGTTCGTCGTACCGGCGGGGCGGGTTCGGCACCCGGATGGCCGCCGAGGACACCGAGAACCTGCGGCGCCTGTTCCTGGCGGAGTTCGGGACGCCCCGGCGGACGTATCTGCACGGGCAGTCCTGGGGCGGGAACGTCGCGGCGAAGGTCGCGGAGACGTACGGCGGGCGCGCGGACGTGCGCGGCGGACGTGCCGACCGGCCCTACGACGGGGTGCTGCTGACCAGCGGGTTGGTGGCGGGCGCCTCCCGGGGCTACGACGCGCGCGTCGACCTGCGCGTCGTCTACCAGTACTACTGTCACAACCATCCCCGGCCGACCGAGACCCCGTACCCGCTCTGGCAGGGGCTGCGGGCCGGTTCGACGATGACGCGCGCGGGGCTGCGGGCCCGGCTCCAGGAGTGCACCGGTTACGCCTCGCCGCCCGCCGAGCGGACCTCGGCGCAGCAGCGCAACCTCGACGACATCCTCGCCGTGACCCGGCTGCCCGAGCGTGCCCTGGAGTCGCACCTGGCGTACGCGACGTTCACCTTCCGGGACATCGTGCACACCCGGCTCGGCGACCGTAACCCGTTCTCGAACCGGGGCGTGCGCTACACCGGCTCGCACGACGACCGGGCGCTGAACGCGGGGGTGGAGCGGTTCAAAGCCGATCCGACGGCCGTGCGCGACCTGTCGTACGACAGTGATCTGACCGGCGCGGTGACGGTGCCGGTCCTGACGATGCACGCGGTGGACGATCCGACGGCGCTGGTGGAGTTCGAGTCCGCCTACCGGGACACGCTGCGCGGCGCGGGCCGGGAGCGGCTGCTGGTGCAGACGTTCACCACGGAGGCCGAGCACAGCGCGCTCAGCGACGCCGAGTACGCGAACTCGCTGGCCGCGCTGGACGATTGGGTGCGCACCGGGCACCGGCCGACGGCCCGGTCGGTGGCGTCCTCGTGCCCGGTCTTCGACCGGGAGTACGGCACCGGCTGCTTCTACGACCCGGGGTACCGGCCGGCGCCGTTCGCCGCGCGGGTGCGGCCCCGGCCGGGCGGTCTGCACTGGCCCGCCATGACGGCGGCCCGCGAGCGCGCCTGGAGCCGGGTCGACGGCGTCGGCATCGCGCCCTGACGCGGCCGGAGGCGGGCGGTCAGCGCAGCAGGAGTTGCAGGCCGCCCACCACGGTCGCCGCGATCACGAGCTGTTCGAACAGCCGCTGGTCGATGCGGTCCACGGCCCACTTGCCCAGGAACGCGCCGGGTACGACGAACAGCACGAGCGCGGCATCGAGAAGCAGGGAGGAGCCGTCGATGAGGCCGAGGCCCGCGCTGAACGGGACCTTGCTGACGTTGACGATCAGGAAGAAGAACGCCGAGGTGCCGAGGAAGCCGAGCTTCCGGAAGCCCGCGGAGAGCAGGTACAGGGACATCACCGGGCCGCCCGCGTTGGCGACCATGGTGGTGAATCCGCCGAGGACACCGTAGGAACGGGCCTTGAGGCGGCCGGAGCGGGTGGTGACGGCGCCGGGCTCGTCCTCCGCGGCGGCCCGGCGGCGGCGCCACACCGTGACCCCGGCCATCAGCAGCAGGATCGCGCCGATCGAGGTGCGTACGACGGCGTCGTCGGCCAGGACGAGGAACACCGTCCCGACCAGGACGCCGACGGCGACGGCCGGGAACAGCCGCCACAGGGTGGGCCAGTGGGCGTGGCGCCGGTAGGTGACGACGGCGAGGAGGTCACCGGCGATCAGGATCGGCAGCAGCACGCCGGTGGAGGCGCGGGCGGGCAGGATCGCCGCGAAGACGGCGAGGCTCACCGTGTTGGCGCCGCTCACCGCGGTCTTGGAGAAACCGACGAGGAGCGCGGCGCCCGCGAGCGCCGCGAACTGCCAGCCGGTGAGGTGCCAGAGGGTCATCGTGTTCATGCGGAGACCGATGCTATGTCCATACAACCGGACGCGTAAGCGGCGTCTCGCCAGCTGACCACAGCCCGGCGGACGGCAGGCGGGATGTCAGCGCCCGAGGTGTCGGCTCAGGAACCGCGCCGCCCGGGTCAGCCCCGCGTCGGCCTCCTCCATGACCTCGTAGTGCATCGGGAAGACGTGCGGGACCTGGCCGACGATCTCCAACGTCACGTCGACAGCCGCCGCGCCCGCACGGCCCGCGAACCGGACCGCGTCGTCGAGCATCACCTCGTTCGAGCCGACCTGGATCAGCAGCGGCGGCAGGCCGTCGAGGCGCGCGAAGTACGGGCTGGCGAACGGCGCCCGCGGATCGTGGTCGCCGAGGTACGCGGCGCGCACCGGGACCAGGAAATCGGCGTCGAAGACCGGATCGGCGTCTGCCTTCGTGCGCACCGACGCGCCGCCGCCGGTGAAGTCGGTGAGCGGGGAGAGGACCGCCGCCGCGGCGGGCAGCGGCAGGCCCGCCTCGCGCGCGCCGAGCAGCGTGACCAGGGCGAGGTTGCCGCCGGCCGAGTCACCGGCGACGACGATCCGCTCGGCGGGGACGCGCCGGTCGAGGAGTTCCCGGTAGGCGGCGAGGCAGTCGTCGACCGCGGCGGGAAAGGGGTGCTCGGGCGCGAGCCGGTAGTCCAGGGAGACCGTCCGCGCTCCGGCTCGGCGTGCCAGTTGCGCGGTGAACCCGGCGTAGCCGTCCGGGGATCCCATGACGAACGCGCCGCCGTGCAGGTAGAGGATCACCGCCGGTCCGGCCGGGACGTCGTCCGGGACGATCGACAGGGCGGGCCGCCCGCCGAGCACCGTGGGACCGACCGTCACCCCGCTCGGCACGGTCCGGGCCATGAAGGCGTCGTACCCGGCCCGGCGTTCGGCCATCGGCAGGTCGTCGGGGGTGGGCGGAAGGTCGCGGAGCATGCGGTCGACCGCTTCGCGCTGCTGCTGGGACATGCCGGTGTTCTCCTTGGGGTCCGAGGGGTCTGGAGGGGTCCGCGCCACCGGTGGGGTGGTCACGCACCCACCATCGGACGTGCCCGGAGCCCCTGGCAGGGACAGGTTGTCCCTGCCGGGCGCCGGGAGCGCCGGATGCCCGGGGCTACTGTTGCGGGATGAATCGCAAGGCGCTGGGTCTCTTCCTGCGACAGCGTCGTGAGGCTCTGCGCCCCGCCGACGTCGGTCTTCCCGAGGCGGGGCCGCGGCGGACCCCCGGGCTGCGGCGCGAGGAGGTGGCCGTCCTGGCGCACGTCTCGACCGATCACTACACCCGGCTGGAGCAGGCGCGCGGGTCGGCGCCGTCGCGGCACGTGCTGCGGTCGGTCTCCCGGGCCCTCCGTCTCGACGACGCCGAGCACGAGCACCTTCTCGCGCTGGCGGACGGGGTGGAGCGGCTGCCCGGCGGGCCGCCCACCGATGTCCCCGAGCACGTCCGTCAGCTCATCGCGCGGATGCCGTCGACCGTGGCGCTGGTCCGTGACGCCCGGTGCGACGTGCTGGCCTGGAACCCGCTGGCCCGAGCGGCGCTGGCGAGCTTCTTCGGGCCCGCACCCCGTGAACACAACCTGCTGCGCCGCTACTTCCTGCACCCGGACCCGGCGGTCCGCCACCTGTCGGGCCAGGACGAGAGCGCGTTCGCGCAGCAGGCCGTCGCCGCGCTGCGCCGCACGGCCGACCGCTTCCCGCACGACGAGCGGACCCGGCGACTGGTGACGGACCTGCGCGAGGGCAGCGCGGCGTTCCGGACGCTGTGGACGCGCCCGGCCCGGCCGGGCGGCCGCAGCGGGGTCAAGACGGTGCTGCACCCGTCGGCGGGTCGGCTCACCCTCACCTACGACGTCCTCGACGTGCCCGACCGCGACCAGCAGATCCTGCTCCTGACGGCCGCGCCGGGCAGCCCGACCGCCGCGAGTCTGCGCGCACTGGCCGCGAGCGTGCGGTGAGGCGTCCGCCGGACCCCCCGCCCTGATCACGGTCGGCGGCGCCGTTCCTCCGCCGACGACCGCCCGCACGATCCAGACGACAGCGCCTAGTGACGTTCCACCAGCACCGCGCTGCCCTGGCCGACGCCGACGCACATCGTGGCGAGGCCGCGTTCGGCGCCCGTGCGGCGCATGCGGTGCAGCAGGGTGGTGAGGATGCGGGCGCCGGAACAGCCCAGCGGGTGGCCCAGCGCGATCGCGCCGCCGCTCGGGTTGACCAGCTCGGGGTCGACGCCGAGCTGGTCCACGCAGGCGAGGGCCTGGGCGGCGAACGCCTCGTTGAACTCGGCCTCCTGGAGGTCCTCGACGTTCCAGCCCACCCGGGCCAGCGCCTTGCGGGTCGCGGGGACCGGGCCGATGCCCATCACGTCCGGGTGGACGCCCGCCGAGGCACCGGCCACGTACCGGCCGAGCGACTCCAACCCCAGTTCGTTCAGGGCCTCTTCGCTGACCAGGACGAGTCCGGCGGCGCCGTCGTTCATCGGGGAGGCGTTGCCCGCGGTGACCGTGCCGCCGGTACGGAAGACCGGCTTCAGGCGGGCGAGCCTCTCGTACGAGGTGTCCTCGCGGACGCACTCGTCGGTGTCGACCAGCACGCCGTCGGGGCGTTCCACGGGCAGGAGTTCGTCGTCGAAGTGGCCGTTCTTGCGGGCCTCGGCGGCCCGTCGGTGGCTGCGCAGCGCGAACTCGTCCTGGCGTTCGCGGCCGATGCCGTACCGTGCGGCGACCTCCTCGGCGGTCTCGCCCATGGGGAGCAGGCCGTGCAGGTCCTTCATCGCGGGGTTGACCAGCCGCCAGCCGAGGCGGGTGTCGGCGGTCTCCATCCGGTGCGGGAGCGCCTCGTCGGGGCGGGGCAGCACGAAGGGGGCGCGGCTCATCGACTCGGAGCCGCCCGCGAGGACGATGTCGGCCTCGCCCGCGGCGACGGTGCGGGCGGCGAGGGTGACGGCTTCGAGACCGGAGGCGCACAGCCGGTTGACGGTGGCGCCGGGCACGGTCTCGGGCAGGCCCGCGAGGAGGGCGGCCATCCGGGCCACGTTGCGGTTGTCCTCGCCCGCCTGGTTGGCGGCGCCCCAGTAGACGTCGTCGACGCGGGCCGGGTCGAGGCCGGGGAGGTCGGCGACGAGGCCGCGGATCACGGTGGCCGCGAGGTCGTCCGGGCGCACGCCGGACAGGGAGCCGCGGAGCTTGCCGATGGGGGTGCGGCGGGCTGCCGCGAAGTGGACGGGACGCACGACAGGACTCCTGACCGACCGTGTCCCCACGCTTCGATCGACGCTCCTGCGCGGCGTGGGAGACATCCTCGAATTAATTAGCACCGCTAGTTTTGGACTATAGCTCCCTCCGGGTCCCGCTGGGAAGATCCCCGCCGGTCCGGCGTGCGCGGACGGTGTTTGCGCCGATCGGGGCCGGGCACCCGCGCTCGCAGGAGCCCACGTCACCGAAGGCCCCGGCCACCGAAAGCCCCCGAGGCGGGCTCCCGGTCGCCGCCGGGCCGCTGTCACCGAAGGAGAGACACCCATATGACCGTGGTGAAGAGCACGCTGCCCGACCCGGACCGCGACATCACCGGAGAGGCGCTCCAGGGCACCCTCGTGGACCTGCTCGGGCTCTCACTCATCGCCAAGCAGGCCCACTGGAACATCGTCGGCCCGCGGTTCCGCTCCGTCCACCTGCAGTTGGACGAGGTGGTGGACACCGCCCGCGCCTACGCCGACACCGTCGCCGAGCGCGCCGCCGCGCTCGGGGTGAGCCCGGACGGGCGCCCCGAGACGATCGCCGCCGCGTTCACGCTCCCGAGCCCGAAGGAGGGCTGGCTGCGCGACGGCGACGTGGTGCGGCTGATGGTGGAGACGCTGGAGGCCGCCGTCGGACGGCTGCGCGCGCGGATCGCCGCGACCGACCGGCCGGACCCGGTCTCCCAGGACCTGCTGATCTCGCTCACCGCCGAACTGGAGAAGCAGCGCTGGATGTTCGCGGCCGAGGACTTCCCGAACGAGGGCTGACCCGCCCGGCCCGCCGGACGCGGGCGACCGGTGGCGGGGAGGGGACGCGGTGGTCACTCCCGCTCGCCCCTCCCCGCCACCATGCGTTCCAGGCGGTCGAACCGCTCGTGCAGCGCGCGGGCCGTCTCCTCCCCCAACTCCCGTGCCCCGTCGGCGATCCGGTGCCGCCGCCGCTGCTCGCGCCCGACGAACCAGGTGGCGAGGGCCGCGGTGACCATGCCGTACGTGGTGATCCCGACGATCATCACGACCGCCCCGATCAGCCGCCCCCCGAGGGTGACGGGGTAGAAGTCGCCGTACCCGACCGTCGTCGCCGTCTCGATCGACCACCACAGGCCCTGCGGGTAGGTCTCCAGGTTGGCGCGCGGGGCGCCGTGCTCGACGGCGACGACCGCCCAGGCGCCCAGGAACAGCACCACCACCAGGGCGGCGGTCGTCGCGCCCGCCGCCTTGAGGTGCAGGGAGCGGCCCTCGCGGGCGAGCAGCGACCGGACCGCCCTGGTGAAGAATCCGGGCAGCATGGGGCACTCCTTCGGGTCGTCTGCTGGCCAGTGTCGCGGCGCGGGCGGCGGCGGGCATGCCGGGCGGGGCGTTCGAGTTGCCGTGCCGCGGACGGCGTTGTGCGCTGGGGGCACGGTCGGCGCGCGCCAGCAGGAGGACGGTCCCATGACGGAGCAGCCCCACGAGGTGCCGGAGACCTTCGCGTTCACCTGCGGGAGCTGCGGACACCACTGGGAGGCCGCGTTCCGGCTGCTGTTCTTCACCGACCCGCTCTCCCCCACCGGCGGCACCACCCAGGAGTACGTCGACGAGGCGGGCCGTGCCGTGCGCTCCCCGCTGACCGACGCGGTCTGCCCGCGGTGCGGCGGACGCCGGGTCACGGTCCTGGAGCCGGAACGGGCCCGGCGGGAGGCACGGGCCGAGCACGCGGAGGAGAACCGTGCGGAGCCCGGGGACCAGCGGGCTGAGGGACACCTCCCGCGCGCCGCTCACCACCGCCCTCACCTGCCTCGCCTCCCCCACGGTCAGCACGGTGAGCACCCGCGCCCGGACCGCAGCCCGGACGACGGCCCGGACGCCCGGTGATCCCCTCCCGCCGCCTCACCCGGACGGCTCCGTGCGCTGGTGGCGCCCCGCGCCCGGTGGTGCGCTGGGGACACGCCGACGTCCCGAGGAGGCACCCGCGATGGCCCGTCGCCCGTCCCGTCCCGCCCGTGTGCTCGCGACCGCCGTGGCCGCGGGCGCGCTGCTGACCACCGCGGCCTGCTCGGACGGCGGCTCCCGGTCCTCCGGCACCGCCGCGGCCGCGGCGACCCCCCTCGCCGCCGACTCCGCCTCGCCCTCGCCGACCGCCTCCCCGATGACCTCGCCGCCGGGACGGCTGACCAGGGCGGGCGCGCGGACCGCGCTGATCACCGAGGGCGACATCGAGGACGACTGGACGCAGGTCAAGAGCGCCGGGCGGTGGCGCGAGACGCTGCTCGTCGGCAAGGTCGACGTGGCGGACTTCCTCACCGCGAAGACGGACGCGGCCGACTGCCAGAAGCTGATGGACTCCCTGTACGGCGACGCGCTGCTCGGCAGGACGGCCGGGCCGTCCGCCCTGACCGGCTTCCAGGACGGCGACTCCCGGCTGCTGTACCAGGTGGCCGCCTACACCCCGAAGCAGCTCGACACCGCGCTGGCCTCGCTGCGGACGCTGCCCGCGAAGTGCGCGTCGTTCACCGCGACCGGCAAGGGCGGCAAGCGCGCGGTGCGGGTGACCGAGCAGTCGGTGCCGAACGAGGGCGACGCCCGGCAGGGGCTGCGGGTGACCGTCCAGGGCGCCATGGGCGGCTCCCCGACCACGCTGACCCTGGACGTCGCGGTCGTGCGCGTGGGCGACGACGCGATCACCGTGACGGCGGGCGGGCTCGGCGGCGGCCGGCCGGACGCGGTGACGGACGCCGTCGAGCAGGGCACCCAGCGCCTCAAGGACGTCCTGGCGGGGAAGACGCCCGCGCCGAACCCGGGTCAGTTCGACTGATACCGCGCTCCGCACACCTGATCGGCCGATTCCCGGGACACCCTGATCACCGGGATGCACAATGGCGGCGAAGGGCCCAGGCCGTGCGAGAAGGAGCAGAGCAGTGAGCGAGAGCCACACGCCGTCCAGCGGGTCGGCGCGGCTGAACACCGGTGTGGCGCACAACGCGCGCGTCTGGAACTACTGGATCGGCGGCAAGGACAACTACGAGGTCGACCAGCGGGTCGGCGAGCACGTCGCCCAGATGTTCCCGGTGATCAGGGACATCGCCCGCGCGGACCGCTGGTTCCTCGGCCGGGCGGTGCGCTTCCTCGCCGAGGAGCACGGGGTGCGCCAGTTCCTCGACATCGGCACCGGACTGCCGACGGCGGAGAACACCCACGAGATAGCCCAGCGGGTCGCCCCGGACGCGCGGATCGTGTACGTCGACAACGACCCGATCGTCCTGGTGCACGCGCGGACCCTGCTGACCGGGTCCGAGCAGGGCGCCACCGACTACATCGACGCCGACGTCCGCGACCCCGAGGCCATCCTCGAACAGGCGGGCCGCACGCTGGACTTCGGGCAGCCGATCGCCGTGATGATGCTGGGCATCCTGAACTTCGTCCTGGACGCCGGGGAGGCCCGCGAGGTGGCCCGGCGGATCATGGACGTGATGCCCTCGGGGAGCTACCTGGTCCTCACCCATCCCACCTTCGACGCCGAGGTCGGCGGCGAGGGCCAGATCCCCGCCATGGCGTTCTGGAACGAGAACGCCACGCCCCCGATCACCGCCCGCAGCGGCCCGGACATCGCCTCGTTCCTCGACGGCCTGCGGATCCTGGAGCCGGGCCTGGTGTCCTGCTCCCGGTGGCGTCCGGACGCCGACTCCCCCGCCGTCGTACCCCAGTACGGCGCGGTGGCCGTGAAACCGTGACCCGCGCGGTGGCCGTCGCCGCCCGCGGGGTCCACCGCCTCCCCGGCCCCTCCTGAAAGTATGATCAAGCAATGTCTGACATGACCGAAACGACGCCCGGCTGGCTCAGCTCCGACGAACTGGAGATGGCACGCGCCCGCATGCCCATCCTGTACGTCGAGGCCGTGCCCGTACGTGTCGACGACAGTGGCGAAGTCACCAGCGTCGGCCTGCTGCTGCGGATCGGACCGGACGGCACGGTCAGCCGCACCCTGGTCTCGGGGCGGGTGCTGCACCACGAGCGGGTCCGGGACGCGCTGCTGCGCCATCTGGAGAAGGACCTCGGCCCGGTGGCGCTGCCCCGCATCCCGGCCGCGCTGCAACCCTTCACGGTCGCCGAGTACTTCCCGACCCAGGGGGTCACCCCGTACCACGACCCGCGTCAGCACGCGGTGTCGCTGGCCTACGTGGTCCCGGTGACCGGTGACTGCCGGCCCCGGCAGGACGCCCTCGACCTGGTGTGGTTCAGCCCGCGCGAGGCGCTGTCGCCCGCCGTGGAGAGCGAGATGCCGGGCGGCCACGGGGTGCTGCTCAAGCAGGCCCTGGCCCATGTGGGCTGCGTGCTCTGACCCGGAACCGCGCGACGGTCCCGGCCCGGGTTCCCCGGCCGGGACCGTCGCGCGTTCCCCCGGCCGCCCTCAGCGCCCGGTGGCGGCGAACGGGCCCTCCAGGGCCGCCCATTGGAGCAGCATGATGGTCTTGGCGTCGGCGATCTCGCCGGTGCGGATCATCTCCAGGGCGCGGCGGAAGGGCAGTTCGACGATCTCGATGTCCTCGCCCTCCTCGTCGAGCCCGCCGCCCTCGTGGGTGCGGGTGGCGGCGCCGTACTCCGCCGCGTAGAAGCTGACCCGTTCGGTGACCGAACCCGGGCTCATGTAGACGTCGAAGACGTGCCGGACCTCGCCGATGGTGTGCCCGGTCTCCTCCACCACCTCGCGGCGGACGGCGAGTTCGGGGTGTTCGTGCTCGTCGTCGAGGAGTCCGCCGGGCGTCTCGACGAGCATGCCGTCGGGGTGGCCGTTGACGTAGACGGGGTAGCGGAACTGCCGGGTGAGCAGGACGGTTCCGCGGTCGGTGGAGTAGAGCAGCATCGTGGCGCCGTTGCCGCGGTCGTGCGTCTCGCGCTGCTGGGTGCTCCAGGTGCCGTCGGAGCGCTGGAGGTCGTAGGTGGTGGTGCGTTCCACGTACCAGTGGCTGGAGAGCAGGGTCACGTCCCTGACCTTGACGCGCGGATTGCCCGTGAGGTCGAGGCCGGTGCGGTCGAGACCGGTGCGTCCGCGGCTGTCGGGGGTGTCGACGCCGGCGGTCATCGGACACCGGATTCGGCGTGGTGCGAGCGGGAGTTGGTCATGATCGCTTCTATCACGGCCACGTTTCCGGGCCGTGGACTGTCCGCACATGGGACAGGATCGGGTGAACTGTCCGGCGTGCGCGCCGTGGTGGGGACCGATCGGGCCCGCCTCGGGTACAACCCTTCGGCGGACGCCGCCGTCTGACGTGTGGGAGCTTCGTTCTCCCTGCGTTCGCCCGTCTGTCGCCGATGAGTCACCGAGGACCCCCACATGCCCAACACCCCTGCCGGTCACCGCGCGTTCCGCAGGACCGCCGCCGCCGTAGGCGCCGCCGCGCTGATGGCCCTGGGCGCGGCGGCCCCCGCCGCCGCCGACGGCGACTCCCCTCCCGGTCTCGTGCTCGGCGACCTCGGGCCGTTCGAGGGGGTGCGGCCGGGCTCCACCTTCGAGGTGCCCGCCACCTTCACCAACGCGGGCTCCGAGGCGCTGGACACGGTGTACCTGTCCTACGAGGTGACGCGCGGTCTGAGCCGCACCGAGGTGCCGTCCAACTGCCTGCGCTACGAGATCCCGTCCTACGACGAGGCGCCCGAACTGGAGCGGGTGGTCTGCGAGTTCGACCAGAGGATCGAGCCCGGGACGGTCTACGCGCCCGCGCGGACCTGGACCCTGAAGGCCGGGGAGAACGCGCTGTGGGACCGGCTGCGGGTGGTCGTGGCGACCGAGCCGTCGGATCCGGGCGACAGCGGCGCCGAGCCGGTGCGCGGCACCGACCCCGCCGTCGCGCTCGTCGAGAAGCCGGACGCCACCCCGGCGACCTCCGGCGGCCGGGGCGACTACGACGTCGCCGAGCTGGAGGTGAAGGCGGAGAACACCGCCGACTTCCAGGTCACCGGCGGGCGGTTGACGGGCGCGGTCGGTGATGTCGTCGACCTGAAGGCCACGTTCACCAACGCGGGCCCCGGCTGGGTGCTGCGGCCCCTCGGCCGGTCCGTCACCGAGGTGCTGGTCGACCTGCCCGAGGGCACCACGGTCACCAAGGGCAACGGCTACTGCGACAAGGTGTCGGCGCGCCGTTACTCGTGCGGCACCGCGCAGTCGTGGGTCGACGAGAAGGGCGGCGAGACGTACGCCTTCAAGGTGCGGATCGACAAGAAGGTGGCGGGCGCCGAGGGAAGCGTGGCGCTCGCGGGCCCGGCCCGGCCGTTCGACAAGGTGACCTCCAACGACAAGGCCGCCATCACCGTCGACGTGACCGGCACGGGTCCGGGCTCGGGCGGTACGGGCTCGGGCACCGGCGGTTCCGCGACCCCGTCGGCCGGGGCCACCTCGGGCACCGGCACCTCCGGCGGCTCCGGTTCCGGCTCCGCGACGGGCGGGTCGGGCTCCGCGACCGGCGGTTCCGCCGCGGCCACGGGCGGCTCCACCCTCTCCACGGACGCCACCGGCGACCTGGCGAGCACCGGCGCGGGGAGCGCGCTGCCGCTCGCGGGCGCGGCGGCCGCGGTGGTCGGGCTGGGCGCCGGTACGGTGCTGCTGGCCCGTCGTCGCGCGTCCCGCCGGTAACTCCGGCACCACTTCTCGGCCGACGGCCGACAGGGCAGCGGATCCCGTCCGCGCCCTGTCGGCCGTTCGGTTTTTCCGGGGCCGGCGCCCTTATCAGGTGCCTTGAATCGGGATATAACACCGCATAAATACCTGCTGAATCTTGGCAGATTCGTTTTCTTGAACTCTTCGTGTTTCTGCGGGTAGGTTGGCCGCCATGACCGCTCCCCAGACTCCGACCACCGCAGAGGAGCTGCGCGGTGCCGGCCTGCGGGTGACGGCAGCCCGCGTCGCGCTGCTCGAGACCGTCCGGGCGGGAGACCACCTCGGGGTCGACGCCCTCGCCTCCGGGGTGCGCGACCGGGTGGGCCACATCTCCGTCCAAGCCGTGTACGAGGCGCTGCACGCCCTCACGGCGGCGGGACTCATACGCCGTATCGAACCGGCCGGTCACCCGGCCCGGTTCGAGGGTCGCGTCGGCGACAACCACCACCACGTCGTGTGCCGGTCGTGCGGTGTCGTCGCCGACGTCGACTGCGAGGTCGGCGAGGCCCCGTGCCTGACCGCCTCCGACGACCACGGCTTCTCGATCGACGAGGCCGAGGTCACCTACTGGGGCCTGTGCCCCGGCTGTTCCACCGGCCGCACCACCTGAGCATCACAGATCTGCCCAGTCCGGAAGGATTCTTATGTCTGAGAACCACGACGCCGCAGAGGCGAAGTGCCCCGTCGCCCACGAGCGCGCGCCTCACCCGACCCAGGGCGGCGGAAACCGCCAGTGGTGGCCGGACCGTCTGAACCTGAAGATCCTTGCCAAGAACCCCGCCGTGGCCAACCCGCTGGGTGAGGAGTTCGACTACGCGAAAGCGTTCGGCGCCCTCGACCTGCCCGCCGTCAAACGGGACATCGCCGAGGTCCTGACCACGTCGCAGGACTGGTGGCCGGCCGACTTCGGCAACTACGGGCCGCTGATGGTCCGGATGGCCTGGCACAGCGCGGGCACCTACCGCGTCAGCGACGGCCGCGGTGGCGCGGGCGCGGGTCAGCAGCGCTTCGCGCCGCTGAACAGCTGGCCCGACAACGGCAACCTGGACAAGGCCCGCCGTCTGCTGTGGCCGGTCAAGAAGAAGTACGGCCAGAGCATCTCCTGGGCCGACCTGATGATCCTGACCGGCAACGTCGCCCTGGAGACCATGGGCTTCAAGACCTTCGGCTTCGCCGGTGGCCGCGAGGACGTCTGGGAGTCCGAGGAGGACGTCTACTGGGGTCCCGAGAGCACCTGGCTCGGCGACGAGCGCTACACGGGCGACCGTGAGCTGGAGAGCCCGCTCGGCGCGGTCCAGATGGGCCTCATCTACGTCAACCCCGAGGGCCCCAACGGCAACCCGGACCCGATCGCGGCGGCCCGCGACATCCGCGAGACGTTCCGCCGGATGGCGATGAACGACGAGGAGACCGTCGCCCTCATCGCCGGTGGCCACACCTTCGGCAAGACCCACGGCGCGGGCCCGGCGGACCACGTCGGCGCCGACCCCGAGGGCGCGTCGATCGAGGAGCAGGGCCTGGGCTGGAGGAGCACCTTCGGCACCGGCAAGGGCGGCGACGCGATCACCAGTGGCCTGGAGGTCACCTGGACGAGCACGCCGACCCAGTGGGGCAACGAGTTCTTCGCGAACCTCTTCGGCTACGAGTGGGAGCTGACCCAGTCCCCGGCCGGCGCCAACCAGTGGGTCGCCAAGGACGCCGAGGCGACCATCCCGCTCGCCCACGACGCGTCGAAGAAGCAGCTTCCGACGATGCTCACCACCGACCTCTCGCTGCGCTTCGACCCGATCTACGAGCCGATCTCGCGCCGCTTCTTCGAGAACCCGGAGGAGTTCGCGGACGCCTTCGCGCGTGCCTGGTACAAGCTCACGCACCGTGACATGGGCCCGGTCGTGCGCTACCTCGGCCCGGAGGTGCCGTCCGAGGAGCTGCTGTGGCAGGACCCGCTGCCGCAGCCCGCGGGCGAGCCGATCGACGCCGCGGACGTCGCCTCCCTCAAGGAGCGGGTCCTCGCCACCGACCTCACGGTCTCCCAGCTCGTGTCGACCGCCTGGGCGTCCGCGTCCTCCTTCCGCGGCAGCGACATGCGCGGTGGTGCCAACGGCGCCCGCGTCCGCCTGGAGCCGCAGCGCACCTGGGAGGTCAACGACCCCGAGGAGCTGGCCCACGTGCTGCGCACCCTGGAGGGTGTCCAGTCGGCCTTCAACGCGGCCGGTGGCAAGCAGGTCTCGCTGGCCGACCTGATCGTGCTCGCGGGCACCGCGGCCGTCGAGAAGGCCGCGAAGGACGGCGGCGTCGAGGTCGAGGTGGCCTTCACCCCCGGCCGCGTCGACGCCTCGCAGGAGCAGACGGACACCGAGTCGTTCGCCGCGATGGAGCCCTCCTCCGACGGTTTCCGCAACTACACCGGCAAGGGCAACCGCCTGCCCGCCGAGTACCTGCTGCTCGACAAGGCGAACCTGCTCACCCTGACCGCTCCCGAGCTGACCGTCCTGGTCGGCGGCCTGCGCGTCCTCGGCGCCAACAGCGGCCAGTCGAAGCACGGTGTCCTCACGGACCGTCCGGGCACGCTGACGAACGACTTCTTCGTCAACCTGCTCGACCTGGGCACCACGTGGAAGTCCACGTCCGAGGCGCAGGACGAGTTCGAGGCGCGCGACGCCTCCGGCGCGGTGACCTGGACCGGCACCCGTGCCGACCTGGTCTTCGGCTCGAACTCCGAGCTGCGCGCGCTCGCCGAGGTCTACGCGAGCGACGACGCCAAGGAGAAGTTCGTGAAGGACTTCGCCGCGGCGTGGACGAAGGTCATGGACCTGGACCGGTTCGACCTGGTCTGATCCACCACCGGGCCTGATCGGACGGCCGGGCGGTCCCTCGCGGACCGTCCGGCCGTCCGCCGTTCCCCCGCCGCCGGGCGCCGTCCGCTCATCCCTGGTCGATCCACCCCTGGAGGACGTCGCAGAGCGGCACCAGCTCGCGTTCCAGGTCACCGAGCAGCACGGGCGCCGGGTCCGCGGAGGTCTTCCAGCTCCGCAGGACGGCGAGGAAGGCCGCCTGGACGGCACCGCCGACGCTCGCGGGGCGCAGGCCGCCGCCGTCCTCGCCGAGCCGGGCCGCCACGTACTCGGCGACCGCGCCCGCCCAGCTGATCCACTGCGCCGACTCCTCCGCGCGCAGTTCGGGCGACTCGTCCAGGATGACGAAACGCTTCATCCAGAGCCCGCGGTCGTCCACGGACGCGCGCAGCGCCTCCACCACGCACTCCCTGACCGCCCTCATGACCGGCCGGTCCTCCCCCGCCTCCGCCAGCAGACGGCGCAGCCGTCCCGTGTGGTCGTCGAAGGCGGACCAGATGATGCCCGACTTCGACGGGAAGTAGCGGAAGAACGTCGTCTTGCTGACCCCGGCCGCGCCGGTGACCTCCGCGAGGCTCGTGCGGGCGTACCCGCGGGCGAGGAACAGGTCGAGGGCGACCGCCTCGACCTCCTCGCGCGACGACACCGGCGGCCGTCCGCGACCCCGTCCTGCTGCGCTCATGCGGACCGTTCCTCCTTGGCCGAATATTTTCGGGACCGAGTACCATTATTCAGCGGGGCGCCCGGTCGGACGGCTCGCCCCAGCAGGTCACCAGTGTCCGCCGGACACGGTGGCGCGCGGCGCCGGCGGGCGGGGTCCGTCCGCGCCCCGCGGAGCGCACGGCGCGCGCAGAGAGACGGAGACGCGATGCAGGCATGGCAGTTCACCGAGGTCGGGAAGCCGCTGACCAGGCGCGAGGTACCGGAACCCGGCGCGGGGCCGGGCGAGATCGTCATCGAGGTGCGGGCCGCGGGGCTCTGCCACAGTGACGTCGGTTTCCTGGACGGCACCCTGACCTCGCTCCTCCCGTTCCGCCCGATCACCCTAAGGCACGAGATCGCGGGCGTCGTCGCGGCCGCCGGACCGGGCGTCACCCGCTTCGCGGTCGGCGACCGGGTGGCCGTCCCGGCGGCCATCGAGGGTCCCGGCACCTCGTCGGACGGCGGTTTCCAGCCGCGGGTCGCGGTGCGGGAGGGGCTGGTGATCCCGCTGCCGGAGGGCATCGCCTGGGACCAGGCCGCCGCGGCGACGGACGCGGGGCTCACCTCGTACCACGCGATGATCGTGCAGGGCGGGGTGGGCGCGGGCACGAAGGTCGGCGTGATCGGGCTCGGCGGGCTCGGGTCGCTGGGCGCGCAGGTGGCGCTGGCGGTCGGCGCGGAGGTGTACGTCGCGGAGAAGAACGAGAAGGTGCACGCCTTCGCCCGCGAGCTGGGCGCGGCCGGCGTGGCGACGGAGATCGGCGCGTTCGCCGACCGGGACCTCGACGTGATCGTGGACTTCGCCGGGTTCGGCACCACGACCGCCGCCGCGGTGGAGACGGTGCGGCGCGACGGGCGGGTGGTGCAGGTGGGGCTCGGTGTGAGCGAGGGCACGATCAACCTCCAGACCCTCACCCTCAACCAGGTCTCCCTGATCGGCTCCCAGGCGGGCACCGCCGAGGACTGCCGGGCCGTCCTGGACCTGGTCGCCGCGGGCACGGTCGTCTCCCGCGTCACCCCGATCGGCTTCGAGGACATCGCCGACGGCGTCGGGCGCCTGGAACGCGGCGAGGTCATCGGGCGGCTGGTCGCCGTCTACGGCTGACCGGGCGGGGGCGGTCCGTCCGCCGCCCGGGACGCGGCCCGCAGGCCGCGGTCGGCGAAGGCGACCAGCCACGCGAAGCTCTCGTCGATGTCGGCGCTCCACCGGAAGCCGCTCGCCGACTGGAGGGTGGCGAAGCCGTGGAAGAGGCTGCGCAGCATCCGCAGGGCGTGGACCGTCTCGGAGTCGGGCAGGTCGTAGCCGCGCAGGACGGCCATGAAGGCGCCGAGCAGCCGCTCCCCGGCGGCGGCCAGTGGATCGTCCGGGCCGGTCGACTCCATGCCGACGGTCGCCGCGTACCGGCCGGGGTGGGCAAGGACGAAGTCGCGGAAGGCGCGGGCGGCGGCGCCCAGGGCGTCACGGCCCGCGTACCCCTGGACGGCCCGGCCGACGGCGTCGGCGGCCTCGCCCAGCGCCAGGACGGCGATGCGCCGGGTGAGGTCCTCCTGCCCGCCGACGTGCTTGTACAGGGACGGGGTGCGCACGCCGAGCCGCTCGGCCAGCGAGCCCATCGTCAGCTGGGCGACGCCGACCTCGTCGGCGAGGGCGGCACCGGCCGCGACGACGGCCGCCGGGTCGAGGCCCGCCCTAGGCACGGGCGGCGTCCGAGCGGACGAAGTCGAGCGTGAGCGCGGCCACTTGGTCGGGGAACTGGTCGTGCGGATAGTGTCCGGCGCCCTCGATCGTCTCCAGGCGGCCGAGGCCGGACGGCAGCGCCTCGACGATCGCGGCGCCCTCGGCCCGCGGGTCGGCCCAGTCCGGGTCGAGGGTGCCCATGACGACCAGGACGGGGCAGCGGACGTTGCCCAGTTGGGCGCCCGCGTCGGTCGGGGCGTTGCGGCCCATGCTCTGGAGGGCCTTCATCCGGCCCGGCTCGCTCATCAGGGCCTCGACGCGGGCGATCCGCTCGGCCCAGTCGGGCGGCTTGACGCCGGGGTAGGCCAGGTCGAGGTAGGAGCGCCACTGCGGGAGGCTGCCGAGGGCGCCCGCGCCGAGCAGCCGCAGCATGCCCCGCCGGTACCGCTTGACGCGCAGGTCGCCGAGGCGGACCGCCTGCTTGCGGGTGAAGGGGGCCAGCTCGACGACGCCGGTGATCAGCGAGGGTTCCAGCGCGGCGGCGATGGTGGCGGCGCCGCCGGAGATCGAGTGACCGACGAGGACGGCCGGGCCGCCGAGGTGCCGGATCACGGCGAGCAGGTCACCGGCGATCGCGGTGCGGGTCCACTCCGGCCAGTCGACGCTGGACTCGCCGCAGCCGCGCAGGTCGACGGCGGCGACCCGGTGTCCGGCGGCGACCAGGCGCGGGATCACGGCGCGGTACGCGTCCCGGCTGTCGCCCATGCCGTGCGCGAGGACGATCAGCGGGCCCGCGCCCGTCACCTCGTACGCGATCGTGCCGCCGTCGACGGCGAGGTACTCGGTCATGGCCACTCCCGGATAAGTTCGGCTAACTTCATTAGCTAAAAGCTAACGCCATTAACCAGAGCTGTCAACGCCGGCCGCCCGCGCTCGTCACCTCCCTTTATCCGTTGGCGGATCCGCGCGCCGGGGTGGGAGCCTGCCGCCATGAACAGGCGGACACGGAAGAGGCTGGCGCGGCGGCTGGTGATCGCGGCCGGGGCGGACGACGTCGGCGCGGTCCTGGCGCTGCTGCGGGCTGGCGCCGATCCGGACGCCCCCGACCCGCACGGCTCCACCCCGCTCTACACGGCCGCGCTCGGCGGCGCCCCGGAGATCGTCGCCCGCCTGCTGACGGCGGGCGCCGCCCCCGACACCGAGAGCCGGGGCGAGGCCGAGGGGACCCCCCTGTGCGCGGCGGCGGCCTGGGGCCGGGCCGACGTGGTGCGCCTGCTGCTCGCCCACGGCGCCGACCCGGACCTGCGCGAGGACGCGGGCACCGGCCACAGCCCCCCTCGAATGGACCCGGAAGAACGGCCACACGGAGGCGACCGAAGCGCTCCTCACGGCGGGGGCACGGGCGGACGGCCACCAGGCCATGACAGCTGGCTGACGCAACGTCAGACACGGTGTGCGGCGGTGGTGTCGGCGCGTGCCGCCGGGGGCGGACGGGACTTCACCCGCCGCCCGGCAGGGGTCGGACGCCGG
>NZ_FMCI01000093.1 GCF_900091845.1 Streptomyces sp. SolWspMP-5a-2
ACCTGCGGCCCACCCCGCTCGGCGCGATCGCCACCAGCGGCGCGGGACCGGCGGGCGACGGCGTCGCCGAGGCCGAGGCCGCCGGGCTCGACCGGGACAGCGTCGTCCTCCTCGTCGGCGGCGCCCGGGGCATCACGGCGCGCTTCGCCCGTGCCCTCGCCGCCGCGTCCCGCTGCCGCCTGGTCCTCTTCGGGCGCACCCCCGAACCCGCCGCCGCCGAGGACCCGGCCACCGCGTCCGCCACCGACCGCGCCGCGCTGCGGGGCGCGCTGCTCGCCGCGCGGCTCACCACCACCCCCGCCGAGACCGAGCGCCGGGTCTCGGCGATCCTCGCCGAACGCGAGGTGCGCGCCACCCTGGAGGCCCTGCGGGCGCTGGGCTCGGAGGCCGAGTACCAGCGGGTGGACGTCCGGGACGCGGAGGCCGTCGGCACCGCCGTCAAGCAGGTCAGCGCCCAGTACGGGCGGCTCGACGGGCTGGTCTACGCGGCCGGGCTGATCGAGGACAAGCTGATCGCCGAGAAGACCCCGGAGTCCTTCGCCCGGGTCTTCGCCACCAAGGCGGACGGCGCCCGTACCGTCCTGGACGCGGTCGACCGGCTGCCGGTGAGCCCGCGGTTCGCGGTCCTCTTCGGCTCCATCGCCGCCGCCCTCGGCAACCGGGGCCAGAGCGACTACGCCGGGGCCAACGACGTCCTGGAGGAGCTGGGCCGCCGCTGGTCGGGCGCCGAGCGGCGCGGTCTGACCGTGCACTGGGGCCCCTGGGCCGCCTCGGAGACCGGCGGCGGCATGGTCGGGCCGGAGCTGATGCGCTCCTACGCGGCGCGCGGGATCAAGCTGATCGACCTGGAGGAGGGTCCGCTGAGCCTGCTGCGCGAACTCGCCTACGGCGCCCCCGACGAGCACACGGTCGTCTACACCGCCTCCGGCTGGTGAGCGCGATGACCACCCCCGCGCCCGCCGGGCATCCGGCGCACCCGGAGCCGGTCGCGGTCGTCGGCATGGAGGTGCTGCTGCCCGGCGCCCCCGACCTGGCCGCCTACTGGCAGGCCATCGTCACCGGCGCGGACGCCATCACCGAGGTGCCCGCCGACCGCTGGGACCCGCTGTTCTACCGGCCCGAGGACCCCGCGGGGCCGCCCGCCGCCCGCCGCAGCGACCGCTTCTACTGCCACCGCGGCGGGTTCGTGGACGGGCCCGGCTTCGACCCGACCCGGTTCGGGATCATGCCGAACTCGGTGGCCGGGACCGAGCCCGACCAGCTCATCGCGCTGGACGTGGCGCACCGCTCGCTCCTGGACGCGGGCGGCGAGTCGGTGCTGCCCGCCCGCCGGGAGCGCGCCGGGATCGTGCTGGGCCGCGGCGGCTACCTGACGCCGGGGCTGGTCCGCCTCGACCAGCGGGTGCGCACCGCGAACCAGCTCGTGCAGACCCTGCGCGAGCTGGCCCCCCAGCTCGATGACGACCAACTGGAGGCGGTCCGGGCCGGGTTCTGCGAACGGCTGGGACCCGAGGAGCCGGAGTCCGCGATCGGTCTGGTGCCCAACCTGGTCGCCTCCCGGGTCGCCAACCGGCTCGACCTGCGCGGCCCCGCCTACACCGTGGACGCGGCCTGCGCCTCCTCGCTGGTCGCGGTCGACCACGCGGTGCGCGAACTCACCTCGCGGCGCTGCGACGTGATGCTCGCGGGCGGGGTCCACCACTGCCACGACCTCACCCTGTGGAGCGTCTTCACGCAGCTCGGCGCGCTCTCCCGGAGCGAGCGCATCCGCCCGCTGCACCGGGACGCCGACGGCGTCCTGATCGGCGAGGGCACCGGTGTCGTCGTCCTCAAGCGGCTCGCGGACGCGCAGCGCGACGGCGACCGCGTCTACGCGGTGATCCGCGGCACCGGTGTGGCGGGCGACGGCCGCACCGCCAGCCTCTTCAACCCCGACCCCGGCGGCCAGATCCGGGCCGTCCGCCAGGCGTGGGAGGCCGCGGGGCTCGACCCGCGCTCCGCCGACGCGCTCCAGCTCCTGGAGGCGCACGGCACCGCGACCGCCGCCGGTGACCGGGCCGAACTCGCCACCGTGGCCGAGGTGTTCGGGCCCGCGACCGGCCCCCGCGCGGTCATCGGATCGGTCAAGTCGCAGATCGGGCACACCATGCCGGCCGCCGGGGTGGCCGGTCTGATCAAGGCCGCGCTCGCCCTGCACCACGAGACGCTGCCGCCGACCCTGCACTGCGACGACCCCCACCCGGCCCTCGACGCGACCCGGTTCACCCCGCTGTCCGCGGCCCGCCCCTGGGACGAGGTCGCGGGCGGGGCCCCGCGCCGGGCCGCCGTGAACGCGTTCGGCTTCGGCGGCATCAACGCCCACGTGGTCCTCGAACAGCCCGCCCCGGCGGGTGTCCGGCGGCCGCGGGTGAGCGTCGGGGAACCGGAACGCGTGCTGCGGCTGGCCGCCGGGACCCCCGGCGAACTGGCCGCGCTGCTCGACGCCGACGACGGCGCGGTGCTCGCCGCGAGCCTGCCCGAGACCGGGTCGGACGGCGCGGGCCCGGTCCGGCTCGGCATCGTCGACCCCACCGCGCGCCGGCTGAAGCTGGCCCGCAAGGCGGTCGCCAAGGGCGAGCCGTGGCGCGGGCGCAACGACGTGTGGTTCACCCCGCGCCCGGTGCTCGGCCCGACCGGTGGCCGCACCGCCTTCCTCTTCCCGGGCCTGGAGGCCGAGTTCACCCCGCGGGTCGACGAACTCGCCGCCCGGCTCGGCCTGACCTGGACGCACGGCCGGGACGCCGCGGTCGGCGACGTGGGCCGCCACGGCGCCGCCGTCTTCCAACTGGGCCGCCTCCTGGACACCGCGCTGCGCCGCCTGGCCGTGACACCGGACGCCGTGGCGGGACACAGCGTGGGCGAGTGGACGGCGATGGCGGCGGCCGGGGTGCACGCCCCCGAGGAGGTCGACGCGTTCCTCGCCGGGTTCGACCCGGACGCGCTGCGGGTGCCGGGGCTTGCCTTCGCCGTCCTCGGCACCGCGGCCGACCGCGTCCTGGAACGGCTCGCCGACCGGGACGACGTGGTCCTCAGCCACGACAACGCGCCCAGCCAGTCGATGATCTGCGGCCCGGAGGAAGCCGTCGCCGACCTGGTGACCGCCTTCCGCGCGGAGGGTGTCATCGCCCAGGTGCTGCCGTTCCGCTCCGGGTTCCACACCCCGATGCTCGCCCCCTACCTGGGCCCGATCCGGGAGGCGGCCGAACGGTACGGGCTGCACGCGCCGCACACCCCCGTGTGGTCGGCGACCGTCGCCGCGCCCTTCCCCGCCGAACCGGACGCGGTGCGCGAGCTGTTCGTGCGCCACCTCCTGGAACCGGTCCGGTTCCGCGAGACGGTCCTGGAAATGTACCGGGCGGGCTTCCGGGCCTTTCTGACCCTGGGCACCGGCCAGCTCGGCTCCCTCGTCGACGACACGCTCGCGGGCCGCGACCGGCTGGTGGTGGCCGCGCACTCCACCGCCCGCGACAGCCTCGCCCAGCTCCGCCGGGTGGCGACCGCGCTGTGGACCGAGGGCGCGCGGCCGGACGTCCGACCGCTCGATCCGCCCGCGGCGAGGGCCGGTTCGGG
>NZ_FMCI01000056.1 GCF_900091845.1 Streptomyces sp. SolWspMP-5a-2
GAGCCCGGCGACGACGCTCGGCGCGGCCGGAGCGGTCGGCGCGGTCGTCGCGGTGGCGGCGTCCCGCTCCCTGCTGCCCGCCCCGGCCGCCGCGCCCGCGGACTCCCCCGCCGGGGACGGCGCCACGGGGTCCGGCGCCACCCCACCCGGATCTGGCTGCTCGCCGTCCTGGCCCTGATGATCATGCTCTGCGAGGGTGTCGCCAACGACTGGAGCGTCCTGCACCTGCGCACGGTCCTGGGCGCCTCCGAGAGCACCGCCGCCTTCGCCTACGGCAGCTTCGCCGCCGCGATGACGATCGGACGGCTCCTCGCCGACCGGGTCTCGGCCCGCTTCGGACCCGCCGCGATCCTGCGCTACGGCGCCGGGGCCGCGGCCGTGGGCGTCACCGCCGTCGCGCTCTCCCCGTGGGTGCCGCTGGCCCTGGCGGGCTGGGCGGTCTTCGGCGCCGGACTCTCCGGCTGCGTACCGCAGTTGTTCAGCGCCGCCGGGCACGCCGAGGAGGGCGCGGCGGGCGCGAACGTCTCCCGGGTCGCGGGCCTGGGCTATCTGGGCATGCTGGCCGGACCCGCCGTCATCGGCTGGCTCACCCATCTCGTGCCGCTGGACGTCACCTTCTTCCTCCCCGCGCTCTGCTGCCTCGTCGCCGCGGCCACCGCCGGGGTCCTGCGCACGCCCCGCTCCGCCACCCCGGCCCGCCCCTCGGAGGTCGGGACAACAGGGTGAACTCACCCGCAATACGGAGATTTTGCCCACCCGTCAGATCTCCCGCGAACCGGCTCCCACCTGCGTCGAGTCCCTTTCGCCCGGTTCAGTCGCTGTGTACCGCACGGGCGATTCCCCCGGATTGCGCCCCGCGAGACTCCGCCCGCGTGGTGTCATTCCTGCGCTCGCCCCCCATGGCGGGCAGGAACCCGACCAGGAGTCAGCCATGTCGTGGAAGATCGCCCGCCGCGTCTGCACCGCCCTGACCGCCGGCGCCGCCGTGCTCGCGACCGCCTCACCGGCGGCACCCGCCCCCGCCCCCGCGCGGGCCGCTGCCTACTCCGCCTTCGCCTTCTCCAGGACCGGCGGCCAGCCCGCCGTCTACGACTTCATCAACTCGGCCACCAAGAGCCTCGACATGACGATGTACGAGCTGGAGGACACCGCCGCCGTCGACGCCCTGGTGGCCCTGCGCAAGCGGGGTGTCGCGGTCCGGGTGATCCTCGACCGCCGGCACGAGAGCGCGGACCATCCCGCCTACCAGGCCCTCACCGCGGCGGGCGCCGGGGTGGTCTGGTCGTCCGCCGCCTTCGTCTACACCCACCAGAAGACCATCACGGTCGACGGCGCGAAGTCCCTCGTCATGACCGGGAACCTCACCTCCCGCTACTACCGCACCAGCCGCGACTACGGGGTCTTCGACGGCGACGCGCGCGATGTCGCCGCCATCGAGCGGGTCTTCGCCGCCGACTACGCGGGCACCGCCGTCACCCCGGGCGACGGCGACCACCTGCTCTGGTCGCCCACCGACTCCCGCAGCCGCCTGGTGTCCCTGATCCAGGGCGCCACCAAAACCCTCGACATCGAGGAACTGGAGCTGAGCGACCACGCGGTGGTCGCCGCGATCGAGGCGCGGGCCAGGGCCGGGGTCACCGTGCGGGTGGTCCTGGAGACACCGGGCTCGTACGCCGACGCGGTCTCCGGGATCAAGGCGGCGGGCGGCACCGTCGTCGGGTACTCCGACCCCGGCGGCTTCTACATCCACGCCAAGGCGATGGTCGCCGACTACGGCCTCGCCGGCCAGGCGGTGGAGGCGGGGTCGATGAACATCAGCAGCAACTCGCTGAGCCGAAACCGGGAGTTGGGCGTCATCCTCACCGGCACCGGGGCGTCCGCCGCGGTGGCCAGGACCGTGGAGACGACGTTCGCCGCCGACTTCGCGGGAGGCACCGCCGCCTGACCCTGACGGTGCCGGGCGGCGCGTGAGGCGCACCGCCCGGCACCCGCCCGGCGCGCCGGGCTCAGCGGGGCCCGGCGAGACCGGTGTCGCGCAGCACCCGCTCCACGGTCCGCTCCAGGGAGCTGTCCGGGCCGATGACGGTCTCGACACCGCCGGGCAGCAGGTCGAGCGGCAGGTACCAGGCGCGCAGCAGGCTCTCGTCGACCTCGTCGGCGATCGGCTTCCCGGCGTGCCGGACGAGGGTCTCGGCGAGGGGCACGTCCAGGTAGTACTGGTGCGTGCGCCCGACGTGGTCGGCGCGGAGCCCGGCGAGCATCGCGCCGTAGCGCCCGGCGTGCAGGATGCCCTCGACGACGACGTGGTAGCCGCCGTCCAGCGCGTGCCGGGCGGTCAGGTCGATCAGGCCGATGTTCAGGCCGCCGGGCAGGTCGCGCTCGCGCAGGATCGTGCGGCGGACGGTGTCCTGGCCGACGAGGGCGATGCCGCGGCCGGTCCGCGCGCGGAGCGCGGCGGCGACGCTCGACTTCCCCGAGGCGCTGTTCCCGCGCAGGACGATCAGGCGGGTCCGGGAGGTGCCGGTCTTCACGGGACGACCCTAGCCAGGGACCGGTGTCCGATGTGGGTCGTTTACCCGGGCTTGGTGGAACAGTCCAGACTGATAAATCTACTGTTAGTACTTATGCGGACCGAGCACGGGGCGGAACGGGACGACGGACACAGCACCGGCGGGGACGCCGGACTCGCGGCGGCGCTGCGGCTGGCCGTGGGGCGGGTGACCCGGCGGCTGCGCCAGGCGCACACCGTGGGCGACGTGTCGCTCTCGGAGGTGTCGGTGCTGGCCAGGCTGGCCGGTGCGGGGCCCGCGTCGCCGTCGTCGCTGGCGGAGTCGGAGCGGGTGCGTCCGCAGGCGATGGCCACCACGCTGGCCGGTCTCACCCGGCGCGGGCTGGTGCGCCGTGCCCCCGACCCGGCCGACGGCCGCCGCAGCATCGTCGCCGTCTCCCCGGAGGGCGCGGCCGTGCTCGCGCAGCGGCGCTCGGCGTCGGTCCGCAGGCTGGAGGCGGTCCTCGCCGAGTTCTCCGAGCCGGAGCGCGCCGTGCTGGCCGCGGCCGTACCGCTGCTCGACCGGCTGGCGGAGCGGTTGTGAACGGGCGGCCGAGCGGCCCGTTCGCGCGGCTCGCCGCGGGCGCGGTCCGGCGCCACGACGTCCCGCCGGGCCCGAACTACAAGTGGGTGGCGCTGTCCAACACCACGCTCGGCGTCCTGATCGCCACCATGGACGCGTCGATCGTGATCATCTCGCTCCCGGCCATCTTCCGGGGCATCGGCCTCGACCCGCTCGCGCCCGGCAACATCGGCTACCTGCTGTGGATGATCCTGGGGTACCTGCTGGTGTCGGCGGTCCTGGTGGTGGTCCTCGGGCGGCTCGGCGACATGTTCGGGCGGGTGCGGATCTACAACCTCGGCTTCCTGGTCTTCGCGTGCGCCTCCGTGGCGCTCTCCCTCGACCCGTTCCACCAGGGGGCCGGGGCGCTGTGGCTGATCGGCTGGCGGATCGTGCAGGCGTTCGGCGGCTCGATGCTGACGGCGAACTCCGCGGCGATCCTCACCGACGCGTTCCCGGCCCGGCAGCGGGGCACCGCCCTCGGCATCAACCAGATCACCGCGCTGGCCGGGCAGTTCCTCGGCCTGCTCGCCGGTGGCCTGCTGGCCGCCGTGGACTGGCGGGCCGTGTTCTGGGTGAGCGTGCCGATCAGTGTGACCGGCACCGTGTGGTCCTACCTGAGCCTGCGGGAGACCTCGGCGGGCCGCCCCGGACGCGTCGACTGGCTCGGCAACGCCACCTTCGCCGTCGGCGCGGGCGTCCTGCTGGCGGGCATCACCTACGGCATCCAGCCCTACGGCGGCGACCCCACCGGCTGGGGCAACCCCTGGGTGCTCGGCGCCCTCGGCTGCGGGGTCGCGCTGCTGGCCGCGTTCTGCTGGATCGAGACCCGGGTCGCCGAGCCCATGTTCGACCTGGCCCTGTTCCGGATCCGCGCCTTCGCCGCGGGCAACCTCGCCGCGCTGCTGACGGCCGTCGCCCGGGGCGGCCTGCAGTTCATGCTGATCATCTGGCTCCAGGGCATCTGGCTGCCGCTGCACGGCTACGCCTTCGAGGACACCCCGCTCTGGGCGGGCGTCTTCATGCTGCCGCTGACCTGCGGTTTCCTCGTGGCGGGACCGCTGTCGGGGTATCTGTCCGACCGGTTCGGGGCCCGGCTGTTCTCTACCGCGGGACTGCTGGTGGTCGCGGGGTCCTTCCTCGGCCTGCTCGCCCTGCCCGTGGACTTCGACTACCCGCTCTTCGCGGGGCTGCTGCTGCTCAACGGGCTGGGCCAGGGCATGTTCTCGGCGCCCAACACGTCGTCCGTGATGGGCAGCGTCCCGGCCGAGTACCGGGGCGTCGCCTCCGGCATGCGCTCCACGTTCCAGAACTCCGGCACCGCCCTGTCCATCGGGGTGTTCTTCTCCCTGATGGTCTCCGGGCTGGCCGGCACCCTCCCCGCGAGCCTGCGGGACGGCCTCGTCGCGCACGGGGTGCCGGCCGCCGCGGCCGGGACGGCGGCCGGGCTGCCGCCGGTGAGCACCCTGTTCGCGACGTTCCTCGGCGACAACCCCGTCGCGCACCTGCTCGGCGCGCAGGGCGTCCTGGACCGGCTCACGGACGCGCAGCGCGCCGTCCTCACCGGGCACAGGTTCTTCCCCGAACTGGTCGCGGGCCCCTTCCACCACGGGCTGACCATCGTCTTCACGGTCGCCGCGGCCATGGCCCTGGTCTCCGCCGTCGCCTCGGCCCTGCGCGGCGGCCCGCGCGTCCACCGGGCGCGGCCCGCCGCGGACGGCGGGGGCCCGGCGGCACCGAAGGAGCGGACGGCGGGCGCCGAACGGCCCGTCTAGCCGGGCCGCGGGCGGCGCGGTCGCAGGGGTCAGCCCGCGGCGAGCAGCTCCAGGGTGTCGATCACGCGGTTCGAGAAGCCCCACTCGTTGTCGTACCAGGCGACGACCTTGATGTGGCGGCCGTCGACCCGGGTGAGCGCCGAGTCGAAGATCGACGAGGCCGGGTTGCCGGTGATGTCGGAGGAGACGAGCGCGTCCTCCGAATACTCCAGGACACCGGCGAGGGGGCCCTCGGCCGCGGCGCGGTAGGCGGCCAGCACCTCGTCGCGGGTCACGTCCCGGGCGACGGTGGTGTTCAGCTCGACGATCGAGCCGACCGGCACCGGGACCCGGATCGAGTCACCGGACAGCTTGCCCGCGAGGTTGGGCAGCACGAGGCCGATCGCCTTGGCGGCGCCGGTCGTGGTCGGCACGATGTTGACACCGGCGGCGCGGGCGCGGCGGGGGTCGCGGTGCGGGCCGTCCTGGAGGTTCTGCTCCTGGGTGTACGCGTGCACCGTCGTCATGAAGCCGTGCTCGATGCCGGCCAGGTCGTCGAGGACCGAGGCGAGCGGCGCCAGCGCGTTGGTGGTGCAGGAGGCGTTCGACACGACGGTGTGCGCGGCCGGGTCGTACGCGTCGGTGTTGACGCCGTACGCGAGGGTGACGTCCGCGCCGTCCGAGGGCGCGCTGACCAGCACCTTCCTGGCCCCGGCGGTGAGGTGCACGCCCGCGGCCCCGGCCGAGGTGAACCGGCCGGTGGCCTCCAGGACGAGGTCGATCTCCAACTCGGCCCAGGGGAGCTTCGCGGGCTCGCGCTCGGCGAGGACGGTGATGCGGCGGCCGTCGACGACCAGGGTGTCGCCCTCCACGGTCACGGGGCGCCCCAGGCGGCCGGACGTCGAGTCGAAGGCGAGCAGCCGGGCCAGCGCGGCGGGCTCCGTGAGGTCGTTGACGGCGACGACCTCCAGGGAGCTGTCGCGTTCGAGCAGGGCGCGGAGCACGTTGCGGCCGATGCGGCCGAAGCCGTTGATGGCGAGGCGAGTCATGGTGGTGTCCCTTCGGTTCCCCACCACCCTCCTGCGCGCGGGCGCGCGCGGACAGTGGCATGATCGCCACGGTTCACAAGGATCGCGCCAGGCGTGACGGAGGCGCGCGCGGGGGTCCGGGGCGCGTCCCGGTCACTCGCCGCGGGCGAAGGTGCGGCGGTACTCGGTCGGGGTGGTGCCGAGGATGCGCTGGAAGTGCAGCCGCAGGTTGGAGCCGGTGCCGAGGCCCACGTCGGCGGCGATCTGCTCGACGCCCCGCTCGGAGCGCTCCAGGAGTTCGCGGGCCCGGTCGACCCGGGCGCGCATCACCCACTGCATCGGCGTGTACCCGGTCTCCTCGACGAAGCGGCGGGAGAACGTGCGCGGGGAGACCGCCGCCTGCCGGGCCAGCGTCTCCAGGGTGAGGGGTTCGCCGAGGTGGCACAGGGCCCACTCGCGGGTGGTGGCGAAGCGTTCACCGAGCGGCTCGGGCACGCTGCGCGGCACGTACTGGGCCTGGCCGCCGCTGCGGTAGGGGGCGGCGACCAGGCGCCGGGCGGCGTGGTTGGAGGCGGCCACCCCGAGGTCGCCGCGCAGGATGTGCAGGCACAGGTCGATGCCGGAGGCGGCGCCCGCCGAGGTGAGGACGCTGCCCTCGTCGACGAACAGGACGTTCTCGTCGACCCGGACGAGCGGGTGGCGGGCGGCGAGGGCCCGGGTGTAGTGCCAGTGCGTGGTGGCCCGTCTGCCGTCGAGGAGTCCGGTGGCGGCCAGGGCGAAGGCGCCGGTCGAGATGGCGGCGAGGCGGGCGCCCCGGGTGTGCGCCGCGGTGAGGGCGTCGGTGACGGCGCGCGGCGGGTCGTCGCGGTCGGGGAAGCGGTAGCCGGGGATGAAGACGATGTCGGCCCAGACCAGCGCGTCGAGCCCGTGCGCCACGTGGTAGGAGAGGCCGTCGCCGCCGGTCACCAGGCCGGGCGCGGCGCCGCACGGGCGGACCTCGTACGGCATGCTCGCGCGGGTGGTGAAGACCTGCGCGGGGATGCCGACGTCGAGCGGCTTGGCGCCTTCGAGGACGAGGACGGCGACACGGCGGAGGCGGGGGGCGGGCGGCACCCCGCCAGCGTACGCAGCGGGCGGGCGGGGGCGCCGTCCGGTTTGACGGCCGGGTCTCGGGAGACCCGTGCAGCACCGGCGTGCAACGGTGCGCCGGTCAGCCGCCCGCGCACGAGGGGACCCCATGACGCACGACTCCGACTCCCTGTGGAGCTACGCGCCCACCGCAGGACACACCCCGGACCTGGACTTCACCGGCTACACGGTGGAGGCCTCCGACGGCAGGGTCGGCAAGGTGGACCGGCACACCACCGACGTCGGCCCGCAGTACCTGGTGGTCGACACCGGCCCGTGGATCCTCGGCAAGGAGGTGCTGCTGCCGGCCGGCACGGTCGAGGACGTGGACCACGACAGCAGGACCGTCCGGGTGGCCAGGACCAAGGCGCAGATCAAGGACGCGCCCGCGTTCGACAGGGAGCGCCACCTCGGCGACCCCGCCTACCGGGACCAGCTCAGCGGCCACTACGGCGAGCACGGCTCCGGGCACTGAGCCCGGCCGGTCCGGCGCGGCGGGACGTCCTGGCCGCGCCGGGCTACTCGTCGTCGACGGCGGACGCCGTCACCGACACGTCGATCACCCCGTCGTCCTGGAAGAGTTCCGCGACCAGGTCGGTCGGGTCCTCGCTGCCTTCGAGGCCGAGCAGGACCCGGGCCGCGTCGTCGGTGCGGCCCGGCAACCGCTCCACGGTGACCTGCAGTATCCGGAAGCCCCGCCGGGTGCAGATCTGCATCAGCCGGGGCAGCAGCGCCGATCCGGTGCGGTAGGTCAGGCGCACCTCGAAGGAGCTGGTGACGGAGCCGGGCGCCAGCCGGGCGGAGAGCGGCGGGTAGCCGCGCACCACCAGGAAGTGCAGGACGGTGGCGGCGCCCGCGAGCAGCGGCAGCCCGCCGCCGCAGGCCATGCCGACGGCGGCGGTCAGCCAGACGGTGGCCGCGGTGGTCAGCCCGCGGACGGCGTCCCGGCGGACGAAGATGAGGCCGCCGCCGATGAAGCCGATCCCGGAGACGATCTGCGCCGCCACCCGGGACGGGTCGAAGGAGACGTTGTCCAGGCCGAGCACCCCGTTGAACCCGTGCTGCGAGACCTGCATCATGAGCGCGCTGGCGACCCCCACCAGGGTGTGGGTGCGCAGCCCCGCGCTCTTCTGTTTCGCGGCGCGTTCCCAGCCGATGAGGCTGGAGAGCAGCAGCGCCAGCGCCAGTTCGGCGAATTGCCGTAGTCCTTGTCCGTTGTGCGGATCCCACAACGATGCAGCAAGCCCAGTCACGGGTGGCTCCCTGCCCCGTCGGGGGCGGGCCATGCCCCGGGGTGCGGGCGCACGGTCGCGCCGTCGCGCGCCGTGTGCGACGGGGAACGGCGGCACGGCCGCCGCCGGGCGCGCGCCGCCCCCCACCTCGCCCGAACGCGCTTGCGATGCAACGGAGTCGCAACCCCCGCACCGGCAGAGTCCCTCCGACCCGGGCGGTTCGCGCCGCCCGGGGTGACACCGGTCGGCCCGTGCTGTCGGCGGCACGGGCCGACCGGCCCACCACCCGGGGCGGCGCCGACGGGCCGGGGCGCCGGGGACTCCGGGGGGCGTCAGGGACGTCAGAGGCCATAGATGCCTCAGAGGCGTCAGAGGCACCGAAGTCGCCGGGGCCGTCCGGCGCCCGGTCGTTCACCCCCCGCTGCTCTCCCGTACGACGACCCGGTGGCCGACGACCTCGTCGCGGCCGGGGGCCGTCGCGTCGGGGGCGTCGACGCGGTGCAGCAGCAGGGCGACGGCCTCCCGGGCGATCCGGGGTTTGTCGGGGGCCACCGTCGTCAGGCTGGGCACGCTGAAGCGGGTGGCCTCGATGTCGTCGAAGCCGACCACGTCCAGGTCGCCGGGGACGGAGCGGCCCGCCTCGTGCAGGGCGCGCAGGGCACCGAGCGCCATGTGGTCGTTGAGGCACAGCAGCGCGTCCGGCGGGGTGCCGAGGTCCATCAGGCGGCTCGCGGCACGGGCGCCGTCGCGCCAGTGGAACGCCTCGACCGGGACCACAAGGCGCGGATCGAAGGGGACGCGGGCGTCGCGCAGGGCCTGGCGGTAGCCGTCGGTGCGCAGCCGGTCGGTGCCCTGCCGTCCCCGGACCGCGCCGCCGATCACGGCGATCCGGCGCCGCCCCCGGGCCAGCAGGTGCGCGGTGGCGTCCCGCGCGGCGGCCACGTTGTCGATGCCGACGTGGTCGGTGTCGCCCTCGGCGGGGCGTTCGCCGAGCAGCACCACCGGCAGCCTGCGGTCGCGGGTGGCGAGGTCGCGGGGCAGCAGCGACAGCGGGCTGAGGATCACCCCGTCGGAGAACTGGGTGTCGAAGCCGTGCAGCGCCGCGAGTTCCCGTCCGCGCTCGCCGCCCGTCTGGTGGAGCAGCACGGTGCGCCCGGCCCGGTCGGCCTCGGCCATGACGTGCTTGGCCAGTTCGGAGAAGTAGGCCACGTCGAGTTCGGGGACGGCGAGGGTGATCATGCCGGTGCGGCCCTGACGGAGCTGGCGGCCCGCGATGTTGACCCGGTAGCCGAGCGCGTCTATGGCCTCGCGCACGACCGTGCGGGTCCGCTCGGACACGTGCTCGTAGTCGTTGATCACGTTGGAGACGGTCTTGGGAGAGACGCCCGCGTACTCCGCCACGTCCTTGATCCTGGGTCTGGCAGCCACGCTCCCTCTTTCCTCCGCCGGTCGTGATCGTACCGACCGTGACGGAGCGAATTCAGGCCGGTCAATCTCCGCCGAGATATTTACATCGTTGTAATCGTCATGATGCCATGTGCCCGCACCGACCGGAACTTGCGATGCGAGGAGCCTCATGCCCGACCCGTACCTGCCGGAGCAGCAGCCCCGACCCGAGTACCCCAGGCCGCAGTTCGTCCGCGACGCCTGGCTCAATCTCAACGGCGCGTGGCAGTTCGAGACCGACCGCTCCGACACCGGACTCGAACGCGGCCTGCGCGAACGCGAGTTGTCCGGCCGCGTCGTCGTCCCGTTCTGCCCGGAGTCGGAGCTGTCCGGCGTCGGCGAGACGGACTTCCTGGAGGCCGTCTGGTACCGGCGCACGGTGACCGTCCCGGCCGAGTGGGGGGACGCCCGGGTGCTGCTGCACTTCGGCGCCGTCGACCACGACACCACGGTGTGGGCCGACGGCCGCGAGGTCGCCCGGCACCGGGGCGGGTTCACCCCGTTCACCGCCGACCTCGGCGAGATCGCCGCCGCGGGCCGGGAGGTGACGCTCGTGGTGCGCGCCCGCGACAGCAGGCACGGCGTCCAGGCCCGCGGCAAGCAGGCCACCTGGTACGCCAACTCGCACTGCCACTACACCCGTACGACCGGCATCTGGCAGACGGTCTGGATGGAGCCGGTGCCCAGGACGGTCGCGCTGCGCCGCCCCCGGATCACCCCGGACCTGGCCTCGGGCTCCTTCCACGTGGAGCTGCCGCTGAGCGCGAACGTGCCGGGTCACCGGGTCAGGGCCGTCCTCGCCGACGCGGCGGGCACCGTCGTCACCGCCGAGGCCCGCGCCGACCTCGACCTGTGCCCGCGTCTGGTGCTGCCCGTCCCCGGGGACCGCGTGCGCCCCTGGTCGCCCGCCGACCCGCACCTGTACGACCTGTCGCTCACAGTGCTGGCCCCGGACGGGACGGTCGTCGACGCGGCCCGCTCCTACGCGGGGCTGCGCTCGGTCTCGGTGCGCGGCCGGGAGCTGCTGCTCAACGGGGAGCGCGTCTTCCAGCGGCTCGTCCTCGACCAGGGCTACTACCCGGACGGCCTGATGACCGCGCCGAGCGACGCCGCGCTGGTCCGCGACATCGAGCTGGGGCTCGCGGCCGGGTTCAACGGGGCCCGGCTGCACCAGAAGGTGTTCGAGGAGCGCTACCTCTACCACGCCGACCGGCTCGGCTACCTGGTCTGGGGCGAGTTCGGCGACTGGGGGTGCGAGACCGGCGTCCGCGACGACAACCAGCGGCCCGACGCCTCGTACGTCACCCAGTGGCTCGAAGCGCTGGAGCGGGACCACTCGCACCCCTCGATCGTCGGGTGGTGCCCGCTCAACGAGACCTACCAGCCGCTGCACGACCGGCTCACCGTCCTGGACGACGTGACCCGGGGCATGTTCCTGGCCACCAAGCTGGCCGACCCCACCCGGCCGGTCATCGACGCGTCCGGCTACGCGCACCGGGTGGCGGAGACCGACGTCTACGACGCGCACTGCTACGAGCAGGACCCGGCCGTGTTCGCCGAGACCGTGGCGGGGCTCGCCGAGGACCGCCCGTACGTCAACACCGGCCCGGACGGGCGCGTCTGGTCGCTGCCCTACGCCGGACAGCCGTACTTCGTCAGCGAGTTCGGCGGCGTCTGGTGGGACCCGGAGGCGGCCGCCGCGGCCGGGGACGACACGGGGGTCTCCTGGGGCTACGGCGAACGGCCGCGCACCGAGGCGGAGTTCGTGGAGCGCTTCCGCGGTCTCACCGGCGTGCTGCTCGACGACCCGGAGATGTTCGGCTACTGCTACACCCAGCTCACCGACGTCTTCCAGGAACGCAACGGCGTCTACCGGTTCGACCGTTCGGAGAAGGCCGAGACCGCGCTGCTGCGCGCGGCCCAGCTCCGCCCGGCGGCCTACGAGAACCCCACTCCGTAGCGGCGGCGGACCGCTCCCCGCGAGCGGCACCCGCCGACGCGCACCCACGATGTACAACGATGTAGATCTGTGGGCGGCGGAGCGGCGGCCCGGCCCGGTCCCCCGGGCACGGCCGCCGCTCCGCCGCCCGCGGGGAAGGAGCCCCATGACCGTCACACCCGAACCGGTCGGACGCCCCGGACCGACCAGACGCCGCGCCCTGACCGGGGCCCTCGCCGCCGGCGCGGCCGTGCTCGGCGCCGGGGCGCTGAGCGGCTGCGGATCCGCGCTGGCCGCCGACGACAGGACGGTCCGCCTCTGGGACCTGTTCAGCGGGGCCGACGGCGGACTCCTCAACGACATGGTGCGCAGGGCCGGTCCCGACATGCCGGGGACCCGGATCGAGCGCACGGTCCTGGAGTGGGGCACCCCGTACTACACCAAGCTCGCCATGGCCTCGGCGGGCGGACGCGGGCCCGACGTGGCCGTCTCGCACATGTCGCGGCTGGCCGGGTACGCGCCCACCGGTCTGCTCGACCCGTGGGACCTGGACCTGCTGGCCGAGTACGGCGTGCGCCCCGGCGACTTCGCCGACGCGGTCTGGTCAAGGACCCGGTTCGAGGGCGCGACCTACGCCGTCCCGCTGGACACCCACCCGTTCATCGTCTTCTACCACCCCGAACCGGCGGCACGGGCCGGTCTGCTGACCGGGGACGGGGTGCTGGACACGGAGGCGTTCGGCTCCCCCGACTCCTTCCTCGCCGCCGGACGGGAACTCGCCAAGGCGTCGGGCAGGCAGGGCATCGCCTTCGGCTACGTCACCGACACCGCCCAGTGCTGGCGCCTCTTCTACGGCCTGTACCGGCAGACCGGCGGCACCTTCCGGCTCCCCGAGGGCGGCCCCGCCGAGGTCGACGCCGACCGGATGACCGAGGTGATCGCCTTCATGACGAAGCTCGTCGACGGCCGCGTCAACCCCCGGCGCCTGGACTACGCGGCGGCCATCGCCGCCTTCGCCAACCGGCAGACGGCGATGATCCTGTCGGGCGAGTGGGAGCTGGGCACCTTCCGGGCCGCCGACCCGAAGGTGGGCGCCGCGCCCTTCCCCACCGTGTTCGGCACACCCGCCGTCTACGCCGACTCGCACGCCTTCGTGCTGCCGCGCCGCCCGCACCCGGACGCCGGACACCGCCGCCGCACCCACCGGGCGGTCGCCGCGCTGCTGAAGGCCGGGCAGATCTGGGCCACCGCGGGCCACATCCCCGCCTACCGGCCGGTGACCGCGACGGCCGCCTACGCGAAGCTGCGTCCGCAGGCCGACTACGCGCGGGCGCAGAGCTCGGTGGTGCTCGACCCGGCGGTCTGGTTCGCGGGCGCCGGATCCGACTTCCAGAACGCCATGTGCCAGGTCCTCCAGCAGGCCCTGCTCGGCGACCTCGCCCCGGACCGCGCGGCGCGCGCCATGGTGCGGCGCCTCGACACCTTCCTCTCCAAGCCCAGCCCGGCCTGATCCGGCTGCGACCATCCGCGCAGGAGGCACGACGATGTCCTCTCCCCTGGCCCCGGCCACCCCCGGGTCCCGCTCCGTGCGCCGGCTCCTCTCCCCCGGCCTGCTGTTCGCCCTCCCCTTCCTGGTCCTGTTCGCCGTCTTCATGCTCTGGCCGCTGGGCCAGGGGCTGTGGATGAGCCTCACGGACACCTCGCTGTCGGCCCACACCCCGGACTTCATCGGCCTGGACAACTTCTCCGAGGCGGTCAGGGACGCCGAGATGTGGCGCGCGCTCGGCCACACCGTGTGGTTCACCGCCCTGTCGACCGTCCCGCTGGTGGCGGTGGCGCTCGGCATGGCACTGCTGGTGCACACCGGGCTGCCGGGCCAGTGGGTGTGGCGGCTCGCGTTCTTCGCCCCCTACCTGCTGCCGGTGGGCGTGGTCGGGCTGCTGTGGATCTGGCTGTACCAGCCCGACCTCGGCCTCTACAACCATCTCCTGGACGGTGTCGGGCTCGGCCGGGTGGCGTGGCTCAGCGACCCGTCGGTGGCGATGTCGGCGATCGTCCTGACCACCCTGTGGTGGACGGTCGGCTTCAACTTCCTGCTCTACCTGGCCGCGTTGCAGTCCGTGCCCGACCATCTCTACGAGGCGGCCGCCATCGACGGGGCGGGCGCCTGGCGGCGCCTGTGGTCGATCACGCTGCCGCAGCTCGGCCGGATCACCACCGTCGTCACCGTGCTGCAGATCCTCGCCTCGCTGAAGGTCTTCGACCAGGTGTACCTGCTGACCAAGGGCGGGCCCGACAACTCGACGCGTCCGGTGGTCGAGTACGTCTACGACGTCGGCTTCACCGGCTACCGCCTCGGGTACGCCTCGGCGATCAGCTACGTCTTCTTCGCCCTCGTCGTCCTCGCCTCCGCGGCCCAGTACGCCGCCCTCCGCCGCCGGGAGAAGTGACATGACCTCCACCACCGACCTGCCCGCCCGTCCCGCGCCCGCGCGGCCCCGGATCAGAGAACTGTCGGCGCCGCGCCGCCGTCCGCCGACCGGCCGTACCCATCTGTCGCTCGGGGAGAGCCGCCTCGCGCGGGTGCTCGCCCTCGGCGTCCTCGGGGTGCTCGCCGTGGTGTGGCTGCTGCCGATGTCGTGGGCGCTGCTGACGGCGTTCAAGTCCGAGCAGGACGCCAGCGATCCGGTGCACTGGCTGTGGCCGCGGCACGGGCTGACCCTGGACGGCTTCCGCACCGTCTGGGAGCGCGGCGACCTGCCGCTGTGGATGTTCAACAGCCTGCTGGTCTCCGCCGCCGTCACGGTGATCACGGTGCTGGTCTCGGCGATGGCCGGGTACGCGTTCTCCCGGACCCGGTTCCCGGGCGGGCGGTGGCTGTTCACGCTGACCGTGGCGGCCGTGCTGGTGCCGCCGCAGATGCTGATCGTGCCGTGGTTCCGGCAGATGCTGAGCCTGGGGCTGCTGGACACCTACGCGGCGGTGATCCTGCCGCAGACGGTCGCGCCGGTGATGGTGTTCATCCTGAAGAAGCACTTCGACTCCCTCCCCCGCGAGCTGGAGGAGGCGGCCAGGATCGACGGCGCAGGGCACGCGCGGATCTTCTGGTCGGTGCTGCTGCCGCTGTCCCGGCCGATGCTCGCGGCCGTGGCGATCTTCGTCTTCATCGGGGCCTGGAACAACTTCCTGTGGCCGTTCGTCTCGACCTCCGACCCGGCGCTGATGACCCTGCCGGTGGGGATCACGTCGGTGAAGGACGCCTACGGCATCCAGTACGCGCAGTCGATGGCGTCGGCGGTGCTGGCCGCGCTGCCGCTGGTCGTGGTGTTTCTCTTCTTCCAGCGGCACATCGTCAAGTCGGTCGCCACGACCGGGCTCGGCGGCCAGTGAACCGGGCCCGCCCCACGCCTCGTTGACACCGCACCGCCTCTTCCCTACCGTCCCGTCCGAGACTTACATCGATGTAAGGGAGCCGCGCATGAGCACCACTCCCCGCACGATCCGCCCCGTGGTCCTGGCGGCCGCGCTGTTGGCCCTGCTGTTCTCCCTCGTCTGCGTCCCCCGGGCGACCGCGGCGGACCCGGCCGCAGGCGCCCCGGCCGCCCCGGGCGCGGTCGCCGCCGCGAGCACGACGTTCCGCAACCCGCTCAACACCGGCCCCGACCCCTATCTGACGTACTGGAAGGGCTCGTACTACCTGACGACCACGCAGGGCGGCAGCATCCGGATGTGGCGCTCGGCGTCGCTGAGCACGCTGCTGGCCTCCGACCCGGTCACCGTGTGGACGGACACCGACACCTCCCGCAACCGGGACATCTGGGCGCCGGAGTTCTACCGCTTCGGCGACCGCTGGTACCTCTACTACACGGCCGACGACGGCGTCGACGACCACCACCGGATCTACGTCCTGGAGTCGGACCGGGACGACCCGGCGGGCCCGTACCACTTCAAGTCGGCGCTGATCCCGCCCAACCACACCGCGGACTTCGCGATCGACCCGAGCGTGTTCACCCACAACGGCCGCCTCTACCTGGCCTACAGCGGCATCAACCCGTACCAGCACAACGGGCTGAACATCGCGCCGCTGTCGAACCCGTACACCGTCTCGGGCAACGCCGTCGCGATCGACGCGGCGGGCGGCTGCCCCGAGGTGCGGGAGGGCCCGGAGTTCCTGAACCGCAACGGCCGCACCTGGATGACCTACTCGACGTGCGACACCGGGAAGCCGGACTACCAGGTCTGGATGCTGTCGCTGCCCGACGGAGCCGACCCGCTGGTGCGCGCCAACTGGACGCAGCGCTCCGGGGCGGTCTTCTCCCGCAACGACGGCCGGGGCGTCTTCGGGCCGGGCCACCACGCGTTCTTCACCTCCCCCGACGGCACCGAGGACTGGATGGTGTACCACGCCAAGTCGACCTCGGTGAACACCTACACCGACCGCACCACCCGGGCCCAGAAGATCACCTGGAACGCGGACGGCAGCCCGAACCTGGGCACCCCGCTCGCCACCGGCGCGACCCAGAACCTGCCCTCGGGCGACCCGGGTTCGGGCAACCACTGGATCAACGACGACGGCCGGTCGAGCGCCGACGGGACCGTCGCCTGGACCGGGAGCTGGAACTCGGGCACCGGCTGCGCGGCCCAGTGCTTCTGGGGCGACGACCACTGGAGCGACCAGGCGGGCGCCACGGCGGTCTTCTCCTTCACCGGGACCCGGATCGCGCTCCTGTCGGTGCGCGACACCGGCAACGGCATCGCGGCGATCAGCATCGACGGCGGGGCCGAGCAGCGCGTCGACTTCTACGGCGCGATCCGCACCGGCGAGACCGTGCAGTACGTCAGCCCGAAGCTGGCGTCCGGGCGGCACACGCTGCGGGTGCGGGTGACCGGCGAGCGCAACGCCTCGTCCCAGGCGTCGTTCGTGAGCGTGGACCGGGCCGAGGTCTACACCGGCTGAGCGCGAACGCGGGCGCCACGGACCGAACTGCTCGGTCCGTGGCGCCCGTTGTCGTCGTCCGGCTCAGGGGACGGCGATCACGGGAACTGCGTGATCTTGGACGGGATGGTGTCGGAGCCCGAGGTCGGCGCACCGGTGTCGTTGACGACGTGGGCGTACTGGCCCTTGCCGCCCAGCGAGATGACCTGGATGTCGTGCAGCTTCACGCCCGCCTTCACCGGCACCTGGAACCCGTGGCGCTGGACGATGGACGGGTCGGAGGTGAAGTTGCAGTAGCTGCCCAGGCCCCACGCCTCGTGGGTGGTGACGGAGTCGGCGACCTTGTAGGCCGCGTAGCCGACGATGCCGTCATGGGTGATGGCGGCCGCGTTGGGCGCGTCGTACGCCTTCTCGTTCTGGTAGAAGATCGTGCGGCCGCGCTCGCCGCTCCACAGGACGTCGTACTTGTTGAAGTGCTCCACGAACAGGCCGGTCGCGAGCACGTCGTTGCCGTTGACCTTGAGGCCGTAGTCGGCCCGGTTGGTCTCCCAGCCGACGCCCGCGCCGTGGTCGGCGCGCCACAGCCAGGTGTGGTCGATGAGCACGTCGTCGCTGTTGACCACCACGGAGTTGGTGGCGAGGCCGGGTCCCGCACCGCCGACGCGCACGAACACGTCCTGCATGGTGGTGGGGTTGGCCGCGTGGTCGGCGCCCGAACCGGCGGGGCCGATCTGGAGCAGCGTGTCGGACCGGGTGGCACCGGCGTCGATGAGGAAGCCGGCCAGCCGGACCCCGTCGACGTCGGCGACGTGCAGGGCGTCGACGCCCCCGTCCGGCACCAGGGTCGCCAGGCCGAGGCCGAGGACCACGGTGTTGGCGCGGTTGACGTTGATCGTCTGGTCGAGGTGGTAGACGCCGGGCGTGAACAGGAGGTTGAGGCCCTGGGCGAGCGCCGCGTTGATGGTGGCGGCCGTCGCGCCCGCCTTGACCACGTAGAACTGGCTCAGCGGCAGCGAGGTGCCGCCGGTGTTCGCGGGCCAGGAGACACCGCGGGAGGCGGTGCGCTTGGCCGGGACGAACACCTTGTAGGTGTTCCCGTCGAGGTAGAGGAACGGCTTCTCGCGCGAGATCGGGGTGGTGTCGAGCGTGGTGTAGGGGCCGGTGTCGAAGTTGGTGGCCGGGGCGCCCTGCACACCGGTGAAGGTCATGTTCCAGACGCCGTTGGTCCAGCCGCCGACGGAGCTGTCGCGGGTGTACCACTGCTGCTGGGAGTACGGGCCGACGGTGCCGTCGATCTTCGAGTCGGCGATGTACCCGCCCGAGGCCCAGCCGTAGCCGTTGGGGGCCAGGTTGAGGCCGCCCTTGACGTGGATGCGGCGGAACGGCGCGGCCTGCGCGACGGCCCAGCGGTCGGTGCCGTTGGACGGGGTGATGGCGAGGTTCTCCGCCGAACGCCAGAAGTTCTGCGTGGCGTTGCCGTTGAACCAGCCCGCGTCGACCGTGATGTCCCCGTTGAGCTGGACGTCGTCGGGGTTGAGTCCGAGGCCGGAGACCGAGGTGTAGAAGCCGAGCTGGGCGTTGATGCCGTTGTAGGTGCCCGGCTTCATCAGGAACTGGTAGCGCCCGGAGCCGAACTGCGCGGACTCCTGCTGGGCGAAGACCTGGTCGAACTTCTGCTGGAGGTTGGGGGTGGAGGGGTCCACCACGATGACGTTCGGGCCCAGGTCGCCGCCGCCCTCGACGGGCGGGGTGCCGCCGCCGGAGCCGGTGTGCACGGCGACCTCCCAGAGCGAGTACCCGTAGCCGGTGCCGCGGGCGGTGCCCAGCACCCGGACGTACCGTCCGGTGCCGCTGACGTCGTAGGAGGCCCGGCCGCCGGTGCCGCCGGTGACGGACTTCAGGGTGGTCCAGGTCTGGCCGTCGGCGGAGGACTGGATCTGGAAGTCCTTGCCGTACGCCGCCTCCCAGTTGAGGTCGACCTTGCAGATGCTCTGCGAGGAGCCGAGGTCGACGCGGACCCACTGCGGGTCGGCGGCCTGGCTCGACCAGCGGGTGGTGTCGTCGCCGTCGAAGGCGGCCGAGGCGGGGGTGCCCGCGTTCTCCGTCGAGGAGGCCGAAGCGGCCTTGCCCTGGGCCGCGTTGGCGGTGGAGCAGGCGGCGGGCTGGTTGGTGCCGGCGGTGCCGAACACCTGGAACTCCCAGAGGGAGTAGCCGTACGCGGTGGCGCGGTGGACGCCGAGCATCCGGACGTAGCGGCCCTGGCCGGTCACGGTGAGCGTGTCGGTGCCGCCGTCGCCGCCGGTGACGGAGGTGAGGTCGGTCCAGGAGCCGCCGTCGGGCGAGCTCTGGATCTTGTAGTCCTTGCCGTACGCGGCCTCCCAGTTCAGCACGATCTTGCTGATGGAGGCGGTGTCGCCGAGGTCGACCTGGAGCCACTGGTCGTCGGTCGTCGCCGAGGACCAGCGGGTGCCGAGGTCCCCGTCGACGGCGGCGGCCGCGGGCGTGCCCGCGTTCTCCGTCGAGGAGGCGGTGGCGGTGCGGCCCTGCGCCAGGTTGGCGTCGGCGGCCGCGGCGGTCGGGGGACTGAGGGTGGGGAGGGCGGCGAGCGCTGCCGTGGCGGCGAGCGCGACACCCAAGGCTCTGAATCTCATGCCATGTTCCTCTGCGGGTGCGACGAGGGATGGTCACAACGGGGCCGGGCCGCTTCCGGACAGGGGTGGGGCAGGGGTGGGGAGCGGGGAGGCGCGGCACGGCCACTTAGTTCACGGCTTGATTTAAAGGATGACATCAGGGTTCCGGCAACCCCCCGGAGCCAGGAATCTTTCAAGTCGTGTTCACAGGCGCCGGGTTGACCGTGCCCCGGCGTTCAGAAAATGAGGCAGGCCAGTTCCTCGGCGGCCCGCACGAGGTCGGCGTCCCGGTCGGCGAGCAGCCGCGGGATGGCCCCGCCGTGGTCGCGCACCGCGCGCCGGGCCGCCGACTCCCAGCCGATGTGGTCGTCGTGGTGGCGGCGGACCTTCGGGGACGCGGCGGCCACCGTCTCCCACTGGCGGGCACCGGCGATGGAGCGCAGCAGCCCGAGGAGCTGCGTCCGGCAGGTGACCTGGGGCCGCTGGGCGAGGTGCCAGAGGAAGGGCACCGTGACCGGGGTCGCCTCGACGACGACGAAGCCGTACTGGCAGATGCGGTGGCGCAGCCGGTCGACGCCGGTGCGCGCGGCGGCGTCGTCGCCCGAGGCGATGGCGGCGAGCAGCAGGGGGATGGCGGCGGCGCTGCCGGTCGCGTCCCTCAGGTCGTGCCAGGGCACCCGCCCGACGTCGTGCAGGGTGGCGGCCGGGCCGCACTCCCGCACCGGGGTGCTGGTCACCGGCCGGTCCCTCGTCGTCGTCCGGTCACCGTCAGATCCGTGCCCGCAGCGGCAGTTGGGCCCAGACGGTCTTGCCGGACGGCCGGTAGCGGGTCCAGCCCCAGTGGTCGCTGAGCGCCTCGACGACGCGCAGGCCGCGCCCGGCGGTGTCCAGGTCCCCGGCGGGCCCGGGGTAGGCGGGGAGGTCGTCGCCCCGGTCGGTGACGGCGATCAGCAGATGGGCGGCGCGCAGCGTGACCCTCAGCCGGATCTCGCCCTCGGCGGCGGTGAGCGGGTGGCGCGTCCCGGCGTGCCGGACGGCGTTGGCGGTCAGTTCGCCGACGACGGTCCTGGCGTCGTCCGCGAGGTGGCCGAGATCCCAGGCGGCGAGGGTGCGGACGGTGAACCGGCGGGCCTCGGCGCACTCCCCGGGGGTGCCGGGCAGCAGCAGGGCCGCGGCGCGTGGCGCGTGGCGGGGCGGGACAACGGGGCGCCTGGTCGGATCCGACCAGGGGGCCGGGAACGCGGATAACGCCACGGAGCCTCCCTGAACTGAGGTGACGTCAGGATCGGGCGCCAGCACGGGGGTTGACGCGCTGACTATTATCCACGGCGAGAGCGAGCGCGTGCAATTTCACGGGAAATTGCGTGCGTGCGCGGACACCGGAGCCGTGTTCGAACGGTCCGCCCGCAGACGCGGCGCACCGCCGGGCCCGGCGCGATCGCACGCGAGGAGAGTCCCATGTCATCGATCCCGAACGGCGTACCGGCCGACTCCCTGGACGTCCACTGGACCAAGAGCCGGCACAGCAACGCCGAGGGCAACTGTGTGGAGGTCGCCGCCCTGCCCGGGGGCGGGGTCGCCGTGCGCAACTCCCGCGATCCGCAGGGGCCGGCGCTGGTGTACACCCCGGCGGAGCTGGCCGCGTTCCTGGCCGGGGCGAAGGAGGGCGAGTTCGATCACCTGCTGTGACGCCGCGTGCGACCGGTCCGGGCGTACCGACGCGTGCGCCGGCAGGTGAGCCGGTGCGATAATGCGTCCCGTTGTCCGCCCGCGACCGGGAGCCAGGATGCCGTCCGAGTCACCGCGCGTCTCCCGCCTCGAACCGTATCTGGCGCGTTCCGAGCCCGCCCCGACCTTGCTGAAGATGCTGGTCGGGGTGCAGCTCGCGGGTATCCGCGAGGACGCCGGGCTGGCACAGGAACAGGCGGCCCGCGCCGTCGGGTTCAGCCCGGCGAAGCTGTCACGGATCGAGGCGGGCAAGGGGCGCAGGCCGCCCACCGAACGGGACGTCCGGGCGCTCCTCGACTTCTACGGCACCGAGGGTCACGAGGCGTCGACGCTCCTCCAGCTGCTGGCGCGGGCGGGCGAGCCGGGCTGGTGGCAGCGGTACGACAAGCGGCTGCTGCCGGAGTGGTTCGACCGGCTGGTCGGCCTCCAGGAGGCCGCGGTCGCCATCCGCACCTTCGAGATCCAGTATGTCCCGGGCCTGCTCCAGACCCCGGCCTACACCCGCGCGGTGGTGTCGCGCGGGCTGCCCGCGGCGCCGTCGCGCGAGGTGGACCGGAGGGTCGAACTGCGGGTGCGGCGGACCGAGTTGCTGCGCCGGGAGCCCGCTCCGCAGCTCTGGGCGATCCTCGACGAGTCGGTGCTGCTGCGGGTGCTGGGCAGCCGTGAGGTGATGCGCGAGCAGCTCCTGCACCTGGTGCGCATGGCCCGGCTCCCCCATGTCACCGTGCAGATCGTGCCGTTGGACGTCACCAACGCGTCGGCGCCGTCCATCCCGGTCACCTATCTGCGCTTCGCCGGTCTCGACCTGCCGGACATCGTCTATCTGGAGCACATCAGGAGCGCGACGTTCCTGGAGGACCGGGACGAGACGGAGGAGTACCGGGTGACGCTGGACCGGCTGGCCGACGAGGCGCTCGACCCGCGCGCCTCGCTGGCCCTGCTGCGGCAGACGCTGGAGCAGCGGTACCCGGCGCCCTGATCCGCTCCGCGCCCCGCCCGCTAGCCGATCCGGCCCACTCCCCCGAACTCGATCCACTCCTGGGTGAGTTGCCGGGGCGCGAGATCGCTGTCCGGCCGCCAGGTGGACACCTCGACCAGGCCGGGTTCGAGGATCTCCAGGCCCTCGAACCACCCGGCGACGTCCCGCTCCTCGCGCACCCTCCCCCAGTGCCCCTGGGTGGCCTCGTTCATGAAGCCGGTGACGAAGTCCCTGACCTTCTCGTCGTCGCTGACGAGCTGACACATCACCAGGAAGCTTCCCGGGGCCAGCCGTTCACGGACCCGGCGCACCACGGCGGGCGGTCCGTCGGTGTCGCTGTCGGGGATGCAGTGGAAGACCGAGTTGAAGAGCACGGCGACCGGCTGCGACAGGTCGACGAGCCGCCGGGTGTCGGGGTGGTCGAATATCTCGTCGGTCCCGCGCAGGTCGGCCTGGATGACGGCGGTCCGGTCGTTCTGGTCGAGCAGGGCGCGGCCGTGCACCAGGACCATCGGGTCGTTGTCGACGTACACCACGCGGGACTCGGGGTCGACGGCCTGCGCCACCTGGTGCACGTTGTTCTGGGTGGGCAGCCCCGATCCGTGGTCGAGGAACTGCCGGATGCCGTACTCGCGGGCCAGGGTGCGCACCATCCGCTGCAGGAAGCGGCGGTTGTTGAGGGCGAGCGCGCGGGTGCTGGGCACCACGCGGTCGAGTTCCTCGCAGGCCGCCCGGTCCACGGCGTAGTTGTCCTTGCCGTTGAGGTAGTGGTCGTACATGCGCGCGGCCGTCGGCACCGTGGCGTCGATCGTGGTGGACGGTTTCTTCCCGGACTCCATCGTCTCCCCCGGCTGACAGGGCCGGTCGTCGTCCCGACCGGCTCGGCTGGCTGTTCATCCTAGGGAGACGACGGACGCCCCGGCCACCCCTTGATCGAGGCGGCCCTCCCATGCCACCGGCACAGGCCACTTCCGGCCACCGTCCGTGCGGAGAACGGGAGTTCGGTCGGCGCCCGGGTCACCGGGCGCCCGTCACCAGGTGCTGGACTCGACGGCGACGACCGGGACCAGCGCGTTGCGCAGGGTCTCCAGGAAGGTGACGACCTCGGCGGCGACCGAGCGGTGCTGGAGGTCGTTGAGGACGTCGTGGTGGGCGCCGCGCACCACCGAGAGCCGGGTGCGGGGCCGGGCGGCTGCCGTCCGGGCGAGCGCGGCCCGGTCGGCGAGCGGGTCGGCGTCCCCGACCAGCAGGAGCACGGGCAGGCCGCCGGTGCCGTCGTGCCGGGGCGC
>NZ_FMCI01000192.1 GCF_900091845.1 Streptomyces sp. SolWspMP-5a-2
CCGTCGGGCCGCACCAGCAGGGCGCGGCCGAGCAGGTCGGCGGGGCCGGAGACGACCCGGGCCAGGGCCGCGGCACCGCCGTTCGCGGCGGCGGCGAGGGCGGCGGCGAGCACCGGCCGGACGGCGTCGGCGGCCCGGACCGGTGTGACGAGGATGTCGATGACGCCGCCGCAGGTCAGGCCGACGGCGAAGGCGTCCTCGTCGCTGTAGCCGAAGCGTTCGAGGACGGTGCCGCCGTCGGCGAGCGCCTGCCGGCACAGCTCGTACACGGCGCCCTCCACGCAGCCCCCGGAGACCGAGCCGATCGCCGTGCCGTCGGCGTCGACCGCGAGGGCGGCGCCGGGTCTGCGGGGCGCGCTGCCGCCGACGGCGACCACGGTGGCGACGGCGAAGTCGCGGCCCTGCCCGACCCACCGGCTGAGGTCCTCGGCGATGTCCAGCATGTCTCGTTCTCCTTGACGGGGTCTGCGCGGACGGCGTGGGGCGCGCCCTAGTGGACGCCGAGCCAGCTTTCGATGGGGTGGAGGGCGAAGTAGACGAGGAAGACGGCGGTCAGGCCCCACATGAAGGCGCCGACCTCGCGGGCCCTGCCCTGGGCGGTCTTGATGACGGTGTAGGAGATGACGCCCGCGGCGACACCGGTGGTGATGGTGTAGGTGAACGGCATCAGGACGACGGTGAGGAAGACCGGGACGGCGGTGGCCCGGTCCGCCCAGTCCACGTGCCGGGCGTTCATCAGCATCATGGCGCCGATGACGACGAGCGCGGCGGAGGCGACCTCCTGCGGGACGATCGCGGTGAGCGGCGTGAAGAAGAGGCAGGCCGCGAAGAAGAGGCCGGTGACCGCGGAGGCGAGTCCGGTGCGGGCGCCCTCGCCGACGCCGGTCGCCGACTCGACGAACACGGTCTGGCCCGAGCCGCCCGCGACCCCGCCGATGGCGCCGCCCGCGCCGTCGATGAACAGGGCCTTGGAGAGGCCCGGCATCCGGCCCTTGGCGTCGGCGAGTCCGGCCTCGGTGCCGACGCCGATGATGGTGGCCATCGCGTCGAAGAACCCGGCGAGCACCAGGGTGAAGACGATGAGTCCGACGGTCATCACGCCGACCTGTCCCCAGCCGCCGAACTCGACCTGCCCGAAGAGGGAGAAGTCGGGCATCGAGACGGCCGAGCCGTGCAGCGCGGGGGCGCCCGCGGCCCACTGGCCGGGGGCGACGGCACCGGCCGCGTTGAGGACCGCGGCGACGGCGGTGCCGGTGACGATGCCGATCAGGATGGCGCCCGGGACGTTCCTGGCCTGGAGGGCGAAGATCAGCAGCAGCGTCCCGGCGAACAGCAGCACCGGCCAACCGGCCAGTTCACCGGCGGGGCCGAGGGTGAGGGGGGTGGCCTTGCCCTGGTGCACGAAACCGGACTTGTAGAAGCCGATGAGGGCGATGAACATGCCGATGCCCATGGTGATGCCGTGTTTGAGCGCCAGGGGTATCGCGTTCATGATCATCTCGCGGAGCCCGGTGACCACCAGCAGCATGATGACGACGCCGTACACGACGCACATCCCCATCGCCTGCGGCCAGGTCATCTCCGGGGCGACCTGCGAGGAGATCACGCCGGAGACGGAGAGCCCGGCGGCCAGGGCGAGCGGCACCTTGCCGACGAACCCCATGAGGAGCGTGGTGAGGGCGGCGGCGAAGGCGGTCGCGGTGATCAGGGCCTGCCGGCCGAGGGTGTCGCCCGCCGCGTCCTTGCCGGACAGGATCAGGGGGTTGAGCAGCAGGATGTACGCCATCGCCATGAAGGTGGTGACTCCGCCGCGCACCTCGCGCGCGACCGTGGAGCCCCGCAGGCTGATGTGGAAGTACCGGTCGAGCCAGGAACGCCCGGCCGGGACGCGGGTTCCCGCGCCCGCGTCCGCCGCGGTGGCCTCCGGCTCGATGGACTGCTGGGTCATGTGGGCCTACTCCCAAGGTTCAAAGGGACTCCCGCGCGGCCGGTGACGGCTGCGGGATTTGGGAAGGTGCTGCGGCCGCACGACCCGGGGGACGGCCCGAGACGAACGATCTCCGTGCGCTCCGGGCGGCGCGTCGCGCGCCGCCCGGAGGGTCTGTCACGCCGTGCCGGTCAGGTGCTCGGGGCGGACCGGCGCGCGGTTCAGTTCGAGCCCGGTCGCGGCCCTGATCGCCGCGAGGACGGCGGGGGTGGACGACAGGGTCGGTGCCTCGCCGATGCCGCGCAGCCCGTAGGGGGCGTGGTCGTCGGCGAGTTCGAGCACGTCCACCGGGATGGTGGGCGTGTCGAGGATGGTGGGGATCAGGTAGTCCGTGAAGGAGGGGTTCCTGACCTTGGCGGTGCGCGGGTCGACGATGATCTCCTCCATCACCGCGATGCCCAGGCCCTGGGTGGTGCCGCCCTGGATCTGGCCGATCACCGAGAGCGGGTTGAGCGCCTTGCCGACGTCCTGGGCGCAGGCCAGCTCGACCACCTTGACCAGGCCGAGTTCGGTGTCGACCTCGACGACGGCGCGGTGCGCGGCGAACGAGTACTGCACGTGTCCGTCGCCCTGCCCGGTGCGCAGGTCGAAGGGCTGGGTCGGCCGGTGCCGCCACTCGGCCTCGACCTCGACGACGTCGTCGGCGAGCAGGTCGACGAGGTCGCACAGGACCTCACCGCCGTCGGTGACGACCTTGCCGCCCTCCAGGAGGAGTTCGGCGTCGGCCCAGGCCGGGTGGTAGCTGCCGAACCTGCGGCGCCCGATCTCCAGGACCCGTTCGCGCACCAGCTCGCAGCTGTTCTTGACGGCGCCCCCGGTCACGTACGTCTGCCGGGAGGCGGAGGTCGAACCGGCGCTGCCCACCTGGGTGTCGGCCGGGTTGATGGTGACCCGGGTGACGCCCAGCTCGGTGCGGGCGATCTGGGCGTGGACGGTGACCCCGCCCTGGCCGACCTCGGCCATCGCGGTGTGCACGGTGGCGACGGCCTCACCGGCGACCACCTCCATGCGGACCCGGGCGGTGGAGTAGTCGTCGAAGCCCTCGGAGAAGCCGACGTTCTTGATGCCGACGGCGTAGCCGACGCCCCGCACGACGCCCTCGCCGTGCGTGGTGTTGGAGAGGCCGCCGGGCAGTTGCCGTACGTCGACGCCCTCGCTGCTCTCCCACTGGCGCTCGGGCGGCATCGGCATCGCGGCGACCCGGCGCAGCAGTTCGGCGACCGGCGCGGGCGAGTCGACGATCTGCCCGGTGGGCATGACGGCGCCCTGTTCCATGGCGTTGAGCTGCCGCAACCGCACCGGGTCCATGCCGAGCCGGTCGGCGAGCTTGTCCATCTGCGCCTCGTAGGCGAAGCACGCCTGGACCGCGCCGAAGCCGCGCATCGCCCCGCAGGGCGGGTTGTTGGTGTAGAGGGCGACGGCTTCGATGTCGACGTCGTCGACGACGTACGGGCCGACGGCGAGCGAGGAGGCGTTGCCGACGACGGCCGGGGAGGCGGAGGCGTAGGCGCCGCCGTCCAGGACGATCCGGCAGGTGAGGTGGGTGAGCTTGCCGTCCTTGGTGGCGCCGTGCTCGTAGACCAGGCGCGCGGGGTGGCGGTGGACGTGGCCGAAGAACGACTCGAACCGGTTGTAGACGATCTTGACGGGTTTGCCGGTGCGCAGGGCGAGCAGGCAGGCGTGGATCTGCATCGACAGGTCCTCGCGGCCGCCGAAGGCGCCGCCGACGCCGGAGAGGGTCATCCGGACCTTGTCCTCGGGCAGTCCTAGGACGGGCGCGATCTGCCGCAGGTCCGAGTGGAGCCACTGGGTGGCGATGTAGAGGTGGACGCCGCCGTCCTCCTCGGGCACGGCGAGTCCGGACTCGGGGCCGAGGAACGCCTGGTCCTGCATGCCGAAGCGGTACTCGCCGCGCACGACGACGTCGGCCCGTTTCCGGGCCTCGGTGACGTCGCCGCGCACGATGGGCTGCCGGTGGACGATGTTGGGGTGCGGGACGTGCCCGCTGTGGTGGTCGTCGCGGCCCTCGTGGACGAGGACCGCGCCGGGGCCGGTCGCGGACTCCTCGTCGGTGACGACGGGCAGTTCGCGGTACTCGACCCTGATCTTGGCGGCGGCCCTGCGGGCGGTCTCGGGGTGGTCGGCGGCGACGATGGCGACGGGCTCGCCGTGGTGGCGGACCTTGCCGTGGGCGAGGACGGGGGTGTCCTGGATCTCCAGGCCGTAGGTGCGCACCTCGGTCGGCAGGTCGTCGTAGGTCATGACGGCGTACACGCCCGGGGTCGCCAGCGCCTCGCCGGTGTCGATGGAGACGATCTCGGCGTGGGCGACGGTGGAGCGCAGGATCTGGCCCCAGAGCATGTCCTCGTGCCACATGTCGGAGGCGTAGGCGAACTCGCCGGTGACCTTGAGGATGCCGTCGGGGCGCAGGGTGGACTCGCCGATCCCGCCCTTCGTCCCCGAGCCCTGGGTGAGCTGGCTCGGGGCTCCGCTGGTGGGAGACATGGTCAGGCCCCCTCTCCCTGCCGGGCGGCGGCCAGCCGCACGGCGTCCATGATCTTCTCGTAGCCGGTGCAGCGGCAGAGGTTGCCGGAGAGCGCCTCGCGGATGTCGGCGTCGGTCGGGTTCGGCCGGTGTTCGAGGAGTTCGTCGGCGGCGACCAGCAGCCCGGGGGTGCAGAAGCCGCACTGGACGGCGCCCGCGTCGATGAACGCCTGCTGGACGGGCGCGAGTTCGGCGTCCGCGTCCTGGCCGGTGCCCCGCGGCTGCCAGGCGCGGGCCGCGTCGAGCGAGGTGCCGGGCGCGGTGCCGCAGGCGCGGCGGCGGGCGTGGTCGGCGAGCCCCTCGACGGTGACGACGTCCCGGCCCTCGGCCTGTCCGGCGGCGACCAGGCAGGAGCAGACCGGCACGCCGTCGAGGCGGACCGTGCAGGAACCGCACTCGCCCTGTTCGCAGGCGTTCTTGGAGCCGGGCAGGCCGAGCCGCTCGCGCAGCACGTACAGGAGGGACTCGCCCTCCCAGACGTCGTCGGCCTCCTGCGGACGCCCGTTGACGGTGAAGTTGACGCGCATTACGCGGCTCCCTCCGAGAGGCGCCGGGAGCCGCGGTACGACTCCCAGGTCCAGGTGAGTGTCCTGCGGGCCAGCACACCGACGGCGTGGCGCCGGTAGCTCGCGGTGCCGCGGACGTCGTCGATGGGGTTGCAGGCACCGGCGCACAGGTCGGCGAACTGCTTGACGACCGAGGGGGTGATGACCTTCCCGTTCTCCCAGAAGCCGCCCTCGTCGAGCGCGGCGGCCAGGAACTCCTCGGCGGTGCGGGCCCGGACCGGGGTGGGCGCCGCGGATCCGACGCCGGTGCGCACGGAGCGGGTGCGGGGGTGCAGGGCGAGCCCGAACGCGCAGACCGCGATGACCATGGCGTTGCGGGTGCCGACCTTCGCGTACTGCTGGGGTCCGTCGGCCTTCGTCACATGGACGGCGCGGATGAGTTCGTCGGGGGCGAGGGCGTTGCGCTTGACGCCGGTGTAGAAGTCGTCGATGGGGATGCGGCGGGTGCCGCGCACCGACTCGGCCTCGACCTCGGCCCCGGCGGCGAGCAGCGCCGGGTGCGCGTCACCGGCCGGTGAGGCGGTGCCGAGGTTGCCGCCGACGCCGCCGCGGTTGCGGATCTGCGGGGAGGCCACGGTGTGCGAGGCGAGGGCGAGGCCGGGCAGCTCGCCGCGGAGCCGCTCCATGATCCGGGTGTAGGGCACGGAGGCGCCGAGCCGTACGCTCTCGTCGCCGACCTCCCATTCGTAGAGATCACCGATCCTGGTGAGGTCGAGGAGGTACTCAGGCCGGCAGTGGTCGAAGTTGATCTCGACCATCACATCGGTGCCACCCGCAATCGGCACAGCGGTGGGGTGCTCGGCCTTCGCGGCGAGCGCCTCCTCCCAGCTGGCGGGGCGAAGGAAGTCCATGACCGGCTCTCTATCTTCGTCTCGTGATCGTTCGGATCGAGCCAGATCGGGTGCGGCGGTCCCGGCTCGTTCATGAGCTGTTTACGCGGAGTGGGCTCAGTACACAGCGGCGTACTCCAGCGGTGTCAGTCACCGAAACCATGAAGGAGTTGGCTGGCCAGGCGGGGCATCTTGTAGATTCGTATGAACGGAGGCCCTCAGTAACGTCCTGGTTCTCCTGTGGAAACACAGGAAACACCGGGTCAGCCGGGCGAACGGTTCAGGCCCGCCCCCACCGGGCCCGCCCGCGACGGGCGCCCCCCACCCATCGTAAGTTCCGAGACAAGAACGGCGGCGACGAGAATGCGGCTGCGCGCACTGCTGGACACCGACGCGCTGGGCCTGCGGCTGCTCGGCGGCGAGGACGAGCTGGACCGCACGGTGCGCGGGGTGATGACCACCGACCTCAAGGACCCCAGCCGCTATCTGTCCGGCGGCGAGCTGGTGCTGACCGGTCTCTCCTGGCGCGGCGGCGCCGCGGACTCGGACCCTTTCGTCCGCCTCCTCGTGCAGTCCGGGGTCTCCGCGCTCGCGGCGGGCGAGGCCGAGCTGGGCGTCATCCCGGACGACCTGGTCGCGGCCTGTGTCCGCCACCGGCTCCCGCTGTTCGCGGTCCACGAGTCCGTCGCCTTCGCGACCATCACCGAGCACGTGGTGCGCCAGGTGTCGGGCGAGCGGGCGGGCGACCTGGCGGCCGTGGTGGACCGGCACCGCAGGATGATGACGTCGGGCCCGGCAGGCGGCGGCCCCGACGTGGTCCTCGACCTGCTGGGCAGCGACCTGGACCTGCGGGCCTGGGTGCTCTCCCCGACCGGCCGCCTGATAGCGGGCCCCAAGGGCACGGCCCTCCCCGCCGACCTCTGCGCGGAGCTGGCCGCCGAGCACCTGGCGGCGGCCCGCACCGGCCGCCGCGGCCCGCACCGGGTCGCCGTCGGGTCCGCCCACTTCTCGCTCTTCCCGATCCGCAGCAGCGGCCGGGCGCCCCGGGCGTCGCGGGACGTGCGGGAGACGGTCCTCTCGGACTGGCTGCTCGCGGTGGAGGCGGACGCGGGCGACTGGCCCGACGAGCGCCTGGACCTGCTCCAGGGCGTCACCCAGCTGATCGCGGTGGAGCGCGACCGGCGCGACGCGGCCCGCACGGTGCGCCGCAGGCTCGCCCAGGAGGTCCTCGAACTGGTCCAGGCCGGAGCGGCACCGGCCGAGACGGCGGCCCGCCTGCGGGTGGCGGCCCCGGTCCTGCTCCCCGGCCTCGGGGCGGCCCCGCACTGGCAGGTGGTGGTCGCCCGGGTCGAGTGGAGCGGCGGCGAGGAGATCGAGCCGGGCCCGACCGCCCAGTCGCTCCTGGAGGAGATCCTGGTCGACCCGCTGGCCACCGGGCCCGAGCCGTCCGACCGGATCGCCGTGGCGCACACCGGCGACGAGGCCGTCGCGCTGGTCCCGATCCCCGCGGTCTCCGCCGAGCACGACGGCTCCGAGTCCGGCATCCACGCCGACGTGCTGCTGGCGTCGGTGCGCGGCCCGCTGTCGGCGGGTCTCGAGGGGGACGGCCAGGTGACGCTGGGCGTCAGCGCCGCCGTGCACTCGGCGGAGGGGCTGCGCGGGGCGCTGGAGGAGGCCAGGCACGCCCGCAGGGTGGCGGCGGCCCGTCCGGGCCGGGTCTCGGCGGCCGGGCACCAGGAGCTGGCCTCGCACGTGCTCCTGCTGCCGTTCGTCCCCGACGACGTGCGCCGGGCCTTCACCGCGCGGCTGCTGGACCCGCTGCGCGAGTACGACCGCCGTCACCGGGCCGAACTGATCCCCACCCTGGAGGCGTTCCTCGACTGCGACGGCTCCTGGACCCGCTGCGCGGCCCGGCTCCACCTGCACGTCAACACCCTGCGGTACCGGGTCGGGCGAATCGAGCAGTTGACGGGCCGTGACCTGTCCCGCCTTGAGGACAAGCTGGATTTCTTCCTCGCCCTGCGCATGAGCTGATCCCACGACTTTGTGAATTCTTTCACCCACCCTCTTGGCCCCACCCCCGATCCATGCTGAGATGCCGCCACCACTCAACAGGCTCGATGGCGCGCTAGGGGAGGGCAACGTGGCGCACACCGCCATGTCTGGTGCCGGAACGACCGAAGGCGACGATCCGCTCCAGACCGCGGTATGGCGGCTGCGCTCCCGCGCCTGCTGGGCGGACGCGGCGGCCCTGCTCCCCCAGGACACCCCGGCGGGCTCGCTCCAGCGGGCCTCGCTCCTGGTGGAGCGCTGTCTGTACACCGAGCAGGGCTGGCAGGACGCCGAGGACGCGCTGCGCACCGCGGAGGCGCAGGCGCACGCCGACGACGAGCGGGGCGCGGCGGCCTGCGAACGCGGCCAGCTCGCCTACGCGGCGACCCTGCACGGCGTCCGGGACCGGGCCGACGAGGCGCGGGCCGCCCTGGGCCGGGCGGCCGCCCTGATTCCGCCGGGCGCCCCGGCCCGCGCCCTGCTGGACTTCCGCAGGGGCCTGCTGGCGGAGAACCTGACCTCCTCGCCGCAGGCGGCCCGCGCCGCCTACCGCAGGGCCCACGCGGGCGCCACCGCCAACCCCGACCCGCTGCTGCTCTCCTTCACCTGGCGCCATCTGGCCGGGCTGTCCCTGCGCGAGGGCGAGTTGGCCGAGGCACGGCACGGCTTCGCGGAATCCCTGCGCATCCGCGAGGAGTTGGGCTACCTGGTGGGGACGGCCCCCGCGCTGGCGTCGCTCGCGGACGCCGAGTCGGAGCCGGAGGCGTCCCGGCTGCGCGAGGAGGCCCGCCGCCTCTTCCGGCTGCTGGGCGGGGTCCCCACCTGGCTGGCCCGCCAACTGACGCCACCGGCAACGGCGTAGCGGGTCCGGCCGCGGCGCGGGGTCGCGGGCCGGGGACGCGACGGTGTCAGCGGACTCCGCCGAAGTGGGCCTCCACCAGGACCCGGACCAGGACGTCGTCCCGGGCGATCAGGGCGTCCAGCAGGGCCTGGTGCTCGGCGGCGTCGCTGACCAGGTCGAGGCGTCCGTCCCCGGCCGGGGACTGGACCCGGCGCTGGAGGTCGTCGGCGATCTGGACCAGTTGCCGGTTGCCGGAGAGTCCGAGCACGGCGCGGTGGAACGCACGGTCGGCCTCGCCGTAGGCGGCCCGGCATCCCGACGACGCCGCCCGCACCCCCGCCTCGGCGAGCGGGCGCAGCTCGGCCCACCGCTCGACCGGCACCGAGCAAGCCAGCCGCAGCAGCACCGGCACCTCGATGAGCGCCCGCACCTCGGCCAGCTCCGCCAGTTCGCGCACGCCCCGGGCGACGACCCGGAACCCGCGGTTGGGCACCACCTCGACGGCGCCTTCGAGGGCGAGCTGCTGCATGGCCTCGCGCACCGGGGTCGCCGACACCCCGAACCGGTCTCCGAGCGCGGGCGCCGAGTAGACCTCGCCGGGCGTCAGCTCGCCCCCGGCGAGGGCGGCCCGCAGCGCGTCGAGTATCTGGCCCCGCACGGAGGAGCGCCGCACGACGGACCGGGCCCGGGGCGCGACGGGCGCGCAGTAGGCGTGCTCCCCCGGCTCGCCGCGCTCACGGCGTTCGCCGAGCCCCTCGCCGACGGCGCCCGGCTGCGCCGGCACCCGAACCGCGCCGGCGACCCTCTGCGCACGTTCAGCACGCTGCTCCACGGGCCCTCCTCCGGACGTGTCGGTACTTGAGGTCATTACGACGGGTTGCCCTCACCGTCAAGCACCCTAGGCCCATCGGGCACCAGTTCAAATCCCACCCAGAGTGGGTAAGGCTAGGCTTACCTACAGATTCACGCCTCACCTCGTGGAACGGTGGCCCCCGCATGCCCGTGTCCCCCTCGGCGCTCACGGCCGCGTACGACCGCCTGACATCGGCGCTGCCGGGGCTGCGCGTCCAGGAGCTGCCCCCGGGGGCGGCCCAGCCGGACGGCGGCGGCTGGATCACCGCCGCCTCCCTGACCGGGCCGGGCGAGGCGATGGACGCGTTCCTCGCCTGGGACGACGCCCAGATACGGCGGGACCACGGGACGCGGGCCCGCCCGGACGTGACGGCGAGCTTCGGACTGCACCGGTACGCGTGGCCGGTCTGCCTGCTGATCACGGTGCCGTGGCTGCTGCTGCGCCGGGTGCCGCGCCTCCCGGTGACGCACGTGTCGTACGACCGCACGGTCCCGGATCTGGCCATGGGCCGCCTCGCGGTGCGGGCCGCCGGGTTCGCCTGCCTGCCCGGCGACCCGGCGGCCGTCCTGCCCGGCGCGCGGGTGGTGGCGGACGAGGAGGCGCTGCGCGCCGAGGTGCGGGCGGCGGTGGCCGGGCACCTGGAGCCGGTGCTCGCGGCGTTCGGACCGCGGATGCGCCGCCGGGGCCGCGCGCTGTGGGGGATGGCGACCGACGAGGTGGTGGAGGGCCTGTGGTACGTGGCCGGGCTGCTCGGCGAGGAGGAGCGGGCCACGGCGGAGCTGAAGCGGCTGCTGCCGGGGGCGACGCTCCCGTTCGTGGGCTCGGCGGGGTTCCGCGAGCTGTCCACGCCGTCGGGGGCGCGGCTGGCGACCCGGGACCGGGCGAGCTGCTGCATGTTCTACACGCTGCACCCCGAGGACACCTGTGCGACCTGTCCGCGCACCTGCGACGCCGACCGGATCGTCAAACTCACTGCGCGGACGGCCGCTTGAGGCCCCCTCAGCACCGAGCACGGCGCCGCGTCCCGTAAGATCGTCGCGAACGAGACGTCGGCCACGGCAACGTCCCCGCGTCGCTTTGATTACAGGTACTTCACAACTTCCTCACCTGGCGCGGGAACTTTCCATTGAACCACCCGTACGGGTAGTCTTATTCGAACTCAACTCCCGCCCCTCAAGCGGCAGTTCGAGCAGAACGCCGCCCAGGGCATCCCCTTGCACTTCCTTGGCGGCCTCTTGCCCCGAAACCCCCTGAGGGCCGGTGGAATTGGGCCACTATGGCGGGCGTTACGCCCTATCCCAATGCAAGGGACCCCAGATGAGACTGACCGACATATCGCTGAATTGGCTGCTTCCGGGCGCCGTACTGCTCCTGGGCATGCTCGCGGCGGTTGCGGTGCTGGCACGCAGCAAGCGGTCCGGGGAGCACGCGAAGACCGAGGACTCCTGGGAGCGGAGCGAGGAACGGCGCAGGCGCAAGGAAGCCATCTACGGCTGGGCCTCGTACGTCCTGCTGTTCTGCTGTGCGGCCGTCGCCGCCGCGCTCTCCTTCAAGGGGCTCGTCGGCTTCGGTGAGCAGAACCTGGGCCTGTCCGACGGCTGGCAGTACCTGGTGCCGTTCGGCCTCGACGGCGCGGCCATGTTCTGCTCCGTCCTCGCCGTGCGCGAGGCCAGCCACGGTGACGCGGCCCTCGGCTCGCGGATACTGGTGTGGACGTTCGCGGGTGCCGCGGCCTGGTTCAACTGGGTGCACGCGCCCAGGGGTCTGGGCCACGACGGTGCCCCGCACTTCTTCGCGGGCATGTCCCTCTCGGCCGCGGTGCTGTTCGACCGCGCGCTGAAGCAGACCCGTCGCGCCGCGCTCCGCGAGCAGGGCCTGGTGCCCCGTCCGCTGCCCCAGATCCGCATAGTCCGGTGGCTGCGGGCGCCCCGCGAGACCTACAAGGCGTGGTCGCTCATGCTGCTGGAGAACGTGCGCAGCCTGGACGAGGCGGTCGACGAGGTCCGCGAGGACAAGCGCGAGAAGGAGCAGACCCGGCTGCGCCGCCGCGACAAGGAGCGCATGGACCGCGCCCAGCTCAAGGCGATCAGCAGGGGCCACCGCGGTTTCATCGGCCGCGGTCGGCAGATGGAGGCGCTGGAGCCCGCTCCGGCGACCGGAACGGAGCCTGCGATACCCGCCGCGGAGGCTCTCCCGGTCCGGTCGCGGCCGTCGCTCCAGCCTGTCCGCAAAGGCGGTTCGGACATGACCGTCGACCTCACCGCGGAGGACGACACAATGGCTCTGCCGCGACTCGACTCTCTGGAGCGCAAGCTCAAGGATCTTGAGCAGCAGTTCGGCTAGTCCGGACCGGAGAGGGCATGACATGAGAGGGGCGCGACCCGCGGGTCGCGCCCCTCTCATGTGTCGTCCGGCGGGCGCCGCCGGGCGCGCGGGTCCCGCCCCGAACCCGCCGGAGCACCACCCCGCACGTGACGCAGGTCACGCGATTTAGAGAACCTTCGCGGCCCCCTCCATGTCTGGAGAGTGTGAGACCACGTAGGAAGAGACCACCCGAGCCGGACGAGGAGCACCTCCTCCGGCGGATCGCGACCGGCGACCGGGGCGCGTTCGACGAGCTGTACCGGCGCACCTCGCCCTGGCTCGCGGTGCGGCTGCGCCGCCGCTGCGCGGACGAGCAGATCGTCGCCGAGGTCATGCAGGAGACCTATCTCGCCGTCTGGCGGGCGGCCGGCGCCTTCGCCGGGAGCGCCGCCGGCGGCAGCGCGGTCGGCTGGCTGTGGACCATCGCCGCCCACCGGCTGGTCGACGCCTTCCGGCGCCGCGCCCACCACGCCGAACCGCCCGTCGCCGCCGCCGAACGCGTCACCGCGCCGGCCGCCGAGGACGAGGCGCTGGCCGCGACCGTCGGCGGTGACGTGGGCGACGCCCTGCGCACCCTCGCCCCCGAACTGCGGGACGTCCTGCGGGCCCTGGTGCTCGACGGCCTGTCGGTGCGCGAGACCGCCGTCCTGCTCGACCTGCCCGAAGGCACCGTCAAGACCCGGGCCAGGCGCGCCCGGATCGCGATGAGGAAGGCACTGGCATGAGCGCGCAGCACCCGTCCGACGCCCTGGTCCGCGCCTACACGCGCGGCGACACCGACCTCCCGGCCGATCGACTCTGGGCGGTCGAGGCCCACTTGGAGGGCTGCTCCGGCTGCCGCGCCCGGCTGGCCGCCGAGGCCGGGGGGCTGCCCGACGTCACCGCCCTGCTGACCACCGTCCGCGACGGACTCGAACCCGGCCTGGCCGCCTCGCGGCCCGCCGCCCGCGGGGCGCGCCGCGTGACGGCCTGGACGACGCCGGTCATGGCGCCCTGGCTGGCCACGATCGTCGCGGTGACCGCCGTCGCGGTGCTCCTCGACCGCACCGCGCGGTGGTCCGGGGGCGTCTCCCCCGTGCTGCTGCTGGCACCGGCGCTGCCTCTCGCGGGCGTCGCCGCGGCCTGGACCCGCGGCCTCGACCCGGCGTTCGAACTGACCGCCGCCACCCCGCGCGCCGGGCTGCCGCTGCTGCTGCGCCGCACCCTGACCGTCCTCGCCGTGCTGCTCCCGGTCCACGCGACCGCCGGGCTGCTCACCGGCGTCGCGCTCGCCCAGTGGCTGCTCCCGTCGCTCGCACTCACCGCGGCGGCCCTCGCGCTCGGCGGGGTCATCGGCGTCGGCCGCGCCACCGCCGTCCTCGGCGTGCTGTGGTCCGCCGCCGTCCTGGCCCCGGCCGTGACCCTGGGCAGCGCCCCGCTGCTGCGGCCCGGAGGGCTGCCCGGCTGGGCGGGGGTGCTCGTCCTCGGCGTCGGCGTGCTCCTGGCCAGGCGCCGCGCCTACACCACCTCCCCCGGCCCGCGATGAACCCCCCGAAGGAGACGAGCATGACCGCGACCAGCGGCGTGGCCGACACCGCGCCACGCACCTACGCCCACGAGATCCACGCCCACGACCTCACCGTCCGGGTGAGCCGCGACCGCCTCGCCGTCGACGGCCTCACGCTCTCCCTGGGCGTCGGCACCCACGGCCTGCTGGGCCCCAACGGCGCGGGCAAGACGACCCTGATCCGCACCCTGGCCACCGTCCTGCGCCCCACCGGCGGCGATCTGGAACTCTTCGGCCACTCGGTCCGCGACTCCGGCCGCCACCGCGAACTGCGCCGCCGGATCGGCTACCTGCCGCAGGAGTTCGGCTACTACAAGCGGTTCACCGTCCGCGAGTTCGTCGGCTACCTGGCCTGGCTCAAGGAGATGCCCGACCGGGACATCCCCGGCGCCGTGCAGCGCGCCGTGGAGCGGGTGGGGCTCGCCGAGCGCGCCGACGACCGGATGAAGTCCCTGTCGGGAGGCATGGTGCGGCGCGTCGGCATCGCCCAGGCGATCGTCAACGACCCGGCCGTGCTGCTGCTCGACGAGCCGACCGTCGGCCTCGACCCCGCGCAGCGCCTCCAGTTCCGCTCGCTGCTGAAGGAACTCGGCCGGGAGAGCTGCGTCGTGGTCTCCACGCACCTCGTCGAGGACGTCGCCGCAGCCTGCACCGACGTGGTCCTCTTCGACCGGGGCCGCCTGCTCTTCCAGGGCACCCCCGACGACCTCGCCGCCGCCGGCACCTCCGACCAGCCGGGCGACAGCCCCCTGGAGCGGGGCTACTCCGCACTCCTCAGTGACTCCGCCCAGGGAAAGGGCAGTTGGTGAACCTCCGCGTCCTGCGCATCGAACTCCGCCGCTCCGCCGCCCCCTGGGCCGGTCTCGTCGTCGCCGCCGTCGGCCTCGGGTTCCTGTACGCCGTCCCCGGGGCGTGGTGGGGATCGTCCGTGCAGTGGACCTCCCAGTGGACGTCCCTCGCACTCTGGACCCGCGTCCTGTTCTTCTACCTGTGGCCGCTGGTCGCCGGGATCGGCGCCCTCTACGGGCTGCGCGACCGGCGCTCCCGGATGCCCGAACTGCTGGCGTCCGCGCCGCGCCCGGCCTGGCGGCGCGCCGCGGCCCCGGCGGGCGCCGCCGCCCTCGCCCTGACCGCCGGGTTCGGGCTGCTGGTGCTCTGGGGCGCCGTCCAGGTGGCGTCCGGCCCGGCCACCTACGCGCCCCTTGGCTGGCTGCCGATCTCGGCGGTCGGGCTCCTCGCCCTGCTGGCCGCCCTCCTGTTCGGCATGGGAACGGGACGCGCCCTGCCCTCACCGCTGACCCCGCCCGCGGTGGTGGTGGTCTTCCTCGCGGCGACCGTGCTGCTGGCCCAGAACAACGAGCGCGAGCTGCCCACCTCCACGACCGTGCCGCATCTGCTCTCCCAGCTCTCCCCCGCGGTCGCCGAACCGCGCCAGGTGCTCCTCACCCTCACCGGCGCCGTGCACCTCGGCCAGGCCTTCTGGTTCCTCGGCCTGGCGGCCACCGGGTTCGTGCTGCTGACCGCGGTGCGCGCCAGGCAGCGGCTGACCGCCCTGGTACCGGCCGTGGCCGGGCTCGCCCTCGCCCTGCTGGTGCTGCCCGGCACCCCGCGGGGCAGCTACCGGATCGACCCGGCCGCCGCCTCCCCGGTGTGCGAAGGCGCCGTCTGCGTCACCGCGATGCACCGCGACCGGCTGGCGGGGCTCGCTCCGGACGGCGCGCGGGCGCTCAAGGCGCTGCGTTCCAAGCTCGGCGACCGGGCACCCCGGCGGGTGCGCGAGGAGACCGCGCCGCGCGCCCTGGGCGCCGACCGCGTGCTCGACCCGGCCACGGTGCTGGTCAACTTCGAGGATCCGCAGTTCGGTTCGGCCCGGGGCGACCAGTTGCTGCGCCGGCTGATCGGCGAGGGGCTCGCGCCGAGCTGCTCGGCGAACACCGCGTGGGAGGGGGCGAGCGACGGCTCCCTCCTGGTGCAGAGCGTGCTGGCGAGCTGGGTGCTGGGCGAGTACCGGCTCATCGGCACGGACAGCTACGACCCGGCGGAGTACCGCGACTCCACGCGCCGCGCCTGGGACCGGTTCGCGGCGCTGGAACCGGCGGAACAACTGCGGCGGGCGGTCACCGTCCGTACGGCGGCGCTCCGTTGCGACCTCGGCCCGGCCGACAAGCTGGTCGGGGAACCGCGATGACCAACGGGCTCCTCCTGTACGGGCGTTCGCGCGGGGTTCCGGCCGCGGCCGGTGTCCTGCTGGTCACCGCGGCGCTGCTGGGGGTTTTCGGGCCGCGGGCGGGCGCCGCCGACCCCCGGCTGCTCGCGCTCGCCGCGGCGGCCGGTGTGACGGCGGCGTCCGCCGGGCTCGCCGGCCAGGACCCCGACCTGGACCGCACGGCGGCGCTCAGCTGGCCGCCCGGCGGGCGGCGCACGTCCTGCTGCTCGCCGCCGCCGTCACCGTCGTCCTCGCGGTGGCGCGGGTGGCGGAGCGGCCGGAGGCGGCGCTCCTGCTGCGCGCGAGCGCCGGGCTGACCGGTCTCGCGGCGCTCGGTGCCGCGCTGTGCGGCGCCGTGTACGCGTGGACGCCGCCGATCGGCTGGCTGGCGGTCTCGCTGATCGTCCCGCAGCGCCCCGACGACGTCCTGTGGACCGCCGTCGGCTGGCCGCTGGCCGCGACGGACTCGGCGCCCGCCGCCTGGACGGCCGGGCTGCTGCTGGCCGTCGGCACGGGGGTGTACGCGGTCCGGGGCCCGCTGCGCTGACACCGGGGAGGACGGGTCCGCGGTCGGCGCGTCCAGCGGGGCGCACCGGGCCGCGGACCGTCGTCCGGTGACGTCCGTCACGGGCGGGGCACGTTGCGGATGTTGGAGCGGGCCATCTGGAGCATCCGGCCGACCCCTCCGTCCAGGACGATCTTCGAGGCGGAGAGGGCGAACCCGGTGACCATGTCGGCGCTGATCTTCGGCGGGATCGACAGGGCGTTGGGGTCGGTGACGATGTCGACGAGGGCCGGGCCCTTGTGCTTGAACGCGGACTTCAGGGCGCCCGCGAGGTCCTTGGGCTTCTCGACCCGCACCCCGTGGGCGCCGCAGGCGCGGGCGACGGCCGCGAAGTCCGGGTTCCTGTTGGTGGTGCCGTAGGAGGGCAGCCCGGCCACCAGCATCTCCAACTCGACCATGCCGAGCGAGGAGTTGTTGAAGAGGACGACCTTCACCGGCAGGTCGTACTGGACCAGGGTGAGGAAGTCGCCCATCAGCATGGAGAACCCGCCGTCCCCCGACATCGAGACGACCTGCCGTCCCCGGTCGGTGAACTGGGCCCCGATGGCCATCGGCAGCGCGTTGGCCATCGAGCCGTGGGAGAACGAACCGATCACCCGGCGGCGCCCGTTGGGGGTGATGTAGCGGGCCGCCCAGACGTTGCACATGCCGGTGTCCACGGTGAACACGGCGTCCTCGTCGGCCAGTTCGTCGAGGACGGACGCCACGTACTCGGGGTGGATCGGGACGTGCTTCTCGACCTTGCGGGTGTACGCCTTGACGACGCCCTCCAGCGCGTCGGCGTGCTTCTTCAGCATCTTGTCGAGGAAGCGCCGGTTCTCCTTGGGCTTCACCCGCGGGGTGAGGGCACGCAGCGTCTCGCGCACGTCGCCCCAGACGGCGAGGTCCAGCTTGGAGCGGCGGCCGAGGTGCTCGGGGCGGATGTCGACCTGGACGATCTTCACGTCGTCGGGCAGGAAGGCGTTGTACGGGAAGTCGGTGCCGAGCAGGATCAGCAGGTCGCACTCGTGGGTGGCCTCGTAGGCGGCGCCGTAGCCGAGCAGTCCGCTCATCCCGACGTCGAACGGGTTGTCGTACTGGATCCACTCCTTGCCGCGCAGGGCGTGCCCGACCGGGGACTTGATCTTCTCCGCGCACTCCATGACCTCGGCGTGCGCCCCGGCCGTGCCGCTGCCGCAGAACAGGGTGACCCGCTGGGCGCGGTCGATGAGGTCGACGAGCCGGTCGATCTCGGCGTCGCCGGGGCGGACCGTGGGCCGCGAGGTGACCAGCGCGGTCTCCAGGGGCTTGTCGGGGGCGGGCTGCGAGGCGATGTCGCCGGGGAGCGAGACGACGCTGACGCCGGACTGGCCGACGGCGTGCTGGATGGCGGTCTGGAGCAGCCGGGGCATCTGCTGCGGGTTGGAGATCAGCTCGTTGTAGTGGCTGCACTCGGTGAACAGCCGGTCCGGGTGGGTCTCCTGGAAGTAGCCGAGGCCGATCTCGCTGGACGGGATCTGCGAGGCGAGGGCCAGCACCGGGGCCATCGAGCGGTGCGCGTCGTAGAGCCCGTTGATGAGGTGGAGGTTGCCCGGACCGCAGGACCCGGCGCACGCGGTGAGCTTCCCGGTGATCTGCGCCTCCGCCCCGGCCGCGAAGGCGGCGGTCTCCTCGTGGCGGACGTGCACCCAGTCGATCGCGGAGTTGCGGCGCACCGCGTCCACGACCGGGTTGAGGCTGTCGCCGACGACGCCGTAGAGGCGCTGCACTCCGGCGTGGACGAGGATGTCGACGAACTGCTCGGCGACGTTCTGCTTGGCCATGGCTCTCGGATGCCCCTTCGGTCTCCTCGGAATCACCGATCCCGCTGAGTCCATGAATCCACAGCCCGCGCGCTCACGCCTCCCACACGGCCGCCGCCGTCCGGTCGTCCGCGTACCCCTTGACCCGGGCCTGGACGTCGGCGAGGAAGGCCGCCAGACCGGGCGCCGCCGCTCCCGCCCAGCGGTCGGCGAGGTGACGGCACAGCTCGGGCTCGCCGCGCAGGGGCTCCGCGAGGCCGTCGCTGCACATCAGGAGCGTGTCACCCGGGCGGGCTACCGAGGCCCGGAAGCGGAAGGGCGCGCGGGGCGGTTCCGGAGCGGGTTCGTAGGGGCTGGGCGGGGTGGGGATGCCTAGGTCCATGGTGAGGCGGTCGCCCTCCGGGGTCTGGGCGGGCCGCGAGCCGAACCCGACGACGGGCGCGCCGACGGCGTCCGTGACGCGCGGCTCGATGTCCTGCCAGTCGCCGTCCCTGAGCCGGAAGAGGCCGCCGGTGCCGACGCCGAAGAAGACCCGGGTACGGCACTCGGGGTCGGCGGGCAGCAGCAGGCAGCGCAGGCTCGCCGCGTACTCGTCGGGGTCGACCCCCTGTTCGACGGCGCTGGCCCGGAGCCTGCCGAGGGTGCGGTCGGTCAGCCGGTGCAGCCCCGACTTGAGGTCGCCGCGGCGGGCGGCCCTGATGTCCTCGGAGAGCCGGGCGTGACTGCGGCCGACGGCTCGGCCGATCCAGTGACAGGCCTCGGCGGCGGCGCGGTGGGCGCCGGGTGTGGCCCGCGCGCCGGTCGCCGTCGCGACCAGCACGAGGGCGTGGTCGCCGGTGCCGAAGCGCGCGGTGAGCAGGGCGTCGCGGCGCGGCTCGCCCCGGTAGCGCGCGGAGTCGCCCCGCAGGGACACCGCCCGCACGGTCGAGGTCCCGTAGCGGGCGCCTTCCAGGACGGTGTCGGGGACCAGGTCGTCGAGGTGGTCGGGGTCGGAGACGGGCAGCGCGGTGGGCTCCGGGTCGTAGGTGGGCGGCCCCGAGCCGACATGGGCGACGGCGGGCGGCGCGACGGACGCGACACCGGGACCTCGCTCCCCGGAGGCGAAAGTGAAGGTCGCCGGAACGGAGGCCACCACGGACGGCGCCTCCCAGGGAGCCCGATGCCGCCCGGAGGCAGCGGGAAACACGGGCGGAGGGGGCGGGGGACGGGCGCGGGAGGCACGGGGGCGGCGGGCGGTTCGGGACGCGTGGGAGGTGCGGGGGTTTCGGTGGGGGCGGCGG
>NZ_FMCI01000366.1 GCF_900091845.1 Streptomyces sp. SolWspMP-5a-2
GCTGCGGGCGGCGGAGGCCGCACCCGCCCGCCTGCCGACCGGGTCCGCGCTGACGCTGCTGGACGCCGGGCCCGGGGCCGAGATCGAGGCGCTGGCCGCGCTCGCCGACGGCCTGCGCGCCGAGGCCGCCGGGGACGACGTCACGTACGTGGTCACCCGCAACATCAACTTCACCAACGTCTGTTACACCGGCTGCCGCTTCTGCGCCTTCGCCCAGCGGCGCACCGACGCCGACGCGTACACCCTGTCGCTCGACCAGATCGGCACCCGCGCCGAGGAGGCGTGGCGGGTCGGGGCGAGCGAGGTGTGCCTCCAGGGCGGGATCCACCCGGACCTGCCGGGCAGCGCGTACTTCGCCATCGCCGCCGAGGTCAAGCGGCGCGCGCCGGGCCTGCACGTGCACGCCTTCTCGCCGATGGAGGTCGTCAACGGCGCGACCAGGATGGACCTTTCGGTGCGGGAGTGGCTCCAGGCCGCGCGGGAGGCGGGCGTCGACTCGCTGCCCGGCACGGCCGCCGAGATCCTCGACGACGAGGTCCGCTGGATCCTCACCAAGGGCAAGCTCCCCGCGGCCCAGTGGATCGAGGTGGTCACCACCGCCCACGCGCTGGGCATCCCGACGACGGCGACCATGATGTACGGCCATGTGGACACCCCGCGCCACTGGGTCGACCACCTCACGCTGATCGGACGCCTCCAGGAGGAGACGGGAGGCTTCACGGAGTTCGTCCTCCTGCCGTTCGTCCACACCAACTCCCCGGTCTACCTGGCCGGGATCGCCCGACCGGGGCCGACGGTCCTGGAGAACCGGGCGGTGCACGCCCTGGCGCGGATCCTGCTGCACGGCAGGATCGGCAACATCCAGACGAGCTGGGTGAAGCTGGCCCGCGACACGGTCGTCGACGTGCTGCGCGGCGGGGTCAACGACCTCGGCGGCACGCTGATGGAGGAGACGATCAGCAGGATGGCCGGTTCAGGACAGGGCAGCCACCGGAGCGTGGACGACCTGGAGGCGCTGGCCCGCGCGGCCGGCCGCCCGGCCCGGATGCGGACCACCACCTACGGCACCGTCGGCGCGGAACGCGAGGCGACCGCCCGCCTGCACGGCGGGGTGTGGCGACCCCATGCCCCGGCCCTGCCGATTCTCCCCACCTAGGCCGAGCCTCCCGACCCGGGCTGATTCTCCCCACCCGGGCCGCGTCCCGTGTCCGCTGTCCGACTTCGGTCCACCGGCCTCCGTCCACCGTCGTCGGTCCACCGGCCTCCGTCCACCGCCGTCCGTCCACCGACTTTCGTCCACCGTCGTCCGTTCACCGACTTTCGTCCACCGTCGTCCGTTCACCGACTTCCGATCACCGGCCTCCGGGAATTCCGGGCGCGTCCCGCGTTCCTTTTCCCGAGAGTTCAGCGGGGCCGCATTCGCCCGGCCGGGACGGCATTCGGTCCGGTCGCCGAGTCGCATTGCCGTGCGCCCCGACACCCCTCAATCGCCCTTCCCGGAGAGGGAAATGCGGGCCCGACGGGACGACGAGAAGCATTTCGGCCAAACCGTTGACGAGAACTCGACCACCCCTCTAGCGTGAACCATCAGTTCACTCAGCGATCCAGTGGCTGGGTGGCTCGACAGGCCGGCAGAGGCGACGGATTCCCTCCCCGGCCGACACATCCGAAGGATTCGGAGAGTGCCTGAGCATGACCGCGACCAACATCTCTGCGTCACCAAGACCGCCCGCGGCCCGTAACGGACGGACGGACCCCGCACCCCGCGCGCCCGGCCGCGGCGGCTCCCTCCTGCGCCGCCTCACCGACCCGCTCGGCGCCCTCCTCGTCATGGCCGCCCTCGCCTGTCTGTGGGAGGGCTACAAGGCGCTCGGCCGGGCCGTCGGCGACACCGTCCTCGGGATCGGCCTGCCGGTCGCCACCGACGACCTGTCGATGCCGCACCTGTGGACCATCGCGGGCTCGCTCGCCGAGCCCGCCCGCGCGGGCGATCCGACCTCCCTCGCGGTCTACCTGATCGGCGAGACCACCGTGACGCTCCGCGAGGCCCTCTACGGACTGGCGGCCGGATCGCTCCTCGGTCTCGCGCTGGCGGTCCTCTTCCTCCACGTGGCACCCGTGAGCAAGGGCCTGATGCCCTGGCTGGTCGCCTCCCAGACGGTGCCGCTGGTCGCCATCGCCCCGATGATCGTGATCTGGGGCGGCAAGGCCGGGCTGCCGCCGTGGGCCGCGGTCACCGGGATCGCCGCCTACCTCGCCTTCTTCCCGGTCACCATCAACTCCCTGCGCGGCCTGAAGTCCCCGCCCAAGGTCCAGCTCGACTTCATGCGCAGCGTCGGCGCCGGACCGGCCCGGGTCCTGTGGTCGCTGCGGTTCCCCGCGGCCCTCCCGTACGTCTTCGCCGGGCTGCGGCTCGCCGCCACCGCCAGCGTGGTGGGCGCCATCGTGGGGGAGCTGTCGGCGGGCACCGGCCGCGGCATCGGCCGCGCGATCCTCACCTCCGCCTACTACTACTCGAACGGGCCGGAGAAGCTCTACGCCGCCGTCCTCGTCGCCGCGATCGCCGGGATCCTCCTCGTGCAGGTCCTCGCTCTGCTGGAGCGCCTCGCCCTCCGCCACCGGCACGCCCGCTAGGCCGTGTTGCGAACCCACCACCCCAGGAGCCGCTGATGGCCGAGCCCGCAATCATCTCCGTGCGCAAAGTCAACAAAGTCTTCAACGGCGGTTCCGACCGCGCGGTCACCGCCCTGGAGGACATCGACCTGACCATCGGGCGGGGCGAGTTCATCTCCCTGCTGGGGCCCAGCGGCTGCGGCAAGTCCACGCTGCTGCGGGTGATGGCCGACCTCACCGCGCCCACGAGCGGCACCCTGACCGTCAACGGCAAGGCGCCCGGCGCGGCCCGCGCCGACCGCGACTACGGCATGGTCTTCCAGCAGGCCGGGCTCTTCGAGTGGCGCAGCGTCCTGCGCAACGTCGAACTCCCGCTCCAGGTCGCGGGGGCGAAGAAGGAGGTCTACCGGGCCAAGGCCGAGGAGATGCTGGAGCTGGTCCGGCTCCGCGAGTTCGCCGGGCACTACCCCTGGCAGCTCTCCGGCGGCATGCAGCAGCGGGTGGCGATCGCCCGCGCGCTCTCCGCCGACCCCGAGATCCTCTTCATGGACGAACCCCTCGGCGCCCTCGACGAGATGAACCGCGAACGGCTCCAGGGCGAGCTGCTGCGCATCTGGGGCGACGTCCGCACCACCGTCGTCTTCGTCACCCACAGCATCTCCGAGGCGGTGTTCCTCTCCTCGCGGGTGGTGGTGATGTCCGCCAGGCCCGGCCGGGTCGCGGCCTGCATCGACGTGGACCTGCCCTACCCCAGGACCGCCGCGACCCGCACCACGCCGGAGTTCTTCGAGAAGGTCAAGGACGTCCGCCGGGCCCTGCACGAGGCGCCCAGTGAGCGGGCGGCGGCATGAGCGCCCCCGGACTCACGGGCTCCGCCGGGACGACCGGGCCCGCGGCGCGCGCCCTGCGGCTGGTGCCGGTCGCGCTGACCGCCGTCGTCCTGCTCGGCGTGTGGCAGGCGGCGGTGACCCTGTTCGACGTCCCCGCGTTCATCATGCCGACCCCGGTGCGGATCGCCGCGGCGTTCGGGCACGACGTCGGGACGATCATGTCCGCGTCCCTGTCCACCGCGAAGCCGGTCCTGCTCGGCCTGGTCATGGGGTCGCTCGGCGGGATCTGCGTGGCCCTCGCGGTCAGCCGCTTCCCCCGGCTGTCGGGCCCGGTGCTCAACGCCGCCGTCCTGATCAACTGCGCGCCGATCGTGGCCCTCGCGCCCATCTTCAACAACTGGTTCGGCGTGACCAGCCTGCTCTCCAAGGCCGGGGTCGCCGCCGTCATGGTCTTCTTCCCGGTCTTCGTCAACACCACCAGGGGACTGCTCCAGATCGAGCCCCTGCACCTGGAGATCATGGAGTCCCTCGCGGCCCGGCCGCGCCAGGTGTCCCTCCTGCTGCGGCTGCCCAACGCGCTCCCGTTCCTCTTCAACGCGCTGAAGCTCGGCACCACCCTCGCCGTCATCGGCGTGATCGTCAGCGAGTACTTCGGCGGCAGCACCGAGGCGCTCGGCGTGTACATCGCCTACCAGGCCGCCCTTCCCCGGTTCGACTACGCCTGGGCCGGAATTCTCGTCTCCGGCGCGCTCGGACTCGGCCTCTTCGGGGCGGTGACCCTGCTGGAGAGATTCCTCATGCCGTGGCACGAGTCCTTCCACGAGGAAAGCGCCTGACGGCGGCCTCCCGCCCGGACCGCCGTTCCCGCATTCACCGTCACCCTCACCGTCGCATTCACCGGCACGGGCGCGTGCGCATTCCCCCGCGCATTCCGCGCCGCCGTTCACCGGTGCCTCTCACCCGTCCTCTTTCCTTCCCCGCGGAGGTCCACGTGTCCAGAAACCGAGCGCCCCTCTCCAGATCCGTCCGCCGCCCCGCCCGCGTCGCCGCCGGACTCTCGGCCGCCGCGCTGCTGCTCTCCGCCTGCGGCGGCATGTCCGAGTCGACCGGCCCGGCCGCCGCCGGGGCGGGCAAGGACTGCGCGTCGAGGACGAAGGTCCGCGTCGTCCTCCAGTGGGTCGCGCAGGCCCAGTTCGCCGGGTACTACGCGGCGAAGGAGAAGGGCTTCTACGACAAGGCGTGCCTCGACGTGACGATCCAGGAGGGCGGGGTGAACATCGTGCCCCAGCAGGTCCTGTCGGCCGGCAACGCCGAGTTCGCCGTCTCCCACGTCACCAAGACCATGGTCACCCGCGAACAGGGCGCCGACCTGGTCAACATCGGCCAGGAGTTCCAGCGCGGCGCCTACCTCCAGGTCGCCTGGGCCGACTCCGGCATCAAGACCCTCGCCGACCTCAAGGGCAAGCGGGTCGGCAGCTGGGGCTACGGCAACGAGCTGACCCTCTTCGCGGCGATGCGCGGCTCCGGCGTCGACCCCAAGAAGGACGCCAAGATCATCCAGCAGCCCTTCGACATGTCGCTGCTGCTCAAGCACGAGGTCGACGCGGCCCAGGCCAAGACCTTCAACGAGTACGCGCAGCTCCTGGAGAGCACCGACCCCAAGACCGGAAAGCTCTACCGCCCCTCGGACTTCGTCGCGATCAACCTCCAGGACGCCGGCTACCAGAGCCTGGAGGACGGCGTCTACGCCCGGGACGGCTGGCTGTCGAAGAAGGCCAACCAGGAGACCGCCGTCAAGTTCCTCAAGGCCACCTACGAGGGCTGGGGGTACTGCCGCGACGAACTGGAGGGCTGCGTCGACATCGTCCTGAAGAACGGCAGCGCGCTCGGCAAGGGCCACCAGACGTGGATGCTCAACGAGGTCAACAAGCTCGTCTGGCCCGCCGAGAACGGCGTCGGCATGATGGACAAGGCCGCCTGGGACCAGACCATCGACATCGCGGTCAAGGCCGGACTCCTCAAGAAGCGGCCCACGGCGGGCGCCTACCGCACCGACCTGACCGAGCGCGCCCTCAAGGAACTCGAGGCCGACGGATTCGACACCACGGGAGCCTCCTACCGGCCGACGGAGGTCACCGTCACGGCCGGCGGCAGATAGCCGCGCCCGCGGCGCCCCGGGGGTGCGCCGGGCCGGGCGGTACGGCACAGCCGGACCGGGCCCGCCTGCCAGGATGGTCGTACCGCCCGCAGTGATCTCGACGTGACAGACGGAGGAACAATGGCACCCAGTGAAGCAGGGCTCGTCCGCAGGACGATCTGGCTGCTGCGCACGGTCGCGGCCCACCCGGAAGGGGTCGGACTCAGCGAGATCGCGCGGGAGTCCGGCATCCCCAAGGCCACCTGCTACCGGGTCCTCACCGTCCTCGAACGCGAGAGCTGGCTGACCCTGGACCCGGTCACCCGCCGCTACCGCGTCTCGCTCGGCCTGCTGTCCATCGTCGGCGGACTCCTCGACGGCGGCGGCGCCTACGGGCACATGCGGGACGTGCTGCGCGACCTGGCCAAGGAGACCAAGGAGACCGCCGGGTTCGACGTGCTGCTCGCGCCCAAGGTCATGGTCGTCGCCCAGGTGCCGGGACCGTCCCTGATCGGGCAGACCCTCAAACCCGTCCCCAGGACCCAGCCCGTCTGGGCCACCTCCACCGGCAAGGTCCTGCTCAGCGCCCTCGAACCGGAGACCGTACGGGCCGAGTTCGGCGAGGAGTTCGACGCCCACGCGCCCGAACAGCTCGGCGGGCTCGACGCGTTCATCGACTCCATGGCCGAGGTCAGGACCCGCGGCTACGCCTCCGCCTACGACGAACTGGAGCTGGGCGCGGCCTCCGTCGCCGCCCCCGTCCGCGTCGGCCAGGCCACCACCTACGCCGTCTGGATCGGCGGCCCCACCTACCGGCTGACCCGCTCGCGCATCGACGAGGTGGCCGAGCCCGTCATGAAGGCGGCCCGCCAGCTCGGCGACCTGCTGAGCGTCACCGGCATCGAACTGCCCACCACGGCAGCGGAGTTCTAGGCGATGCCGTTACCCGAGCCCACCCGTCCACCCGGACGGGCACCCCCGGCCCCACCGCCGAGCGGCGGCAGCGGCCCGACCGAGGAGAGAGACCATGGCTGCACTCCAGGAGCGGCTCAGAGCCGCCCGCGAGGTCGCGGACCGGACCCCCAAGGGCCTCTGCGTCGACGGCGAATGGCGCGCGCCCCGCGGCGGCGCCACCCTCCCCGTCGAGGACCCGGCCACCGGCACGGTGATCGCCGAGGTCGCCGACGCCCGTGCGGCGGACGCCACCGACGCCCTCGACGCCGCGGTGCGGGCCCAGGCGTCCTGGGCCGCGACGCCGCCGCGCGAACGCGGCGAGGTGCTGCGCCGGGCCTTCGAGACGGTCATGGCCCGCAGGGACGACCTGGCCGCGCTGATGACCCTGGAGATGGGCAAGCCGTTCGCCGAGTCGCAGGCGGAGGTGGCCTACGCCGCCGAGTTCCTGCGCTGGTTCTCCGAGGAGGCCGTGCGGATCGACGGCGGCTACCTCATCGCCCCCGGCGGCGGCTCCCGGGTGGTGACGATGCGTCAGCCGGTGGGCCCCTGCCTCCTGATCACCCCGTGGAACTTCCCGATGGCGATGGGCACCCGGAAGATCGGCCCCGCGCTCGCCGCCGGATGCACGGTCGTCGTCAAACCGGCCAAGCAGACACCGCTGTCGATGCTGGCCCTGGTGGACATCCTGCGCGAGGCGGGAGCGCCCCCCGGCGTGGTGAACGTCTTCACCACCGACCGCTCCGGCGAGGTCACCGACCACCTGCTGCGCGATCCCCGGCTGCGGAAGCTCTCCTTCACCGGCTCCACCGAGGTCGGCCGCGCGCTGCTCGCCGCCGCGTCCAGGAACGTCCTGCGCACCTCCATGGAACTGGGCGGCAACGCCCCCTTCCTGGTCTTCGCCGACGCCGACCTGGACGCGGCCGTGGAAGGCGCCTTCCAGGCGAAGATGCGCAACACCGGTGAGGCGTGCACCGCCGCCAACCGCTTCTACGCGCACTCCTCGATCGCCGGTGAGTTCGGCCGCAGGCTCGCCGACCGGCTGGCCGCGCTGCCCGTCGGACACGGACTCGACCCCGCCACCCGGGTCGGCCCGCTGATCGACGCGAAGGCGGTGCGCAACGTCACCGCCCTGATCGACGACGCCACCGAGGCCGGCGCCGAGACGCTCACCGGGGACCGGCCCGTCCCGGGGGAGGGCCACTTCCTCGCGCCGACCGTGCTGGGCGGCGTGCCGCTCGGGGCGCGCGCCCTCACCGAGGAGATCTTCGGCCCGGTCGCGCCGATCGTCCCCTTCGACGACGAGGACACGGCTGTGGCCCTCGCCAACGACTCCGAGTACGGTCTTGCGGGCTACCTGTTCACCGAGAACCTCGACCGCGGGCTGCGGGTGAGCGAACGGCTGGAGTGCGGGATGGTCGGGCTCAACCAGGGCATCATCTCCAACCCCGCCGCGCCCTTCGGCGGGGTCAAGCACTCCGGGCTCGGCCGGGAGGGCGGCGCGGTGGGCATCGACGAGTACCTCGGCGTCAAATACCTCGCGATCAAGGCGGCACCGTGACGGACTTCATCCTGGCGGGCATCCAGTTCGAACCCGTCCTCGGCGACCCCGCGGCCAACATCGCGGCGTCCTCCCGGCTCGTCCGCGAGGCGGCGGCGGGCGGGGCGCGGCTGGTCGTCCTGCCCGAGGCGGCCTCCGCCGGGTACATGTTCGCCGACCGGGCCGACGCCCGCAGGCACGCCGAGCCGGTCCCGGGCGGGCCCGTCTCCTCCGCCTGGGCCGCGCTCGCCGCCGAACTCGACCTGTGGATCGTCGCCGGGATCACCGAACTCGCGGGCGGCAAGGTGTACAACGCGGCCGTCCTGATCGGGCCGGAGGGGCACGCCGGAACCTTCCGCAAGGCGCACCTGTGGAACGCCGAGAAGGAGCTGTACGACCGTCAGGAGGACGGCTTCCCCGTCTTCCGCACGCCGCTGGGCAACATCGCCGTCGGCATCTGCTACGACGCCTGGTTCCCGGAGACCTTCCGCAGCGCCGCGCTCGGCGGCGCCGACCTGCTCGCCCTCCCCTCGAACTGGGTGCCCGTCCCGGGACAGCCCGACGACGTCCCGGCCATGGCCAACCTGATGTGCATCACCGGGGCGCACAGCAACCAGCTCTACGTCGCCGGGGTCAGCCGGGTCGGCACCGAGCGCGACCAGCCCTTCGTCGGCCGGTCGCTGATCGTGGGCCCGGACGGCTGGCCGCTGGCCGGACCGGCGGACGGCGAGGGGGAGGCCGTCCTCCTGGCGCGGGTGGACCTGATCGGCTCCCGCGCGCAGCGGCTCGGCAACCCCTTCAACCAGCCGCTCGCCGACCGGCGCACCGACGTCTACCGCACCGGCGACTTCCGCCCCGGCCCGCCCGAAGGCGCCGTCTGAGCGGGTCCGGGAGCCCCGGCCGCGTCCGGCACATCCGCCCGGACGCACCGGAGCGGGACAACACGCGCATCCATTGACACAAGGACATCGCCGGCCGGAGACTTCTGCCTCCGGATGGACCCACGGTTCACTGAACGGACCCCGGCTATGCGAGCGATCGAGCGCGTCGACGAACAGGTGGAGCTGACCGACCCGAGCGGCATCCGGGCGAGCCCGCTCAGCAACGAGGACCTGGCGCCCGTGCCGCTGGCCCGCAGGACCTGGACCACCTACAACTACGCGGCGCTCTGGATGGGCATCGCCCACGGCATCCCCACGTACTACCTCTCCAGCGGGCTCATCGACCTCGGGATGAGCTGGTACCAGGCGGTCATGACCATCGCCCTGGGCAATGTGATCGTCCTGGTCCCCATCCTGCTCAACAGCCACGGCGGCGCCAAGTACGGCATCCCCTACCCCGTCCTGTCCCGCGCCGCCTTCGGCACCCTCGGCGCCAACGTGCCCGCCCTGCTCCGCGCCCTCTCCGCGTGCGGCTGGTTCGGCATCCAGACGTGGGTCGGCGGCGAGGCCGTCTACACCCTCACCGGTGCCTTCGCCGGGGACTCCTGGATCCACGCGGGCGAGGTGGCGGGGCACCCGAAGACGCTGTGGCTCTCCTTCGCGCTGTTCTGGCTCCTGCAGATCGCCCTCATCGTCCGGGGCGTCGAATCCATCCGGCGCTTCGAGAACTGGTCGGCGCCGCTCGTCCTGGTCGTCGCCGCGTTCCTGCTGGTCTGGACGGCCGTCCGGGCGGGCGGCCTCGGCCCGCTCGCCGCCGCGCCCTCCCGGCTCGGCTGGGGCACCGACTTCTGGGTGCTGTTCGCGCCGTCGCTGATGGGGATGATCGCCTACTTCGCCACGATGTCCGTCAACATCGCGGACTTCACCCGCTTCGCCAGGGGCCAGCGGGAGCAGGTCGTCGGACAGGCGCTGGGGCTGCCGATCACGATGACCCTGTTCTCCACGATCGGCGCCCTCACCACGTCGGCCACCGTCGCCGTCTACGGGCAGGCCGTCTGGGACCCGATCGACCTGGTCAGCCGGTTCTCCAACCCGTTCGTCGTCCTGTTCGCGCTGCTGTGCGTCGTCGTGGCCACCGTCGCCGTCAACGTCGCGGCCAACACGGTCGGTCCGGCCTACGACTTCTCCAACGTCCTTCCGCGGTACGTGAGTTTCCGCACCGGCGGGATCATCGCCGGGGTCGTCGGCGTCCTGATGCAGCCCTGGCGGCTGCTCTCCTCGCCCGAGCTGTACATCTTCACCTGGCTCGGGGTGACCGGCGCCTTCCTCGGCGCCATCGCCGGGATCCTGACCGCGGACTACTGGCTGCTGCGCCGGCGCGTGCTCGACCTCGAGGGGCTGTACACGCGCGGCGGGCCGTACGAGTACGCGCAGGGCTTCAACTGGCGCCCGCTCGCGACCCTGGCCGTCGTCGTGCTCCTCGCCCTCGGCGGCGCGTACTCCGAGAACGGGGAGGGCCCCTTCCCCGCCGAGGGGTACGTCCCGTTCCTCAAGCCGCTGTTCGACTACAACTGGGCCGTCGCGTTCCTCGGCGGGATCGCCCTCCACACGGCGTTCAGCAGGCTCTTCCCGGTCCGCGCGCGCCGCCCCGCCGCGCGGGAGGGCGAGCGGGTCGCGGGCTGAGCGGGACGGCGCCGGCACGGCCGTGCGCGGTCCCGCGGGGCACCGGCGGATGTCCGACCCAGCGCCGGGCGGGCGGGCGAACCCGCCCTGCCGAGGCGCCTCGCGCGCCCCCGCGCACGCTCTGCCCGGCGCCGTCCCGGGCGTCCGAGAGTGGAGGCAGCCGTCGTCGGGGGACGCCGACGACGCACCCAGCGACAAGCGACAAGGGAACGATCTCCATGCGCCGTGTCACCTCACTCGTCATCACCTCGCTCGCCCTCGTGGCGGCGCTCGGCACAGCCCCCGCCGTGTCCGCCGCCCCCGCACCCGCCCCCGCGGCCCCCGCCGCCGCGGCCTACCGCTGCGACCCGGGCCACTTCTGCATCTACAGCGGCTGGGACGGCACCGGCCAGCGCTGCCAGTGGACGTCGTCGCGGGTGGCGAACACCGCCGACGCGTGCGGCTTCATCCGGCGCGGCAGGAACGTCCGCTCCCTGTGGAACAGCACGGGACACCGCGTCGAGTACTTCCGGCAGACCAACTTCCACGGCCGGATCGGCTCCACGCGCGCGGGGCGCGGCGGCAACCTCCAGGGCGACTACCGCATCCACTCCTTCAAGAAGCAGTAGGAGCGGCCCGCTCCGGCACCGACGGCGGTGCCGGATTGTCGGGCGCCGGTCCCGTGGAGCGGTGCCCGACAGGCGCCTGACGGGGCGACGCCACCCTTCCGGCTCATCAGCGCAGGCGCCGGAGCGCGGGCGGGGATGTGATGGGAACGTCCCCGCAAGCAGTTCCACGGAGGTACTCCATGCGTATGCGTTCCCTGGCCACGACCGCCGCTCTGGCGGGCGCTCTGACACTCCTCGGTGCCACAGCGGCCCAGGCCGACCCCGACCCCACCGTCGGCACGGCGGTCGGCAGCCCCGGCGTCCTGTCCGGTGACGTCATCCAGGTCCCGATCCACATCCCGGTCAACCTGTGCGGCAACAGCATCGACGTCGTCGGCCTGCTGAACCCCGCTGTCGGCAACGCCTGCTCCAACGGCTGATCCAGGCCGGCTCCCGAGCCGGGACCTGCCAGGCCCCGCCGAGTCCTCGGACCCGGCGGGGCCTTCCCGCGCGCTGGATGAGACGCGGGTTGTGGGGCAGGCTTGTGGCGTCCGCCCCGGCCCCGGCAGGAACCCATGGATTTCGCAGCCACACCCGATACGCCCCCGCCCGACCCGGCCCCCGCCGCCGACCGCGAAGTGCGCCGCCTGGAGACGGAGGTCGCGCAACTGCACGAGGCGGTGGCCTCGCACGCCGTCGTCGACCAGGCGATCGGTGTCGTCGTCGCGCTGGCGAAGACCACGCCCGCCGACGGGTTCCAGGTGCTGCGGGAGATCTCCCAGCACACAAACGTCAAGCTCCGCGCGGTCGCCGGTCACCTCATCGCCTGGACCCAGGGCCGACCCCTGCCCCCGGACGTGGCCCAGGCCCTGGACGCGGTCCTGCGCCGCGTCACCCCTCACCCACCCGAGGCAGACCCGCCCGGGGACACGGAGTGAGGGGGGCGGGCCGGACGGGAAGGGGTCAGGACTTGGTCTCGCCGAGTCCGGCGATGTAGTCCTGGGCCTTGTCCACGGCCGTGTCGATCTTGTCGGAGTGCTTGCCGTCGGTCTTGTCGTCGATGAAGTCGCCGACCTTCTCCAGGCCGTCCGAGATCTTGTCGCCGTGGTCCTCGGCGATGTCCTCGATCTTGTCCTTGATGTTCTTGAGCTGCTCGAACATGCGAACCTATTCCTCTACAGGGCTGTAGTAGCAGGTGGGTCGCAATGATCGCACCGGGGCCGGGGCGGCTGTCCAGTCCGCCCGCGGCCGTCCGGGGGGCGGCCGTCGGCGTCAGCGGCGGGCGAGACGGCGCTCGCCGCCCGCGCCGGTCGTGTACTCCAGGCCGTAGTGGGTGAAGACGGCCGGTTCGTCGGTCGCCAGCAGCTCTCCGTCGGTGTCGATCGACGGGGCCTGTTTCACCAGGTCCTTGTCGTGGGCGACGGTCAGGCTGCCGGGGTTGACGGTCGCGCCGGTCAGCGGCACGAACACCAGCCGGCGGCGGCCGAGGAGCCCCACCGTCACGGTGGCGAAGGACGGCTCGTCGGTCGCCGTGTCGACGTAGACGGACTCCAGGACGCCGATCTTGTGGCCGCCGCGGTCGACCACGTCGTGGCCTCGCCAGTCACGGATGTCGCCTGCTTCGAACATGGTGGACCTCCTGAACCATGAGTACCCCTGATCACGTCCCTGATACCTGGGCGGACGGCGGCCCGGGGCGGCATTAAGAACGCGTAAAGATTGCCGGGATCAGGCAATGTCCCCGACCGCCCGCTCATGTGAACATGCTCATGCCGACGGGGGAAGAGCAAGGAAGGGCGGTGGATGACATGACCTGGTTTCTCGGTCTGGGCATCGCGGGGGTCGTCCTCCTTGCTCTGTCGGTCGTCCTCGACGGGCTGCTCGAAGGTCTCTTCGACGGCCTCTTCGACGGACTGCTGTCCCTCCCGGTGATCGCCGGGTTCGTCTCGATGCTCGGGTTCTCCGGAGCGATCGTGCTGGGCACCACCGGCCTGGGCACCCCGGGCGCCGTCGCCGTCGGGATACCGGCCGGGGCCGCCGCGGGCTGGGCCGCGTACCGGCTCAGCCGGGCCCTGATGGACGACAGTTCGGGAGCCGCGCCGAACGGCTCCGACCTGGTCGGCTCGGCCGGTTCCGTGGTGACCGCCATCCCCGCCGGTGGATACGGCGAGGTGCTCGTGCGGCTGGCCGGGCAACCGGTGAAGTTCGCCGCCCGCAGCGAGGTCCCGGTCGCCCGCGGCACCGAGATCTGGGTCGACCGCACGCTCTCCCATACGGCCGTCTCCGTCCGCCCGGTCGAGCACTGACCTGACGGCGGGGACCCGAACGGCAACCGGGAGCACCCGGCAGGACCCGGCGGGGACCACCCGTTCGGCCGAGGACTCCGCACCGTACGGAGCCCTGAGCCACCACCCGCGGCCCCGGCCGCGACCGCCCGCCCACCCGCGGACCCCGACCGGAACCCGCCCGGTCATCCGCGGACCCGACCGGACCCGTCCGGCCGGCCACCGACCCGATCGGGGTCCGACCGCCACCGCAGGCGCGGTGCCGCCCGCCCCCGGTCCGTACGCAGTACCGAAGCGCGGTCCTCGTTCAGGGAGGGCCGAGGGGAGACCACATGAGTCCAGTCATCATCGCCGTCGTCGGAGTCGTCGTACTCCTCGTCCTGATCGCGCTCGTCGTCGCCAGCCGCTACAAGGTGGCCGGGCCCAGCGAGGCGTTCATCGTCACCGGCAGACGCGGCAAGAAGTCCACCGACCCCGAGACCGGGCGGATCTTCACCGACAACAGCGGCCAGAAGGTCGTGGTCGGCGGCGGCGTCTTCGTCGTCCCGTTCGTGCAGCAGAAGTTCACCCTCGACCTGTCCTCCCGGCACATCCCGGTCGCCGTGCGCGGCGCGGTCACCCTGCGCGGGGTCAAGGCCAACCTCGACGGCGTCGCCATCGTCAAGGTCGGCGGCACCGAGGACTCCATCAGGGCCGCCGCCCAGCGCTTCCTGATGCAGCAGGAGGGCATCGTCGGCTTCACCCAGGAAGTGCTCTCCGGCGCGCTGCGGGCCATCGTGGGCCGGATGTCCGTCGAGGACGTCATCCGGGACCGGGCCGCGTTCGCCGGGCAGGTCGCCGAGGAGGCCGAGGCGAGCCTCTCCGGGCAGGGCCTGGTGCTCGACGCCTTCCAGATCCAGGACATCACCACCGAGGGCTCCTACCTGGAGGACCTCGGCCGTCCGGAGGCCGCCCGCGCCAAGCAGGACGCCGACATCGCCGAGGCCGTCGCCCGCCGCGCCGCCGAGCAGGCCCGTCTGAAGGCCGAGGAGGAGATCGCCGTCGCCCAGCGCACGTTCGCGCTGAAGCAGTCGGAGATCAAGGCCGAGACCGACGAGGCGTACGCCCGTGCCGCCGCCGCGGGACCGCTCGCCGACGCGGCCCGGCAGCAGGAGATCCTCGCCGAGCAGGAGAAGGTGGCCGCGGGCCAGGCCGCGCTGACCGACCGTCAGCTCGACACCCAGGTCCGCAAGCCCGCCGACGCCAAGCGCTACGCCGCCGAGCAGGAGGCGGAGGCCCGCCGGGTCTCCCGCGTCAAGCAGGCCGAGGCCGAGCGGCTGGCGGAGATCGCCTCCGCGCAGGCCGAGGCGGAGCGGGCCCGGCTGACCGGTGAGGGCGAGAAGTCCCGCCGCAGCGCGCTCGCCGAGGCGGAGGCCATCGAGGGCCTCAAGCAGGGTGAGTCGGAGCGCGCCCGGCGTGCGGCCATCGCCGAGGCGGTCCGGCTGGAGGGCGAGGCGGAGGCCTCCGCGATCGCCGCCAAGGGCGCGGCCGAGGCCGAGGCCATGCGCAAGAAGGCGGAGGCGTTCGAGCAGTACGGCGACGCGGCCGTCCTCCAGATGCTGATCGAGGTGCTCCCGCAGGTCGTCGCGAAGGCGTCGGAGCCGCTGGGCGCCATCGACAAGATGACGGTCATCTCCACGGACGGCGCGAGCAAGCTGCCGAAGGTGGTCGCCGACAACGTCAGCCAGGGCGTCGAACTCCTCAGCGCCACCACGGGGATCGACATCGCGAAGCTCCTGAAGGGCGTCACCGAGCGTCCGGAGGCGGCCGCTCCCGCCCCGGCGCAGACCGCGCCCAACGGGAAGGTCGAGATCACCGGCTGACCACCGGGCGCCCCCGGGGGGACGGGGGACGGGGGAGACCCCGGGGGCGCCCACGGGGGAACGGGGGAACGGGGGCGCCGGGGTCGGGGGAGTCCGGCGGCGGGGGAGGGCCCGAGGGGGACGGGGGAGGCAGGGGGGAGTCCGGAGGCGGTTGTGGCCGCCGCCGGGCTCCCCCCCCGGTCGTCAGGCAGTATGGACGGGCCCCGTGCGACGGGGTGTCGGAGCGGTGACGGGGGAGGGCGCGTGAACGGGCCGGAGGCAGCCGAGGACTATCTGACCGGCTACGACCAGATCCTCGCCGAGGTCTGCGCGACCGGACGGCGGCTCACCCGCGCGGAGCTGGAGTCGCGGCGGCTGCTGGGGGAGCGGGCCGCCGAGACCGGCATCGGACTGCGGGCCCTGGTCCGCCAGCACCTCGCGGCGACCCGCTCGATATGGCCGACGCTCCGCTCCGTCGACGCCGACCGGGTGCTGGCCGCTGTCGAGCAGTCCATCGACGCCTTCGCCGAGGGCCACGAGCGGGCCCAGAAACTCGCCGTCCGCCGCGAGGAGGCCGCCCGCCGGGAGTTCATCGACGACCTCCTCTACGGCCGCAGCGACCTCGGCAGGCTCGCCGAGCGCGCCGCCCGGTTCGGGCTGCTGCTCACCCGCGCGCACGCCGTCGCCGTCTGCCAGGGCGACGCGCCCCTCGACGACACCGACCCGGCCACCCGCCAGGTCGAGAACGCCCTGGTCGCCCGCTTCAGCGAACGCCGGGTGCTGCTCGCCACCAAGGGCGGCCTGCTGATCTGCATCGCGCCCGGCGACCAGGAGGAGATCCTCACCTTCTTCGCCAAGCTCGCGCACGACGCCACCGGCGGCGGCCGGGTCGCCGTCGGCCGCGCCCACCCCGGGCCCGGCGGCATCGTCCACTCGTACGAGGAGGCGCTGCACACCCTCGACCTGGCCGACCGGCTGGCCCTGGACGCGCCGGTGCTGCACGCCGTCGACCTGCTGGTCTACCCCGTGCTCACCCGGGACCGGCAGGCCATGGCCGACCTGGTGCGCAACACCCTGGGCCCGCTGGAGCACGCCCGCGGCGGCCCGCAGCCCCTGGTCGACACGTTGACGGCGTACTTCGACTCCGGGTGCGTGGCCGCCGAGTCGGCCCGCCGGCTGAAGCTGAGCGTGCGCGCCCTCACCTACCGCCTCGAACGCATCCACACCCTCACCGGAACCAACCCGGCCGACCCCATGCACCGCTTCACCCTCCAGACCGCGGTGATCGGCGCCCGGCTGCTCGGCTGGCCGCAGACCGAGCTGTAGGCCGTCCGGGTGGCGGACCGCGGCTCGCCGCCACCTGGGGCGATCTGTATGCTGGGTGGTCGCGAAGGGGAGTAGCCCCGCAACACCGGTCGTCGACACACTGGAGACCCCGCCAGGGGAATCCCGGTGGCCGGGCCCGCAGAGTCCGTGTGCGGGTGGGCGAGACCTTCGGCCCATGAGTCGATGACGTATGCGCGTCGGCGGGGCCGAAGCTGCCGCCGTCTCCTCGCGGTCGTCCTCGGAAGCCCCCGCCCGTGCGGGAAGGCTGGTCCGGGACCGTGACCCCGCTTCTGCTGTCTCCGCTCGCCCGTGTCGGTGCCGCCCTGCGTGCGCTGAAGTCCGCGGGCGGCCCTGCCGCGCCCGCCGTCGGCTCCGCCCGTCCGGGCCCCCTCACCAGGTACGACCCCGCCTTCGGGGACCCGCGCGGGCATCCGCCGCGCAACGCCTTCGTGCCGGTGCCCGGCTGCTGGGTCTGCGCCCTCCTCGACGACGTCGCCCGTGCCGCCTGGCGCGGCGACGACGGCCTGGGGCCCGCGCAGTGGCTGTCGGTCACCGCCGACGGCATGGGCCACCGGATGCGGGACCACGACGTCCCGCCCGTCCCCTGACCGAACTCCACCCCCCCCGGGCCGCGCGGACGACCCGTGCCCGGCCCACGACAGAAAGCAGCTCAGGGAATGACTCTCGACCCCCTGGCGATCATCACCGCCTTCGGGCTGATCTTCCTCGCCGAACTCCCCGACAAGACCATGTTCGCGTCGCTCGCCATGGGCACCCGGATGCGCCCGCTGTACGTCTGGTTCGGCACCTCCACGGCGTTCATCGTGCACGTCGTGATCGCCGTCGGCGCGGGGAGCCTGCTCGGCCTGCTCCCCGGCATGCTGGTCAAACTGGTCTCCGCCGCCCTGTTCGCGTTCGGCGCGTTCATGCTGCTGCGCTCCGGGGACGACGACGAGGACGAGGAGGGCGGCGGCAAGACCGTCACCGGCTTCTGGCCCGTCTACGGCACCGCCTTCACCGCCGTCTTCATCAGCGAGTGGGGCGACCTCACCCAGATCACCACCGCCAACCTCGCCGCCACCAACGGCTGGCTCTCCACCGCCATCGGCTCCGCCGCGGCCCTCATGTCGGTCTCCGCCCTCGCCCTGCTGGTCGGCCGGTTCATCGCGCAGCGCGTGCCGCTCAGGACCGTCCAGCGGATCGGCGCGGCCTGCATGGCGGCCCTCGCGATCTGGACGCTCGTGGAGGCCTTCACCGCCTGACCCGCGCCCGGCGCGTCCCGCACCCCCGAAGGCCCTGACCCGGCCGCCGCAGCTCCGCTGTGACCCACATCACCGCACCGCGGTGCAGCGTGGGGGCCGGGTCAGGGCCTTTCCCCAGGTGTAAGGAGTCGGCGAGACCAGGGACGGTAAGGATGGGACAGACTCGGACCGCTGAGTTCGAGGAGTTCGCGGCTGCCCGCTGGTCGAGTCTGATCCACCTGGCCCGGCTGCTCACCGGCGGCGACCGGCACCGGGCCGAGGACCTCGTGCAGGAGGCCCTGGTCAAGCTCTGGTTCGCCTGGCCCAAGGTGGCCGACGAGGCGCCCGAGGCCTACGCCCGCAAGGTGATGGTCCGGGCCGCGGCGCGATCGGCGCGGCGCCGCTGGTGGGGCGAACGTCCCGTCGAGCACCTGCCCGACGTGGCGGCCCTCGGGGACGTCTCCACGGCCGTCGCCGAGCGGTCCCGGCTGGAGAGCGCGCTCGCCCGGCTGCCCGCACGGCAGCGGGCCGCCGTCGTCCTGCGCTACTACCAGGATCTGCCGGAGGCGCAGGTCGCCCGGCTGCTCGGCTGCCCGGTCGGCACGGCACGCTCGCACGCCGCGCGCGGGGTGGCCAGGCTGCGTCTGCTCCTGGCCGACGTCATCGAGCCGGTGGGGTGAAGGAGGAGTCATGGATCACTTCGAACGGCAGCTCGCGCAGCTCATGCGCACCACCGAGGAACGCGTCTCCTTCGACCCCCGGCACCGCGACCGGCTCCACGCGGGCGTACGGGCCCGGCGGCGGACGCGCGCCGCGCAGGTCGGCGTCGGCACCCTGCTCGCCGTCGGCGGGCTCGGGCTCGGCCTGTTCCTGCTGCCCGCGGGCACCGACCGGGTGGAGCCCACCGCGCCCCGCCCCGGCCCGGCGTCCGGACCCTCGTCGAGCGAGATCACCGGCCCCTCGCCGACCGGTGAGGCGCCGTCCCCCAGCTGGTCGCCCTCGTTCCGTCCTTCGTTCCCCGGCTCCACCACCAGCGCCCCGCCGGCGACCGGCGACGGCGCGACCTCCACCGGCACCGCGACCTCGGCCACCTCCGGCGTCCCCCAGGGGCCCGGCGGCACGAGCACCTCGGGCACCACCGACCCCACCGGGACCGCCCTGTCGGACCCCGGCACCTCCGCGCCGCCCTCGGGCGAGATCTCCGCCCCGCCCTCCGGAACCTTCGGCTCCGGCTAGCACCCGCCTTCTCCCCGTCCGTCCCGGGCCGCCCGCGCCCCGGGCGCCCTCGGCATGCCCTCCCGCCTCCCGCCCCCTCCACCGCGCACCGTACGAACAAGGACGAACCATGACAGAACCCGGAACGGTGGCCCCCTCGCGTCCCGAGCCGCCGCCCAGGCCCGCGCCGCTGGCGGCCCGCCACACCGCCCCCGTCCTGGACGTCGTCGTCCCGGTGTACAACGAGGCCACCGACCTGGAGGCCGGGGTGCGGCGGCTGCACGCACATCTGCGGGAGACGTTCCCCTACCCGTTCCGGATCACCGTCGCCGACAACGCCAGCACCGACGACACCCCGCTGATCGCCGCCCGGCTGGCCGCCGAACTCCCCGGCACCGACTGGCTGCGGCTCGCCGAGAAGGGGCGCGGCCGGGCCCTGCGCGCCGCCTGGTCGCGCTCGTCGGCGCCGGTCCTCGCCTACGTCGACGTGGACCTCTCCACCGACCTCGCCGCCCTGCTCCCGCTGGTCGCCCCGCTGATCTCCGGACACTCCGACCTCGCCATCGGCACCCGCCTCGCCCCCGGCGCCCGGGTGGTGCGCGGCCCCCGGCGGGAGGTGATCTCCCGTTGCTACAACGCCCTGCTGCGCTCCACCCTCGCGGTGGGCTTCTCCGACGCCCAGTGCGGATTCAAGGCGATCCGGCGCGACGTCGCCGACCGGCTGCTGCCCCTGGTGCGGGACTCCGGGTGGTTCTTCGACACCGAGCTGCTGGTGATCGCGGAGCGGGCCGGACTGCGCATCCACGAGGTGCCGGTCGACTGGGTGGACGACCCCCGCAGCAGCGTCGACCTCGTCGCCACCGCCGTCGCCGACCTGCGCGGCATCGCCCGGGTGGGCCGGGCCCTCGCCGCCGGCCGACTCGACGACGCCCACGGCACCACGACGGGGCCGCCGCCTTCCGGGGTGACCATCCCTGGGCCAGGCATTCCTGGGCCGGGCATACCGAGGCCGGGCATACCCCGGCCGGGCATACCCGGGCCGGATGCTTCCGGGGCGGGGGCTTCCGGGCCGGGCGTCCCCGTGGTGACCGACTCCGCGTCGACCAGCTCCGTGCCGGGTGTCCCCGGGCCGACTGTTCACGGGTCGGGCTTCCCTGGGGCGGGCGGTCCCGTGGCGACCGACTCCGTGCCGAGCGCCCCCGCGCCGACCGACTCCGCGTCGACCGCCCCCGCGCCGCCCCTCCCCGTTCCCGTGTTCCCCGTCCCCGCCCCCACCGCCCCCCTGTTCCCCGTCCCCGGGCGCCTGTCCCGACTTGTTCGCTTCGGGGTTGTCGGGGGCGTGAGCACCGCCGTTCACCTGTTGCTCTTCGCGTTGCTGCGGCCCGCCGCCGGTGCCCAGACCGCCAACGCCGTCGCCCTGCTGCTCTGCGCCGTCGCCAACACCACCGCCAACCGCCGGTTCACCTTCGGGGTGCGCGGCCGTGACGGCATGCTGCGTCACCAGTCGCGCGGGCTCGCCGTGTTCGCGATCGGGCTCGCGCTCACCGCCGGGGCCCTCGCCGCCCTGCACGCCCTCGCGCCCGGCGCGCGGCACACGACCGAACTCGCCGTGCTGGTCGGCGCCAACCTCGCCGCGACCCTGCTGCGCCTCCTCCTCTTCCAGGTCTGGGTGTTCGGCGCCCGGCGCGGCGGACGGACGGGCCGATGAGCGCCGCC
>NZ_FMCI01000312.1 GCF_900091845.1 Streptomyces sp. SolWspMP-5a-2
CCCGACTACGAGACGGTGCTCGCCGAACTGCGCACGCTCTACGGCGACTTCCTCGGCTACCCGCCGGACCTGCTCGGCGAGGACGACGGCCTGGAGTCCGAGCTGGGCGTGGAGTCGCTCAAGCAGGTGACCCTGCTCGGCCGGGTCTCGGAACGCTACGACCTGCCCGATCTGCGGTCGGACTCCTCGCTGCTGACCTCGGGCACGCTGCGCCGGATCGCCGAGAGCGTGGTCCAGGGCCGGGCGGAGGCCACCGGGTGACCGACGAGAACCTGCGGGGCAAGGTCGCCCTCGTCACGGGCGCGGCCAAGAGCCTCGGCGCCGACATCGTGCGCCGTCTGGCGCGGGGCGGCGCCCATGTGATCGTGAACTACTTCCACTCCGCCGACCGCGCGAAGCTGCTCCAGGAGGAACTGGAACAGGCGGGCCACAGCTGCGAGTTCATCCGCGCCTCGGTCGCCAAGAGCAGCGAGATCGACCGCATGTTCGACCTCGTGGAGGAGCGGCACGGCGGTCTGGACATTCTGATCAACAACGCGGCCGGCGGTGCGTTCCTGCCGCTGTTCGACATCGACGACACCTACTGGCAGCGCGCCTGGTCGACCAACGTGATGGCGGTCTACCACAGCGCCCGCCGGGCGGCCGAGCTGATGGCGGGACGCCCCGGCGCGAGCATCCTCTGCCTCTCCAGCGTCGGCGCGCACCAGCCCGTTCCCGGCTACGGGCCCGGCGGGGTCACCAAGGCGGCCCTGGAGTCCCTGGTCCGCTACCTCGCCCTGGAACTGGTCGGCGAGGGCATCCGGGTCAACACCGTGCTGCTGGGGTCCATCGCCAGCGAGATCGTCGTGAACCTCGACGGCCCGGCGACCGTCGGCGGCCCGGACGCGGCCGACGACCTGATGAACCGCACCCTCTCCACCCCCGAGGCGGCCGCCCTGATCGTCCATCTCCTGCACGAGGACGCCGGGTTCATCACCGGCCAGACCCTCGTCGCGGACGGCGGGATCAGCATCGGCGGCATGCAGGGGCTGCGCCTGCACAGCCGCCTGGCCGACCGGGTGACCAGGCCCGCGCGGGTCCCGGTGCTGTCCTCGACGGCGTCGCGTCCGGCGCCCGCGCGGCAGTCACCACCGCCGCTCGCGTCCGTTCCGGCGCCGGTGTCGCGCGACTCCGCCCCGGCGGCGGACTCCGTGCCGCCGCCCCCGCCGTCGGCGTGCGCACCGTCGGCCGCCGCACCCGACCCGTCCGGCGCCCCGGAGCCCCCCGAGCCCCCGGAGCTCTCGGAATCCCCCGAGCCCGCCGCCGACGACCGTGACCCGGCCCCGGACGCCACCACCCGGCAGGCACCGCACCGGCCGCCGACCGGCCCCGTGGACGCGCCGGCCCCTCAGGACCGGGAGGCGCAGCAGGAGATGGAGCCCCAGGTGGACCTGGACGTGACCGTGGACCCGGACGCCGACCCCGGCGCCGTGGCCGTCGTCGGACTGGGCCTCGCCCTGCCCGGCGCCAACGACGCGGCGGAGTTCTGGGACCGGCTGCGCGAGGGCGCCCCGCTCTCCAGCGAGCCGTCCGCCTTCGACCTCGACCACTTCTGGGCGCCCACCCGCGCCGAGACCGACGCCTTCTACGTCCGCGAGGCCGGATACCTCCACGACTTCGTCCCCGACCCGGAGTCCGTCACCGAACCGGACGGCAACATCGGGCACCCCGGCTGGCCCCGGACCACCCGCTGGCTGCGGCACTGCGCCGTCCAGGCCCTCGCGGGGGTGAGCCGCCGTCCCGCCGACCGCTGGCTCACCGCCACCACCGGCATCCACGACCAGACCGGCCTCGGCCCCCAGGGCGTCGTCCTCGGCGACGAGTACCGGCGCATGGTGCGCGAGGCGATCCCCGCCGACCAGGACGGCGAGTGGCTCGCGGAACTCGCCGACCACGCGATCAGCGCCCACTACGGCGGCGACGGCGGCGACCCGCAGTCCTACCTGCCCGCCTCCGTCGTCCGCAACGCGCTGCGCGGACTGCTGCCCGACGACGCCCAGCACCTCACCCTCGACGCGGCCTGCGCCAGCGGCCTGTTCGCCCTGGACGCGGCCGTCAAGGCGCTGCGCGAGGGCTCCTGCGACCTGGCGCTGGCCGGCGGCACCTCGGTGATCGAACCGATCGGGTTCACCCTCTTCTGCCGGGCCCAGGGCATCTCGATGAGCGGCCGGGTGCGCCCCTTCGACCGCGCGGCCGACGGGACGCTGATCGGCGAGGGCGCCATCGCGCTCGTCCTGAAGCCGTACGCGCGGGCCGTCGCCGACGGCGACCGGGTGCTCGGTGTGATCCGGGGCACCGGACTCGCCGCCGACGGCCGCGGCAAGGGCATCCACGCCCCGGCCACCCGCGGCCAGGAACTGGCCATCGCCCGCGCCTGGGCCGACGCGGGCGTCGGCTCCGACGACGTCGACTGGATCGTGGCGCACGGCACCGGGACCCCGGTCGGCGACGAGATCGAACTGCGCTCGCTCCTGTCCCGGCTCGGACCGGGGGAGCGGACCTGCCTGCTCACCTCGAACAAACAGGTCTTCGGACACACCGGGGTGCTCGCCGGTCTGGTCTCGGTCGCGCACGCGCTGGTCGCCCTCGAACGCGGCGCGGTGCCCGGCCAGCCCGTGGTGACCGACCCGCACCCGCTGCTCGGCGACGGCGAGCGGCTGACCGTGCCGGTGACCGACGCGCCCTGGCCCGCCGACCGGGAGCGTCCCCGGGTCGTCGGCGTCTCGTCGTTCGGTCTCGGCGGCGCGGACGCGCATGTCGTCCTCTCCGACCACGCGCCCCGGTCCGTCCCCCCGCTGCGGCCGGGCGCCGGTGTCCGCGACGACCGGGAGGACCTGGTCGTGGTCGGCTGGAACACCCACCTGCCCGGTCTCGATGCGGACCGGGTGCCCGCCTGGCTGCGCGGCGAAGGGCCGCTGCCCGAACCGGGGTTCGGCACGCCCTACCCGCTGCCCTCGCCGCGCGACGTCCGCATCCCGCCGCTGACGATGCGTCATATGGACGCCGCGCACCTGATGGTGCTGCAGGCGCTCGGCCCGCTCCTGGAGCGGCTCGGCGACGCCGGTCGCGCCCTGCGGCCCGCCACCGCCGTGGTGATCGGCTCGACCCTGCCCACCACGCACAACACGCAGGCGGCGCTGCGGGTCCACGCGGCCGAGTGCGCCACCGTCTTCGACCTGCTGCCCGACCCCGAACAGGCCCGCGTCCTCAAGGAGTACCTCGCCAAGGGCATGGCGGAGGCCGAGGGCGTGATCCCCGGCGACCTCAACGAGGACGACTTCACCGGCGCGGTCTCCTGCATCCTCTCCGGCCGGGCCGCCAACTACTACGACTTCCAGGCCCTGGGCACCAGCGTCTACTCCCAGCGCGACTCCGCGCACACCGCCGTCGACCTGGCGCTGCGCCAACTCCGGCACCGGGCCTGCGACATCGCGCTCGTCGGCGCGGTGTGCCTGCGGCCGATCAGCGGCTGGGACCGGCACCTGGACCACCTGGTGCCGGAGGGCAGGACCATCGCGGAGGGCGCGGCGGTCCTCGCGGTCGCCCGGCGCTCGACCGCGCTGGAGCACGGGTTCCCGATCCTGGGCACCCTCGCCACCGAGGTGACCGCCGCCGACCCCGGGCGCCCGGTCGCCGCCTCGCACACCCTGCCCGTGCTGGCCGCCGCCGGACACACCTACCTCTCCCTCGACTCGCTCCTGACGGTCCTCGAAGGCGTCGTCACGCGGACGGAGACCGCGGTCGGCCCGGCCGCCACCGGCTCGCCCCTGATCCGGTTCACCCCGCCCACCGGACGCGACGGCGACGGCCCCGGCGCGGCCCACCGGGCGCAGCCGCAACCGGCCGTCCCGGCGGCCCCGTCCGAGGAGCCCGCCGCCGTCCCGGCAGCCGCGTCCGAGGAGTCCTCCACCGCCTCGCGGAACGGGCCGCCCGAAGCCGCGACCGCGCGGACCGCGGAACCGCGGACCCCCGCCGCCGTGGGCGACAGCGCCACCGGGACCGGCACCACCGGGCCGCTCCGCGGCGCGGAGTCCGCCGAGTCGTTCACCGGGCGGCGGCAGACCCTCCGGCTGCTGCCCGCGGCCCCGCCACCGGACCGCCCGTCGGAGGGCCCGGTCCCGCCGGGGACCGTCGTCCTCACCGACGCACCCGACCTCGCCGCCCTCGTCACCGGCCCGGACACCGCCGTCTGGTCGCCGCGCCCCGGCGTCGCGGGCGCCGTCCACGTGGCGCCCGAGGACGCGCCGGCCGAGCTGGTCCGGCTGCCGTTCGTGCCCCGGCACGTGCGCGTGCTCTCCCGGCTGCCCGCCGACGACGACGGCTGCGACGAGGCCGCCGCCGCCCGCGCCGAGGACCTCCAGGACCTCACCTTCACCACGCTCCAGGCCGCGCTGCCCGCCCTGCGCAACGGCGGCTCGCTCGCCGCGCTCCTGCTCGGACCGCTCCCCGGCGACCTGCCGCCCCCGCTCAGCGGCCTGTTCACCGGACTGGTCAGGTCCGTGCGGGCCGAGGTGCCGCAGTGCGGCGGCGTCACCCTGCTCAGCGACGCGCCGGACCCGGCGGGCGCCCTGCGGCTGCTCGCCCGCGCGACGGCCGCCCAGGAGCCCACCCACACCCTCGTCCACCGGGGCGGCGCGTGGCTCGCCCCCGCCGTCGTCGACGACCCGGAACCCGGGGTCGGGCGCGCCGGGCTGCCGGCTGGCGCGGTCGTCGTCGCCTTCGGCGGCGCCCGGGGGATCACCCCCGAGCTGCTGCACGAGGTCGCGGTGCGCACCGACCGCCCCCACGTGTACCTCGTCGGCCGCACCCCGTTGCCGGAGAGCGACGAACCACTGCCCCCGCAGGCCGAGTTCATGGCCGCCGAACGCCGGCGCCGTCCCGGCGCCCCGGTGCGCGAGCTGCGCGTCGCCTACGAGAGGGCGCAGGCACGCCTGGAGGTGCGGCGCACCGTCGAACGGCTCGCTCGGCTGTGCGGCCGGGACCGCGTCCACCACCGGGTGGGCGACGTCCTGGACGCCGCGCGCACCACCGCCGTCCTCGACGAGATCCTCGACCGGCACGGACGCATCGACCTGCTCGTCAACACCGTCCTCGACCTGCGCTCCCGCGCCCTGCACGCCAAGACCCTCACCGACTTCCGCGCCGTGCGCGCCACCAAGGCCACCGGCTACCGCAACCTCAAACGGGCCCTCGCCGGACGCGCCCCCCGCGTCTTCTGCACCTTCAGCACCCTCGCCACGCTCGCCCCCGCGCCCGGCGACATCGACTACTGCGCCGTCAACGAGTACCTCGCCTTCGCGAGCGCACGGGCCGAGCGGCACGGACCCGCGGGCCACCACGAGGTCGCCGTCCTGTGGAGCGGCTGGCGCGAGGTCGGTGTCGCCAGCAGCGTCACCATGCGGGAGACCCTCCGACGCAACAAGATGGACGCCTACATCAGCACCGCCCAGGGACGCGCGCAGTTCCTGTCCGCGGTGACCGCGCCCCCGGCGAGCGGCGTGTCGTTCTTCATCCGGGACGAGGAACGCGTCCTGCTGGAGCGGCGCGGCATCAGCACCCGCGCCGATCGCCCCGCGCCGCGCCCCGAGGCGCCCGACGCCCCCGCACCCGCCCCGCCCGACCCGGCGCTGACCAGCCCGCTCCTGGACGGCGTGCTCCACCGCGGCGACGACTGGGCGGTGTTCACCAAGAGCTGGGACCCGCGCACCCTCGCCGAGCGCGACGGCCGCTGGATGCGCCACCACCAGGTCAACGGCGAGTACACGCTGGCGGGCACCTTCACCCTGGAGGCCGCCGCCGCGGCGGCCGCCACCCTCTGCCCCGGACTGCGCGTCACCGGGTTCCGCGGACTCGTCTGCCGGTCGTCGATCACCGTCAGACTCGCCGGACCGCCGCGCACCGTCGCGGTGGAGGCCCGGGTGGTGCGCCGGGAGCCGGGCCGCGCCGAGGTCGCCGTGCGGATCACCGCCCACCGCGTCGGCAGGAACGGCAAGGTGCTGCGCTTCAACGACCAGCTCTGCGAGACACGGGTGCTGCTCGCCGACCGTTACCCGGTGCTCGCCGGACCCCCCGACTTCACCGGCCACGAACCCGAACCCGACTTCGCCATGCCGGTCTACTCGCCCGACCCGCCGATCTCCCTCACCGGGCCCTTCGCGGGGACCGGGGACTACGCCCGCGGCCCCGAAGGCAACAGCGCCAGGTTCCGCCTCGACCACGCCGCCTGGGCGCCTGTTCTGGCCGGGACGACCGTCCCCGCGCTCCTCCTCGACGCGATGGTGCACCTGTTGCTGCTGCCGCCGCGCGGTGACCTCCCGCCCCTGGTCGGCCCGATGGCCGGGCTCGACGAGGTCGACCTGGGCGGACCGGGCGACGACTGCGGGCTCAGCGCGCTGCACCCCGTCATCCGGCTGCACGGCGACTTCGCCACCGGGGAACTGACCGCGCTGACCGGAGACGGCCAGGTCCTGGCGCGGATAGCGGGGGTCACCGCGCACGCCCTTGACCACAGCGGAGAACTCGTCCGGCCGCGCGGCGACGCGCCACGACCGGTCCGTACGTGACAGCCGAGGAGACAGCAGTGTTGTGGCACGACATCACCATCGCCGGGACCGGCGCGTGGATACCGCCGATCCGCCAGAAGCACGAACCGTGGGACAAGCCCGTGGACACCCACGGACCCTCGCTGGCCGCCCTCAACGGATTCACCTCCCTCGCCGTCTCCGCGGACAGCTCCGCCGCCCAGATGGCGGCCCGCGCCGGTCTGAAGGCGCTGCGCCACGCGGGCGTCACCGGCGCCGACCTCAGCCTCGTGGCCCACGCCCACTTCCAGGACGAGGACCACTTCACGCCCGGCACCTATCTGCTGCGGGTGCTCGGCGGGCCCGCCACCACCGCCGTCGAGGTGGGCGCCGCGAGCGACGGCGGGGGAGCGGCCCTGGTCACCGCCGCCGAACACCTCACCGCCCGGCCGTCGGCGAAGGCCGCCCTGGTCACCGCCGGGGTCCGCTTCCGGCCCGAGCGGTGGAAGAACGTCGAGGCGATGGGCCACCTCGCGGGCGACGCGGGAGCCGCCGCCGTCCTCACCAGGGGAACCGGCTTCGCCCGGCTCCTGGCGACCGCGCAGGCCACCCAGCCGCAGCTCGAAGTGCTGACCAGGGCCCGCAGCGAGCCCGACGGCACCGGCCGGCCGCTCCTGGTCCAGGTCACCGGGTTCATGCCGTACATCGAGGAGCTGACCAGGACCACCCGGCGCTGCGTCGAGACCGTCCTCGACGAGACCGGAGTACGCCCCGGCGACATCGCCCGCGTGGTGCCCATCGCGATCGGCGCCGAAGTGCTCGACCTGCTCCTCGGCGCCGCGCCGCTGCGCCTGCGCGCCCCCGCCACCACCTGGACCTCCGGCAGGCACCTCGGCCACGCCGGGCCGTGCGACGTCCTCGTCGGCCTGGACCGCGAGTTCCGCTCCGGCACGCTCCGCGCGGGGGACCGCGTCCTGGTCGTCAGTTTCGGGGTCGGCTTCCGCTGGACCACCGCGCTGCTGGAGATCACCCGCGATCCGGCCGCCGACGGACCGGCCGGCCCCCCGACGCAGAAGTGAGGTTCCCCATGACAGACACGACCACGCCCGCCGCGGACTCGGTCCCGCTCGCCCCGCGCGGATGGCCGCTGCTGGGCCACGCGCTGCCGCTGCTGCGCGACCCGCTGGCGTTCATCATGTCGCTGTCCGGGTACCGCGAGATGGTCCGCGTCCGGCTCGGCCCCAGCTCCGCCGTGATGATCTGCGACCCCGACCTGACCCGGCAGGTCTTCCTCAACGACCGCACCTTCGACAAGGGCGGCCCGATCTACGACCGCATCCGCGAGGTGATCGGCGACGGCCTCTCCACCTGCGCCTACCCCTTGCACCGGCGTCAGCGGCGGCTGTGCCAGCCGTCGTTCCACCCGGCCAGGCTCGCCGGGTACGGCGCGGTCTTCGCGCGGGCCGCCGAGGCCAAGTCGGCCTCCTGGCGCGACGGCGACGTCATCGACGTCACCCAGGAGATGATGACGCTGACCACCCGGGCGACCATGGAGACGATGTTCAGCGGCGCCCTGCCCGCCGAGACCATGCGCCGCTCGCTCGCCGACACCGCGGTCATCGTCAGCGCCTTCTTCCGCCGGATGATGACCCCGGCCCTGCTGCGCAAGCTGCCCACCCCGCAGAAACGGCGCTACGACCGGGCCCGCGAACGGCTCGCCGCCACCATCGCGGAGATCATCGCCGAACGGCGGGCCGACCCGACCGACCACGCCGACCTGCTCTCCACGCTGGTCGCGGCCGTCGACGAGGAGAGCGAGCACGGCAGGCAGCAGCTCACCGACGCCGAACTCGCCGACGAGGCCCTCACGTTCTTCCTCGGCGGCATGGAGACCACCGCCATCACCCTGGCCTGGGCGCTGCACCTGCTGGCCACGGACCCGGACGTCCAGCACCGGCTGAAGGCCGAGACCGACCGGGTCCTGGCGGGCGGGAAGCTGGACCCCGGGCACCTGCCGTCGCTCGGCCTCGCCTCCCGCGTCGTCACCGAGACGCTGAGGCTGTACCCGCCCGCCTGGATGATGACCCGGGTCGTGCGGGAGGACGCCGAACTCGGCGGGGTCCGCTTCAAGGGCGGCAGCACCCTCGTGCTCAGCCCCTACCTGCTGCACCGGCGGCCCGACCTCTACCCCGAACCCGACCGCTTCGACCCGGACCGCTGGCTCGGCGCCCAGCCCGACCGCGCCACCTACATCCCGTTCGGCGCGGGCGCCCGCAAGTGCATCGGCGACCAGTTCGCGCTCACCGAGGCCATCCTCGCGCTGACCGCCATCGTCGACCGCTGGGACCTGTCCCCGGTCGGCGACCAGCCCTTCAAGCCCAAGGTCGAGACGAGCCTCAGCTCACGGGGCCTGCGGCTGCGCCTCACCGAGCGGCGGCGCGGCGACGCGGACGCGCCGCTGTCCGCGGCCGTCCGGCCCGCCGCCCGACCGGGCGCGGCGGCCTGCCCGGTGCAGCACGGGGAGTGACCTCATGAAGCCTCACATCAAACCCCTGGTGAAGCAGCTCCTCGGCGCCCGGGAGGTCAGCCTGCACCGCGCGGAGCCCGCCGACGTCCTGCACGCCCCCACGCGCCCCTACCCGAACGGGTGGTTCTGCGTGGCCTTCAGCGACGAGCTGCGGACCGGCTCCCTCACCACCCGGCGGCTCGCGGGCGCCGAGGTCGTCCTCTACCGGACGGCCAAGGGCGTGCTGCGCGCCGTCCGGCCGCAGTGCCCGCACCTCGGGGCCCACCTCGGCGTCGGCGGCTCGGTCGAGGGCGAGGACCTCGTCTGCCCCTTCCACCGGTTCGCGTTCGACCCGTCCGGCACCTGCGTGCGCACCGGCTACGACCAGCCGCCGCCGAAGGCGTCCCTCACCCAGTACCCGGTCTGCGAGGCCAACGGGTCGGTCTACGTGTGGTGGCACGCCCTCGGAGCGCCCCCGCAGTGGGAGGTGCCGCTCTTCCCGATGGACGAGCGGCAGCCGTTCAGCCACGGCACGTACGACATCGCGGGCCACCCCCAGGACGTCATGGAGAACGCCTTCGACTGGGGACACCTGCCGGCCCTGCACGGGCTGAAGGAGGTCGACATCGAGGGCCAGCCGGTCACCGGGGAGCCGGTCAGCACGGTCACCGCGACCGCCCGCAACACGATGATGCGCGGCTTCCACCAGTCGTACACGCTCACCGTGATCGGCCTGGCGACCATCGCCGCGCGCACCGTGCTGCCCGCGGGCGCCGGGAACCTCTACGTGATGCTGCACGCCACCCCGACCGGCCCCGGCCGGATGCAGGTCCGCTTCGGCACGAAGCTGGAGCTGCGCGGGGTGCCCGGCGTGCCCGACTGGCTGGGGCGTCCGGCGGCGATGCCGCTGGCCCGGCTGCTCAGCGAGGTCCTGCAACGGGTCGGCAGCGTCGACACCGGCGCCGACCTGCTGATGTGGCACCACCAGGAGCACGTCGAGCGGCCCCGGCTCGCCAAGGGCGACGGCCCGATCGGCCGCTACCGGCAGTGGGCGCAGCAGTTCTACACCCAGCCGCCGGGCGACCTGCTCCCGCCGCCCCCCGAGCGCTCCGACGCGAGCCGTTCCCAGGACTGAGCGCCGGGACCTGACCGGCACCGAGAGAGGACGTGATGGCAGCGGAGAACGCAACGCCCGCCACCGGGCGGCGACTTGCCGTGCTCGGCGCGGGGGTGATGGGCACGGGCATCGCCGCGCTGGCGATCGGGCACGGGATGGCGGTGTCGCTGGCCGACCTGGACCGGCGGCGCCTGGACGAGGCACCGGCGCGGATCGACCACCAGGTGCGCACCGCGCGGCTGATGGGCGCGCTGCCCGGCGGACGGGAGCCGGGCGCGCTCGTCACCGGTCTGTCGCTCGCCGACCTGATGGCGGACGGCACCCGGTTCACGGCGGTCGTCGAGGCGGTCACCGAGGACCCCGACACCAAGGCGAAGGTCCTCGCGGACGTGTCCGCGCTGGTCGCGCCGGGCACCCCGATCATCTCGAACACCTCGGCGATCCCGATCGGCGAGCTGGCCCGTGCCACCGCCCGTCCGGCGGAGCTGGTCGGCACCCACTTCATGAACCCGCCCTGCCTCATCGGCACGGTCGAGGTGGTCCGGGGCGCCCGCACGGGGGAGCCGACCCTCGACGCGCTCCGGGCGCTCCTGGCCGAGCTGGGGCGGGAGGCGGTCGTGGTCGACGACGCGCCGGGCTTCGTCACCAGCCGGATCCTGCACCCGATGATCAACGACGCGGCGCGGGTGGTCGCCGAGGGCACCGCGAGCGCGGAGTCCGTCGACCGGCTGATGCAGGGCTGCCTCGGGCACCCGACGGGCCCCCTGCGCACCGCGGACCTGATCGGCATCGACAACCTCGTCGACTCGCTGCGGGTGCTGCACGACCGGACCGGCGACGAGGGGAGCCGTCCCTGCGCGCTGCTGCTGGAGATGGTGGCGGCGGGGCACCTCGGCCGCAAGAGCGGACGCGGCTTCTACACGTACGAGTACGAGGGAGATCAAGCATGACCATGTCATCCGATCGCGCGGTTCCCGGACCCCTGGGCGACGAACCGGACGTCGAGACCGGACTGCTGCGGTTCCTCGAACTGCGCACCGGGAGGGCCTGGTCGGCCGACACGGACGTGTTCGGCAGCGGCGGACTCTCCTCCCTGTTCGCCATGGAACTCGTCGTCCACCTGGAGCGGACCTACGGCGTCTCGGTGCGCGGCGCCGACCTCCAGATGGAGAACTTCCGCACCGTGCGCCGGATGACGGACCTCGTCGCCCGGCTCCGCCGCACCCCCGCGGACGGCACCGGTGGGTGACGCCGTCGCCGCCGCGGCCGCGGAACTCACCGACCTGGTCGGCGACCGCGCGGACGGCTGGGACCGGGCCGGGCGGCTGCCCGAGGACGTCGTGCGCGAACTCGCCGCCACCGGCCGCCTCGCCGCCCAGATCCCGGCCCGCCACGGCGGCCTCGGCTGGAGCAGCGCGGACGGCGGCGAGTTCACCGCCCACACCGGCAGCCTCTGCGGCTCGCTGCGCAGCGTCATGACCTCCCAGGGCATGGCCGCGTGGACCGTGGAGCGGCTCGGCGACCCGGAGCAGGCGGCCCGGCTGCTGCCCCGGCTCGCCTCCGGCGGCACCGCGGCCGTCGCCTTCAGCGAACCGGGGGCGGGCAGCGACCTGTCCGCCGTCGCCACCACCGCGGTCCTCGACGGCGACACCGTCGTCCTCGACGGCCGCAAGACCTGGGTGACCGCCGCCGGCCTCGCCGACCTGCTCCTGGTGGTCGCGCGGATGGACGAGGGCGCCGCCGTCGCCGTCGTCCCCCGGGACACCCCGGGGCTCCGGATACGCAGGGTGCAGGACCCGACCGGGTTCCGCGCCGCCGGCCACGCCGACCTGCGCCTCGACGGCGTGCGGCTGCCCGCCGACTGCCTCCTCGGCGGCGGACGCCAGCCGCTGTCCCTGCTGGTGACCACCGCCCTCGCCTTCGGACGGCTCTCCGTCGCCTGGGGGTGCGTCGGCATCCTGCGCGCCTGCGTCACCGCCGCCGCCCGGCACGCCGCGGCCCGGCACCAGTTCGGCAAGCCGCTCGGCAGCCACCAGCTCGTCGCCCGGCACCTGGCCGACCTGTGGACCGGCGAGCAGATCGCCACCCGGGCCTGTGAGCACGCCAGCCGCTCCTGGGACCGCAACGCGCCCGACCTCGGCACCGCCGTCGTCCTGGCGAAGCACATCGGCGCCGAGCAGGCGGCCCGGGGCGCGGCCGCCGCGGCGCAGGTCCTCGCCTCGGCGGGCGCCACCGACGGCCATGTCGTCGCCCGCGCCCACCGCGACGCCGCACTCACCCGGATCATCGAGGGGACCGACGAGGTGTGCCAGCTCCTGCTCGCCGACCATGTGCTGAGGAGCCGCGGGTGAACCCGGGACCGGCGGCGCCCCCGCCCGTGAAGTGCCTGGTCTGGGACCTCGACAACACCCTCTGGGACGGCACCCTGCTGGAGGGCGACGACGTCGTCCCGCACGACGGGATCCGCGACGTCGTCACCGCCCTGGACGCCCGCGGCATCCTCCAGTCGGTGTGCAGCCGCAACGACCACGCCCCCGCCTGGGCCCGCCTGGAGGAACTCGGCCTCGCCGACTACTTCGTCGTCCCGCAGATCGGCTGGGGGCGCAAGTCGGAGGCGGTGCGCCGGATCGCCGAGGAGCTGAACTTCGCCACCGCCGCCGTCGCGTTCATCGACGACCAGCCCGCCGAACGGGCCGAGGTCGCCCACGGCCTCCCGGACGTCCGCTGCTACCCGGCCGAGGCCGCCGTCACCCTGCCCGACCTGCCCGAGTTCACCCCGAGGACGGTGACCGCCGACGCGGGCCGGCGCCGCTCGATGTACCGGGCCGGAGTGCGCCGCGCCGACGAGCAGACCCGCTTCACCGGCTCCCACGAGGACTTCCTGCGCTCCCTCGACATGGTCCTCGACGTCACCCGGGCCACCCCGGAGGACCTCGCCCGGGTCGAGGAACTCACCCTGCGCACCAGCCAGATGAACGCGACCGGCGTCCACTACCCGGACCACGCCCTGCGGGCCCTGCTCGCCGACCCCGGCCACGAGGTCCTGGTGGCGACCCTCGCCGACCGCTTCGGACCGCACGGCGCGGTGGGCGTGGTCCTGCTGGCCAGACACGCCGGGGCCTGGCACCTCAAGCTGCTCGCCACCTCGTGCCGGGTGGTCGCCTTCGGCGTCGGGGCGATCCTCCTGGACTGGCTCGCCGACCGGGCGGCGCTGGCGGGCGCGCACCTCCTGGCGGACTTCCGGCCCACCGACCGCAACCGCATGATGGAGATCGCCTACCGCTTCGCCGGATTCGACGACGCGCCCTGCGCCTGCCGGGACCTGGTCGGCGCGGGCGCCGGACCCGGGGACGTCCAACTGCTGCACCTGGCCGCCGAGCGGCGTCAGCCGCCCGGCACGCTGCGCCTGACCGCCCCCGACCTCACCTCCGCCGCACCAGGGTGAGGCCGTCGGCCACCGGCAGCATGGAGACGTCGACCCGCTCGTCGTCCCGGACGAGGGCGTTCAGCGCACGCACGCCCTCGGTGTCCGGGTCGGTGGCGAGCGGGTCCACGACCCGGCCGAAGAACAGCGTGTTGTCCACCACGAGCACCCCGCCGGGCCGCAGCAGCTTCAGCGCCAGTTCGTAATAGCGGGGATAACCGATTTTGTCGGCGTCGAGGAACACCAGCCCGAATCGGTCCGCGAATCCGTCGGCGAGCAATTTCTCCAAGGTGTCGGAGGCATCGCCGATCCGTACGTCGATCCGGTCGGCGACGCCGGCCCGCCGCCAGTGTTCGGCGCCGATCTCCGGCCATCTGCTGGTGATGTCACAGGTGATCAGACGCCCCGACGCGGGCAGCGCGCGGGCCATGCAGAGCGTGCTGTAGCCGGTGAACGTGCCGATCTCCAGCACGTCCGTGACCCCGGTCGCGGCGACCAGGAAGGCGAGGAACTGCCCCTCTTCGGGGCTCACTTGAAGGGCCTCGCCGCCGGGAAGCCCGGCGGTCAGCGACCGGAGTCCGCGGAGGATCTCGTCCTCCCGGAGCGAGAACTCCCGCACGTATTCCAGAAGTTCGGGACCGGCCGCAATCTGGTTCGCCATGCCGTTCAGGCTAGGAGAGCGGAACTCGGAAGACAACAGCGCGTGGAGGCGTTCGACTTCGGCGCCGTCGATGCGCGCGGGCGCCGGAACGGAGGCCGTCGGAACGCACGCCCTCGAAACGCGTGCCACCGAAACGCACGTCATCGAACCGCGTGCCACCGAAACGCACGTCATCGAATCACGTGCGTCGAAACGGAAGTCACCGGAACGGAAAGCGCAGGGACGGAGGGTACCGGAACGGAGGCCGCCGCGACGGCAAGAGCGTCTTCTCGGGCACCGGCCCACCATTTGTGGTCATCGCGTGAAGGAATGGTGGTGGAGGTGGTCACATCTCGTGATCCTGAACAGGCGCCACCCCGTGCGCCGGTCACCTCCGGCGCCGCGTCCGCACCCCAGAGGAGTCCCCGTGAGGAAGTCGTTACGCCGGTCCGCCGCCACCGCGGCGGTCGCCGCCGTGCTCCCGCTCCTGGCCCTGACCACCACCCCCGCGCAGGCCGCCGCCACCGCCGACCACGCCGGGATGACCTGGACGGTGACCGGCAAGGGAACCGACGGCACCGTCCACGTCAGCTCCGACGCCTCGACCAACGCCTACAACGGGGACACCCCCGCGACGGCGACCCTGTCGGTCCTCTGTCTGAGAGTCACCGGCGTCCCCGCCCCCGCCGGCGTCAACCCCGGCTTCTACGACGGATGGGGTGCGGGCACGGTCGCGGCGACCCCGCCCGTCCAGGGCACCACCCTCACCAGCCGCGCCGTCGCCGACGACCTCTGCGTCCAGTACTACGGGACCGGCTGGCGGATGGCCGAGCACCACGACGGCCGCTACGGGCCCAACCTGGAGTACTCCGGCGGCTGGTCCTTCTGGGCCTACGGCTACGTGCCGGAGGGTGTCCGCTTCTGGACCGCGATCGACGGGCAGCCCGCCAACCCCTGGAGCTGACCCGCGCCCTACGATGGAGTGGACCGCAGGGTCCACTCCGTCGGAAGGACACCCCGTGCGCGGCGAGCTGACCGCCAAGGGCAGGGCCACCAGGCGCCGGATCGTCGAGGGCGCCGCCGAGGTGCTGCGGGAGCGGGGCGTGGTCGCGACCACGCTGGACGACGTCCTGGCGCGCACCCGCACCAGCAAGAGCCAGCTCTTCCACTACTTCCCGTCCGGCAAGGACGAACTCCTGGTCGCCGTCGCCCGGTTCGAGGCCGGGCAGGTGCTCGCCGACCAGGAGCCGCACCTCGGCCGCCTCGACTCCTGGGAGGCGTGGGCGAGATGGCGGGACGCGGTGGTGGAGCGGTACGAGGAGCAGGGCGACCAGTGCCCCCTCGGGTCGCTCCTGCACCGGATCGGCCGGACCACGCCCGGCACCCGCGCGATCGTCACCGGGCTGCTGCGCACCTGGCAGGAGAGCCTCGCCGCCGGGATCAGGGCCCTCCAGGCGGCGGACCTGCTGCCCGGTGACGTCGACGTGGAGACCCGGGCGGCGGCGCTGCTGGCCGCCATCCAGGGCGGGGTGTCGATCCTGCTCTCCACCGGGGAGTCCGGGCATCTGCGCGCGGCGCTCGACCAGTCGATCGCGGACCTCCGCAGGGACGGCGACCCGGCGCGGCCCCGGGCCACGGCGGGCTGACCCGGCCCGCCCGGGGCGGGGTCCTGGAGGCTTCCGGGCCCTGAGCGCGACCGCACCCGCGGGCGGCCGTCTGGCCGGACCCGGCGGCGACGTCCCACGTGGGTCCCGCCCGGCGCCACGTCCCGCGCCGGTTCTCAGGCCGCGACGACCGCGGCCGTCGTGCGCCCGCCGTCCACGTCGAGCACGATGCCGTGCACGAACGACGCCTCGTCCGACGCCAGGTAGACGGCCGCGTGGGCGATCTCCGCGGGCGTGCCCATCCGGCCCGCCGGGGTGCCGCGCATCATGGCGGCGGCGGGGTGGCCGGAGCCGTCCGCGAGCGGCAGCACCACGCCCGGCGAGATCGCGTTGACCCGGACCCCGCGCGGCCCGAACTCCGCTGCCCAGGCCCGGGTGAGCGTCTCCACGGCGCCCTTCGTCGAGCTGTAGAGCGCCCCCATCGGCACGCCCAGACGCGCGATCCACGAGCCCAGGTTGACGACGGCGCCACCGCCCGCCTCCGCCATCGCGGGGGCGACGGCCGCGGTGAGGAAGAACGGCGCCTTGACGTTGACGGCGTAGACCCGGTCGAAGGTCTCCTCGTCGGTCCGGTCGGTGGTGTCGCCGGGGTAGACACCCGCGTTGTTGACCAGGACGTCGATCCGCCCGCCAGCGCCCGGGTCGCCCGGTCGGCGAGGTCGCGCGCGGCGGCCGCCCCGCCGTCGAGGTCGGCCCGCACGAACACCGCCCGGCCGCCCCGGGCCCG
>NZ_FMCI01000055.1 GCF_900091845.1 Streptomyces sp. SolWspMP-5a-2
GGGGCCCGGTCGGCCGCCGCGCGGGCCGCGTCGGCCGCCGACACCGACGTCCCGGCCAGCGCGCGCCTGACCCGCGCGGTGCCGTCCTCGTCCTCCACCCGGTCGCGCAGCACCGCGCCGGTGCGGGCGTCCACGTCGACGCCGTGCCAGGTGCCGCCCGCGGTCAGCACGTCGATCTCCCAGACGGCGGCCCCGCGGTGGCTGTCGTCGTCGTCCCGTTCGGCGGAGACCGCGGTGCCCGGGGTGCGGGCCAGCGCCGCCCCGATCGCGTCGGCCGCCGTCACCTCCGCGCCGGCCGTCCGGCCCGCCGTGCCGTCGTCGCCCTTCGCCGCGGCCGGCGTCCGCCGCCCGTCGTCCCCCGACACCGCGAGTGCCGTGGCCGTGCCGCCCCCGATCAGGGCGACGGTCGTCACGGCCGCGATCACGATGTTGCGCTTCATGGCGTTTCCTCCCGAGTGGTGTCGTTCTCGACAGGCACCACCGTCGCCCACCCCGGCTGAGCCCAGCCTGAAACTTCCTGAAGGGATCTTCAGGACGGCTTTGCGACCCTGGAGGCATGCGCCTGTTGATCGTGGAGGACGAGAAGCGCCTCGCGCTGTCCCTGGCCAGGGGACTGACCGCCGAGGGGTACGCGGTGGACGTCGTCCACGACGGCCGCGAGGGCCTGCGCCGCGCCGCCGAGGGGGTCCACGACCTGGTGATCCTGGACATCATGCTGCCCGGCCTCAACGGCTACCGGGTCTGCGCCGCGCTGCGCGCCGGTGGCCACGAGGTGCCCGTCCTGATGCTGACCGCCAAGGACGGCGAGTACGACGAGGCCGAGGGCCTGGACACCGGCGCCGACGACTACCTCACCAAGCCGTTCTCGTACGTCGTGCTGGTCGCCAGGGTCAGGGCGCTGCTGCGCCGCCGCGAGCGGGGTCCCGGCGCCTCCCCGGTCCGCGTCCTCGGCGAGCTGCGGATCGACACCGCGGCCCGCCGGGTCTTCCTGCGGGACGCCGAAGTGGCCCTCACCGCCAAGGAGTTCGCCGTCCTCGACCACCTCGCGGGGCGGGCGGGCGAGGTGGTCTCCAAGGCCGAGATCCTGGAGCACGTCTGGGACTTCGCCTACGACGGCGACCCCAACATCGTCGAGGTGTACGTCAGCACCCTGCGCCGCAAGCTGCGCGCCGACCTCATCAGGACCGTGCGCGGCGCCGGGTACCGGCTGGAGAGCGGGCGGTGAGCCGGGTCCTCGGGTCGGTCCGGGCCAGGGCCACCCTCGGCGCCACCCTCGTGGTCGCGGTGGCGCTGCTCGCGGCCGGGGCGGCCGTGCTGCTCTCCCTGCGCGGCAACCTGCTCGACCAGGCCGACACCCAGGCCGAGCGCTCCGCCCGCGCGGTGGCCGCCGACCTCGCCGCGGGCACCGCCTACGACGCGCTCGACCTGGACGACGACGGGCCGCCCGTGCAGGTCGTCGACGAGGACGGCCGCCTGGTCGCCGCGAGCGACGGCCTGCAGGCCGTCTCCGGGACCGGCACCACCGCCGCGCGCCCCCGGCCGTCGCCCGCCGCGACGGCCACCCCGGACGACCACCGCGACGACGGCGGCGACGGAGACGACGACCGCGACGGGGACGGCGACGACGACGGCAACGGCCGCTCGGGCAGGGGCCGTTCGGGCGGCGATGACGACGACGGGTACGCCACCCTGCGGCCCGGCGAGATCGCGGACGAGGTCCGCTACGCCGACGGCTCCGCGACCGTCGACGGGGACCGCGCCGACTACCGCTTCGCCGCCGTCCAGGTCGAGGTCCCCGGCAAGGGCCGCCTCACCGTGCACGCGGGCGCCGGACTCGCCACCGAGCAGGGCGCCGTGCGCACCGCGCTGACCGTCATGCTGGTCGGCTTCCCGCTGCTGCTGTGCGTCGTCGGGGCCGTCACCTGGCTGGTCACCCGGCGGGCGCTGCGCCCGGTCGAGGGGATCAGGCGGGAGCTGGCCGCGATCACCGCCTCCGCGGACCTCGCCCGCCGGGTGCCGGTGCCGGACGCGCACGACGAGGTCGCCCGGCTGGCCCGCACCACCAACGAGACGCTGACCGCCCTGGAGACCTCGGTGGAGCGCCAGCGCCGGTTCGTCGCCGACGCCTCCCACGAACTGCGCAGCCCGATCGCCTCGCTGCGCACCCAGTTGGAGGTCGGCGAGGCGCACCCCGGCCTGCTGGACGTGCCGGGCGCGGTCGAGGACACCGTGCGGCTGCAGCGGCTGGCCGCGGATCTGCTGCTGCTGGCCCGGCTGGACGCGGGGGAGAAGCCCGCGCGGACCCTGGTGGACCTCGCGGAGCTGGCCCGCGAGCGCGCCGCGGGCCGGGCCGGGGTGACGGTGGGTGCCGACGACGCCGTCCCGGTCTCCGGTTCGCGGGGGCAACTGGCGCGGGTGCTGGACAACCTGCTGGACAACGCGGCCCGGCACGCCCGCGGGCGGATCTCGGTCGCGGTGCGGCGGGAGGGCGGCCGGGCGGTCCTCGCGGTCGCCGACGACGGCGACGGGGTGCCCGAGGCGGACCGGGAGCGGATCTTCGAGCGGTTCGTGCGGCGCGACGACGCCCGCAGCCGTGACGACGGCGGGGCCGGGCTCGGGCTCGCCATCGCGCGGGACATCGCGGTCCGCCACGGCGGCACCCTCACCGTCCGGCGCTCACCGGCCGGGGGCGCGCTGTTCGAACTGCGCCTGCCCCCGGGCGCGGTGGGGCCGCGCGCGGTGTCCTAGGGGCGCCGTCCGCCTGCTCGCGTCCGACCGCTCGCGTCGGGCCGCTCCGGTCCGGCGGCGGGTGTCAGGGGCGGCCGCGCTGGCCGCGCAGGTGCTGGGCGATCGGCTTGAGCGCCGTCTCCAGGTCGGCCAGGGCGTCGGGGGAGAGCAGGTCGATGAAGTGCTTGCGCACGGAGGCCACGTGGTGCGGCGAGACCTTCCGCATGGTCTCCAGGCCGTGCGCGGTCAGGACGGCGAACAGGCCCCGGCGGTCGGACTCGCAGTTCTCGCGCCGGACCAGGTCGGCGTTCTCCATCCGGGTGATCTGGTGCGAGAGCCGGCTCTTGGACTGGAGGGTGGCGGCAGCGAGGTCGCTCATCCGCATCCGCATCTCGTCCGACTCGGAGAGGTTCACGAGGATCTCGTAGTCGTTGATCGTCAGGCCGAACGGCTGGAGGTCCTTCTCCAGTTGGTACGTCAACAGCCTGTTGACCTCCAGGTGGGTGCGCCAGGCGCACTGCTCCGCATCGGTCAGCCAGTGCGTGGCCGTCTCAGTCTCCATGAGTGAAGTCTACCTAAGATGTTGAATGGTGAACTAGCCTGGGCGGTGTGACGGCGTGCACGCGTTCGACGTCACACTCCGCAGGCTACCGCTCACAGCCCGAAGCGGCGCTGGAGATCACCGAGCTGTCCGGGAAGGCGCTGTCCCCCGGGGCCCGGGGCCCCGCCGGTCTGCGGACCCTGGCCGCCGGGCACCCCGGCCTGCTGCGGAGGCGCCCCGATCGGCTGCTCCGCCATCAGCGCCTCGCTCGACTGGAGCAGCACCGTCCCGGCCCCGACGAACTCGAACTGGTGCTCCTCGCCCGAGGCCCCGCCGAAGCCCGTCATCGCACGTAGGCCGCCCAGGACGCCGGTCAGGTAGCCGTGGTCGTAGTGGTGGCACGGGGAGGGGCAGTCGGCCCAGCCGACCAGCGCCTGCGGGTCGACCCGGATCGGCGGTTCCATGAACACCACGGGGCCGTTCGAGGCGGCCACGAACTTGCCCGTCCCGATCAGGGTCAGGAACCCGGGCACGATCGACTGCTTGAGGGCGAGACTTGGCTGAAAAGCGAGGAGATTGCCCGAGCGAATGGTCAGGTTGCCCTCGTCGAGGTCGAAGGAGTTCACGTCGAAGGCCCGGTCGGCGAGGAGCATCTTGCCCGAGCCCTCCGCCACCACCCAGTCGCTCGCGTGCAGAGGCGAATGGAACGACCGCCGCACCAGGTGGTCCAGACGGCCGTGTCCGATGCCGTTGAAGTCGATCGCCCCGTAGTAGGCGATCATCTTCCCCTTCTGGAGGAACCACTGGCCGCCCTTCAGCTCCACGCAGAAGGTGTAGTCGTTCACGTTGTCGTCGACCGGCAGGGTCGACGGGTCGAAGACCGCCGGACCGCCGGCGCCCGCGTACCCGCTCACAGCTTCTCCTCCGACGCCTGGACGTACACCGCACCGCTCCCGCTCAGCTCCAGTTGGAACGCCTCGCCCGACCCCCGCCCCACCATCTCCCGCCAGCCGAGCGCGGCCGAGAGCTTGTTGCGGACGTCGCCGTGGTGGGCGACGTACGCCTGCGGGTCGACGTGCACCGGGCGCTGCGGGGTGATCGGGACCTCGAAGACCCCGCCGTGCGCCATCACGGCCACCGCGCCCCGGCCCTGCAGCGTGGTGGTGAACAGGCCCTGCCCGGTCACCTGGCCGCGCACCATGCCCATCACCCCGCCCTGCGAGCCCATGAACATGGTGCCCTGCTGGAGGGTGCCCTCGAAGGCGAGCAGCCGGTCCGCCTCCACGTAGAGGGTGTCGCCGGTCAGCTCGATGACCTGGACGTGGTGGCCGCCGTGCCCGAACAGCACCGTGCCGCTGCCCTCGACGGTCATCAGCGGGGTCGCCTCGTTCGCCACCCGGCGCCCGATCATCGACATGAAGCCGCCCTGCCCGCCCTGGATGTTCGGGGTGAACGACACCTCGCCCCGGTAGGCGAGCATCGCCCCGCGCTGGCTGTACAGCCGCTGTCCCGGCTGGAGCGTGGCCTCCACCATCTTGGAGTTGATCTCGCGGAAGCCCATCTCACACATCCCCCGCGATCGTGTCGCGCTCGCTCGGCTGGACGTACACCAGGCCGTCCCCCTCGAACCGGATCTGGAACGCCTCGCCGCCGCCCTCGCCGAGGAAGGTGCGGAACGTCACCCCGGACTGGAACGTCTGCCGCAGCCCGCCCTGGTGGGCGATGTAGGCGCCCGGGTCGACGGTCAGCGGGTACTGGGGGCTGACCCGCAGCACCACGGCGGGCCCGTCGGAGAGGATCGCCGCCTGCCCGTGGCCCTCGACCGTGGTGGTGAACAGGCCGTTGCCCTGGGAGGCGCCGCGCAGCCCGGTGAACGTGGTGCCGGTGCGCAGCCCGGCGTCGGTCACCAGCAGGTTGCTCGACTCGACGTACAGCTTGTCGCCCTGGAGGCCGACGAGGTTGATCTCGGCGGCGCGGTCCGCGAACCAGCAGGTGCCGTGTCCCTTCACCTCCATCACCGTCATCTGCTCGCCGGTGATCCGGCGGGTGACCATCCCCCGGATGCCCTCACCGCCGCCGGTCAGTTTCTTGAACGCCATCTGCCCGTCGTACGCGACCATCGAGCCGTTCTTCGCCTTCACGGCGTCCCCGGTCATGTCGACGGCGAGCACCTTGCTGCCTTGGAGTCGGAACATCGCCACCCTGCGAAGGTAACCCCCACCGCCGTCGCGTCCCCCGCGTTTGTCACAATGGCACGACGTTTGTGCCCGCGTTCACAAACGCGTCGGCGCCTCGTCCCGTCCGCCGGCGTCCTTCCCGCCGACCACCGAAGGTGACCCGTGGACATCAAGACCGCCTCCGCCCTCCGCCGCCTCCGCCTCGTCTCCGCGCCCGAGGCGGTCTCCTTCCTGCTGCTGCTGGTCTGCTCGGTGCTGAAGCGGACCACCGACTTCAACGCGGTCCCGGCCATGGGCATGATCCACGGCGTCCTGTTCATCCTGTACGTGATCTTCTGGGCGGACGCCTGGAACCGCGCCCGCTGGAGCCTGGGCACCGCCGCGCTCTACTTCGTCCTGTCGGTCCTGCCGACCGGCGGCTTCTTCGCCGAGCGCCGCCTCAAGCGCGCCGCCGAGGACGAGGTCATCGCCTCCCGGGCCCGCCGCGAAGGGGTGGTCGGCGCATGATCGTCGCCTTCTCCGTGACGCCGCTCGGCGTCGGCGAGGACGTCGGGGAGTACGTCGCCGACGCGGTCCGGGTGGTGCGCGCCTCCGGGCTGCCGCACCGCACCGACGCCATGTTCACCTCGATCGAGGGCGAGTGGGACGAGGTCATGGACGTCGTCAGGCGGGCGGTCGCCGCCGTCGAGGCGCGGGCCCCGCGGGTCTCCCTGGTCCTCAAGGCCGACCTGCGCCCAGGAGTGACGGACGGCCTCACCTCCAAGGTGGACACGGTGGAGCGCCACCTGGCCGCCGACTGACCGCACCCTCGTCAACCTCCGGCTGTCCACGGGCACTTGACGGACGTCCGCGCACCGCGCGCGGCCGTCCCGACGGTGCCCGTAGCCGATTCGGGGGACGCCCACCTGGCCGCTCCAAGTCGACATGTACCCATATCTCCATTTTGGTGAGGTTATCGGGATCACTGTTCGATCACTGGAGGGCCCCGTGCGGCAGCCTGACGAGGGCTACGAATACGACACCCACAGCCGACTGGCCGGACCGCTCACCGAGCCCCCGGCCGGGCCGTACCGGGTGCGGTACACCTCGCTCCTCTCGCGTGAGCCGCACCGAATACGCGCCGTCCTGCTGATGACCCTCGCCCCGGTCCTCACCGGCGCGCTGCTCGTCTACCTGGTCTGGCCCACCCACTGGGTGGAGCGCGAGGGCGGTGAGGAGTGGCTGGTCGGTCTCGACACCACGATGCTCATAGCCATCGGCCTCATCGAGCTGTTCATGGTGGTCAACGTGGCCTCCGTCGCCCACGCCACCCTGGTCGCCCGCGACCCCGTCCCGGTCGTCCCCGAACCCGGCACCCGCGTCGCCTTCCTGACCACGTACGTCCCCGGCAAGGAACCCCTCGCGATGGTCCGCGCGACCCTGGAGGGCGCGGTCCGCATCAGCCACCCCGGCCTCCTGGACGTCTGGCTCCTCGACGAGGGCGACGACGAGCAGGCCAAGGCGCTCTGCGCCGAACTGGGGGTGCGCCACTTCACCCGCGACGGCGTCCCCGAGTGGAACCGCCCCAAGGGCGTCCACAAGGCCCGCACCAAGCACGGCAACTACAACGCGTGGATCGCCATGCACGGCGACGCGTACGACTTCTTCGCCTCCGTCGACACCGACCACGTGCCCAGCCCGCACTTCCTCGAGCGGATGATGGGCTACTTCCGGGACCCGGACGTCGCCTTCGTCGTCGGACCGCAGGTCTACGGCAACTACGCCAACCCCGTCACCAAGGCCGCGGAGTCGCAGCAGTTCCTCTTCCACGCGCTGATCCAGCGGGCGGGCAACCGCTACCGCGCGCCGATGTTCGTCGGCACCAACAACGTGGTGCGGATCTCCGCCGTCCGGCAGATCGGCGGCCTCTACGACTCCATCACCGAGGACATGGCGACAGGGTTCGAGATCCACCGCCGCCGCAACCCCGCCACCGGCCGCCACTGGCGCTCCGTGTACACCCCCGACGTCCTCGCCGTCGGCGAGGGCCCGGCCTCCTGGACCGACTTCTTCACCCAGCAGCTCCGCTGGTCGCGCGGGACGTACGAGACGCTGTTCAAGCAGTACTGGAAGGCACCGTTCACGATGCCGCCCGGCAGGCTGTTCTCGTACACGATGATGCTCGTCTACTACCCCATGACGGCCGTCAACTGGCTTCTGGGCATCCTCAGTTGCGTGCTGTTCCTCTGGTTCGGCGCCTCCGGCACCCAGGTCACCGCCTCCGTCTGGCTGATGCTCTACAGCGACGCGGCGGCCCTCCAGATCGGCCTCTACCTCTGGAACCGCCGGCACAACGTCTCCCCGCACGAACCCGAGGGCTCCGGCGGGCTGGCCGGGATGGCGATGTCCGCGCTCTCCGCGCCCATCTACCTCAAGTCGCTCGGCGCGGCCGTGCTCCGCCGTCCCAGCCGGTTCGTGGTGACGCCCAAGGGCGGCGACAGCAGCGCCGACCGGGTCCTCACCTTCCGCGTCCACCTGTTCTGGGCGACCCTGCTCGCGGCCTCCCTCACCGCCTCCGTCGTCCTCGACCACACCCACGCGGCCATGCGGACCTGGGCCGTCCTCGCCATGGTGATCGCCCTGGCGCCCGTCGTGGTGTGGTGCTCCACGCTGCTCACCGAGCGCCGCGAACGGCGGCCGGTGCCCCGCGCCGCCCGGCCCAGGGAGAGCGCCGAACCCGCCCTCGCCGGCAGCGCCCCGGTCTCCGGCTCCCCGACAGGAGGCAACTAGGCCATGGCCACCCGACCGTCACGCTCCACCAAGAAGACCGTCCTCGGCATCGGCGGCATCGTCGTCCTGGCCGGACTCAACGCGCCCGCCGCCCTCGACTTCGCCGGGGAGAAGTACCACGCGTGGGAGATATCCCGCCCCGAGTACCAGGCGAAGTACGGCTCCTGGTCCCAGCTCGACATCCCGGAGAAGTACCGCACCAACGCGATCCACGCGGCGCTCCTGCACACCGGCAAGGTCCTCATCGTGGCCGGGTCGGGCAACGAGCAGAAGAAGTTCGACAAGGGCTCCTTCGACACCGTCCTGTGGGACCCGAAGGCCAACACCTTCAAGAAGATCCCCACCCCGGACGACTTCTTCTGCTCCGGGCACGCGGCCCTCCCCGACGGCCGCATGCTGGTGGCGGGCGGCACCGCCCGCTACGAACTGCTCGACGGCGAGGTCCGGCGGGCGGGCGGCGGCATGCGGGTCAAGAACGAGAACCCCGACAAGGCGGTGTTCCTGAAGAAGGGCACCCGCTTCCGCTCACCGGCGGGCGTCGAGTACGTCAGCAGGTTCGACGTCACCGTCCCCAAGGCGAAGCGCTCCTTCAAGGTCAGCTACGACGGCCGCGGCGCGATGGAGCCCTGGCGCACCCAGGTGACCGCCAGCGAGGTGCGGGTCTTCGTCGAGGCCGCCGAGAAGGGACCGCTGTCGGCCACCGACCGGCAGGCCCAGTACGACATCGAGGGCCTCAAGGGCGAGGACGCCGACAACACCTACGGCCTCAGCGAGAAGATCACCCTCGACAAGCAGGACTTCCAGGGCATCCGCGCCGCCTACGAGTTCGACCCGAAGGCCGAGCGGTACGTCCCGGTCGACCCGATGCGCAAGGCCCGCTGGTACCCGACCCTGGTCGGCCTCGACGACGGCCGGGTGCTGGCCGTCTCCGGCCTCGACGACGTCGGTGTGATCGACCCCGGCGACAACGAGATCTACGACCCGCGGACCAAGAAGTGGTCGCCGGGGCCCAAGCGGTACTTCCCGACCTACCCGGCGCTGTTCCTCACCAAGGGCGGCAAGCTGTTCTACCCGGCCTCCAACGCCGGTTACGGGCCCGCCGAACAGGGCCGCGAGCCGGGCCTGTGGGACCTGAAGACCAACACCTTCACCAAGGTGCCGGGGCTGCGCGACCCCGCCCAGACGGAGACGTCGGCCTCCCTGCTGCTGCCGCCCGCGCAGGACCAGAAGGTGATGATCCTCGGCGGCGGCGGGGTCGGCGAGTCGAAGAAGTCCACCCCGCGCACCGCCGTCGTCGACCTGAAGAAGGGCAGCCCCGCCTTCAAGGACGGCCCCGACCTGCCCCAGGGCACCCGCTACCTGAACAGCGTGATCATGCCGGACGACTCGGTGTTCACCACCAACGGCTCCTCCGACTACCGCGGGCGCAGCGCGAGCAACATCTTCAAGGCGCAGTTCTACGACCCCAAGGCCAACGCCTTCCGGGCGGCGGCCGACCCGATGGTGGGCCGCAACTACCACTCCGAGGCGCTGCTGCTGCCCGACGGACGGGTCGCCACGTTCGGCTCCGACCCGCTCTTCGACGACCAGCAGAACACCAAGCTCGGCCACTTCGAGCAGCGCATGGAGGTGTTCACCCCGCCCGCCCTGCACAAGAACGGCGCCTCCCGGCCCGTCCTCGCCGACGGGCCCGAGGAGCTGGACAAGGACCGCCGGGCGACCTTCCGCACCGACCACCCCGAGCGGGTCGTCAAGGCCCGGCTGATGCGGCCGAGCGCGGTCACCCACACCACGGACGTCGAGCAGCGCTCCATCGCGCTGGGCCTCACCAAGGACGCCCGCTCGGTGACCGTCGAGGTGCCCGAGGACCGTGCCCTGGTGCCGCCCGGCTGGTACATGCTGTTCGTGTCGGACGGCCAGGGCACCCCGTCCGAGGCGAAGTGGATCCAGGTGAAGTGAACCCCGGTGTCACGCCTTGGAGTTGCGGGCCAGCTCCAGGGCGTACTCCGGCCACCACTGCCCGGCGTCCGGACCGCCCTCGCAGGTGCCGTCCGACTCGCCGGGCCGCTTGATCCACAGGTAGGCGTCCAGGCCGGCGGTGCCGGTGTCGGTGGTCGGGCGGGTGCCGAGGGCCCGGCCGGGCGGGTTGCACCAGGCGCCCTCCGCCGGCCCGTTGCCGTTGCGGCTGGTGTCCACCACGAAGTGCTTGCCGCCCAGGGCGCGGGAGAGTTCGAGCCCGTAGGCGGTGGTCCTCGCGTCCGTCTGGAAGTTGGAGACGTTCAGCGAGAACCCGTCGGCCCGCTCGACGCCCGCGCGCCTGAGCGGCTCGACCAGCTTGCCGGGCTCCTTGATCCACGACGGGTTGCCCGCGTCCAGGTAGACCTTGGTGTGCGGCTGCTGCTTCAGGCGCGTGATCGCCTCGCCCAGCAACTGCTCCCGCTCCTGGTGGTACTCGCCCGGCGTGCAGCCGTCCGCGATGTGCGCGATGGCGTCCGGCTCCAGGACCACCAGGGCCTTGCCGTCGCCGAGCGCCTGCGCGAACTTCCCGATCCACGCCCGGTAGGCGTCCGCGTCGGCGGCGCCGCCCGCCGAGTGCTGGCCGCAGTCGCGGTGCGGGATGTCGTACGCCACGAACAGCGCCGTGCGGCCCTCGTGCCCGGCGGAGGCGGTCGCCGTGCGCACCAGCGGGCCGGGGTCGATCTCGCCGGCCGGCCACATCGCGACCGGCTGCCGCGCGATCCGGCCGAGGAGGTCGGCGTCCTGGTGGCGGCCCTGCTGCTGCCAGATCCTGATCTGCTCGGCCGCGGAGGACGCCGGGTCGACCCAGAAGTCCGAGGCGGCCGCGGGACGTGCCTTCGGGGAGGCGGCGACGGACGCCGCGTCGCCGCCGGGTGCGGACGAGCAGCCCGCGGTGAGGCCGAGGGCCGTGAGGGTGGCGAGGGTGTGGATCAGCCGGGACATGCCGCTCCCTTGCGCGAGGGGTGACGACGACGGTGACGGGCCGAGGGACGGGGCCGCCGGGGAGGCCGCCGGGCCGGTGCCGGAGGGCCGTCAGGGAGCCGTCGAGAGAGATGTTTCCGGCAATCGTTGCACAACGTAATCAGTCGGTACGGAACCGACATGAACCCCGTGGGTCACTCGTCCCCCGAGGCCAGCGCGACGCCCAGCGGGGTCCGCTCGTAGAGGACCTGGTGCCCGTAGCGCCGGGCGGTGAGCAGCCCGGCGTCCCGCAGCAGCGTCAGATGCGCCGAGACCGACGACGGCGCCAGCCCCAGCCTGCGGGCCAGCGCCGCCGTTCCCGCAGGCTCGTCCAGGGCGGCCAGCACCGCCGCCCGGCCCCGGCCCAGCAGCCGCACCAGCACGTCGGGCGCCCGCCCGGCCGTCGGGGCCCACAGACCGCCGATGCCCCGGGCCGGGTAGACGACGGTCGGCTGCCAGGGCGGCTCGAAGGTGCTGATGACGTCCGGCCAGACGAACACGCTCGGCATCAGGACCAGCCCCTGCCCGGCCAGGTGCCGGTCGTGCTCCAGGCGCATGTCCACCGTGAGCGTGCCCTCCCGCCAGCCGAACCGCCGGTTCATCTCCGGCAGCAGCCCGCCCAGGCCCACCTCCGCCAGCCGCCGCGAGTGGAAGGCCACGTCCGCCTCCAGGAGCGTCCGCAGCCGGGGCCAGTCCGGGGCGATCAGCGCCCGGTGGGCGCTGATCATCAGGCCGGTCAGCTCCTCGATCATCCCGGCCGGGTCCCGCAGCCACCGCCGCCCCCGCGCCGACTCCGCCGCCCCCGGCGTGCAGGCGAGCGACTTCGCCGTGTCCTCGCGGGCCTGCGCCGGATCGCACGCGCGGACCGCCGCGATCTCCTCCTCGAAGGTCACCGCGGGACCCAGCGGCGGCGGGGACAGCCAGTCCGGGCTGTGCCCCCGCTGCGGCATCAGCAGCCACAGCCCGGTCAGGTCGAGCCCGGCCGCCACCCTCGCCGACCGGCGCAGCCAGTGCGCGTGGTAGCCCTGCCGCTCGGGGCGCTTGAGCATGCGCACCGCCTCCTGCGTCTCCCAGAGCGGGGAGAGCGCGAACCGGCAGCGCAGGAAGTCGTCGCCGCCGAAGTGCAGCCGTGCGGGCACCGCGCACCCCCCGTCCCCGAAGATTCGTCCCTGGCCGAATCTCTAGGATGCCGTACCGCCGCCGCACAGGCTCGTGCCATGTCAGTGATCCCCACCCAGAGCACCCGGGCGAGCGGCTACGGCCGGGTCTTCGCCGTCCCCGAGTTCCGCGCCGTCTTCGCCGCCCACGCGCTCTCCCTGCTGGGCGTCGTCATCAGCGAGATCGCCCTGTCCGTCCTGGTCTACGACCTCACCGGCTCACCCCTGCTGAGCGCGCTCACCTTCGCCCTCGGCTTCCTGCCCTACCTCGTCGGCGGCACCCTGCTGGCCGGGGTCGCCGACCGGTTCCCGGCCCGCCGGGTGCTGGTGGTGTGCGACCTGGTCTGCGCCGCGTGCGTCGCCCTGATGACGGTCTCCGGCACCCACGTCGCCGTGCTGCTCGCCCTGCGCTGCGGGGTCGCCGTCGTCTCGCCGGTCTTCCAGGGGACCCGGATGGCCACCCTCACCGACATCCTCGGCGACGGCGACCTCTTCGTCCTGGGGCGCTCACTGATCCGGATCGTCTCGCAGAGCGCGCTGCTCGTCGGCTACGGACTCGGCGGACTGCTGCTCGTGGCGGTCGCCCCGCGGCACGCCCTGCTCATCACCGTCGCCACCTTCTGCGCCTCGGCGCTGCTGCTGCGCTGCGGCACCCGGCGCAGGCCCGCCCGCGCCGCGACCGGCGGCCCGCTGGTCCGCGACGGACTGCGCGGCACCCGGCAGGTCCTCGCCGACCGGCGGGTGCGCTGCCTGCTCCTCCTCTTCTGGGCCCCGGCGATGTTCGCCGTCACCCCGGAGGCGCTCGCCGCGCCCTACGCCGACGACCTGGGCGTCGGCTCCGCCGGTCTCGGCCTGCTGATGTGCGCGCTGCCGGTCGGCACCATCGCGGGCGAGCTGTTCGCGGGCGCCCGGCTGCGCCCCGCCGCCCGCGAACGCGCCGCCCTCCCGCTGGTCTGCGCGACCCTGCTGCCCTACCTGGGCTTCGCGCTCCGCCCCGGACTCGTGGTCTCGCTGCTCCTGCTGATGCTCGCGGGCGCCGGATCGGCCTACACCCTGGGCCTCGACCAGTGGTTCGTGCGCGAGGTCCCCGACGAGCTGCGCGGCCGGGCCATGACGGTGCTCACCGCGGGCCTGATGACCATCCAGGGCGCGGGCATGGCGCTGGCCGGGGCGGCCGCCGAGTTCGCCGGGGTGACGGCGACCGTGGCCGGCGCCGGGCTGCTCGGCACCGTCTGCTGCCTGCTCCTGGCCCGGGAGGCGGTCCGCACCCGACCGAAGGGCGAGACGGGGCTGACCGGCATGTGACCGCCGGGTAGGGTGTGATGCCGTGCCGAAACCGCTCAGTCTCCCCTTCGACCCCATCGCCCGCGCCGACGAGCTGTGGAAACAGCGGTGGGGAAGCGTGCCCTCCATGGCCGCCATCACCTCGATCATGCGCGCGCAGCAGATCCTGCTCGCCGAGGTGGACGCGGTGGTGAAACCGTACGGGCTGACGTTCGCCCGGTACGAGGCGCTGGTGCTGCTCACCTTCTCCAAGGCGGGCGAACTCCCGATGTCGAAGATCGGCGAGCGGCTGATGGTGCACCCCACCTCGGTCACGAACACCGTCGACCGCCTGGTCAGGTCGGGCCTGGTCGCCAAGCGCCCGAACCCCAACGACGGCCGCGGCACCCTGGCCACCGTCACCGACAAGGGCCGCGAGGTGGTCGACGCGGCGACCGCGGACCTGATGGCGATGGACTTCGGCCTGAGCGCCTACGACGCCGAGGAGTGCGCGGAACTCTTCGCGATCCTGCGGCCCCTGCGGGTGGCGGCCAGCGATTTCCGCGAGGAGTGAGGGGGCGCGGGGGAGGCGACCCGGGGCAAGATCCCCCCGAACGGGTCGTTACGCTCGACGGCATGAAGAAGAGCGTGCTGACCCGCTACCGCGTCATGGCCTACGTCACCGGTGTGCTGCTGATCGCCCTCACCCTGGGCGTGATCGCCAAGTACCTCCTGGAGCTGGACGGCGCCGACGGCTTCACCCGCGTCGTGGGCATCGCGCACGGCTGGCTCTACGTCCTCTACCTGGTCTTCGCCTTCGACCTGGGCTCCAAGGCGAAGTGGCCGGTCGGCAAGCAGGTCTGGGTCCTCCTCGCCGGGACGGTCCCCACGGCCGCGTTCTTCGTCGAGCGGAGGATCAGCCGCGAGCTGGACGCGAAGGTCGCCGAGCAGCCCCAGGCCGTCGCCGGGGCCTGACCCCCACCGCCGTACGGCACACGTACGGCGGTCAGCCATCGACATTTACTAGGACGTCCTAGTAAATTCGGAGGCATGGACGCTGACGCCATCGAGGAGGGCCGCCGACGGTGGCAGGCCCGGTACGACGCCGCGCGCACGCGCGAGGCCGACTTCACCACGCTCTCCGGAGACTCCGTGGAGCCCGTCTACGGGCCCCGGCCCGGAGACGCCTACGCCGGGTTCGAGCGGATCGGGTGGCCGGGGGAGTACCCCTACACCCGCGGCCTGCACGCCACCGGGTACCGCGGGCGGACCTGGACGATCCGGCAGTTCGCCGGGTTCGGCAACGCCGAGCAGACCAACGAGCGCTACAAGATGATCCTCGCCAACGGCGGCGGAGGTCTCTCCGTCGCCTTCGACATGCCGACCCTCATGGGCCGCGACTCCGACGACGGGCGCGCGCTCGGCGAGGTCGGGCACTGCGGCGTCGCCATCGACTCCGCCGCCGACATGGAGGTGCTGTTCCGGGACATCCCGCTCGGGGACGTCACCACCTCCATGACGATCAGCGGCCCCGCGGTGCCGGTCTTCTGCATGTACCTCGTCGCCGCCGAACGCCAGGGCGTCGACCCCGCCGTCCTCAACGGCACCCTCCAGACCGACATCTTCAAGGAGTACATCGCCCAGAAGGAGTGGCTCTTCCAGCCCGAGCCGCACCTGCGCCTCATCGGCGACCTCATGGAGTACTGCGCCGGCGGCATCCCCGCCTACAAGCCGCTCTCCGTCTCCGGGTACCACATCCGCGAGGCCGGGGCGACGGCCGCGCAGGAGCTGGCCTACACCCTCGCCGACGGCTTCGGCTACGTCGAGCTGGGCCTCAGCCGCGGCCTCGACGTCGACGTCTTCGCCTCCGGACTCTCCTTCTTCTTCGACGCCCACGTCGACTTCTTCGAGGAGATCGCCAAGTTCCGCGCCGCCCGCCGGATCTGGGCCCGCTGGATGCGGGACGTCTACGGCGCCACCACCGACAAGGCCCTGTGGCTGCGCTTCCACACCCAGACCGCGGGCGTCTCGCTCACCGCGCAGCAGCCCTACAACAACGTCGTCAGGACCGCCGTCGAGGCGCTCGCCGCGGTGCTCGGCGGCACCAACTCGCTGCACACCAACGCCCTCGACGAGACCCTCGCCCTGCCCAGCGAACAGGCCGCCGAGATCGCGCTGCGCACCCAGCAGGTCCTGATGGAGGAGACCGGCGTCGCCAACGTCGCCGACCCGCTCGGCGGCTCCTGGTACGTCGAGCAGCTCACCGACCGGATCGAGGCCGACGCCGAGAAGATCTTCGAGCAGATCAAGGAGCGCGGACTGCGCGCCCACCCGGACGGACAGCACCCCATCGGCCCGGTCACCTCCGGCATCCTGCGCGGCATCGAGGACGGCTGGTTCACCGGCGAGATCGCCGAGTCGGCCTTCCGCTACCAGCGGTCCCTGGAGAAGGGCGACAAGCGGGTCGTCGGGGTCAACGCGCACACCGGGTCCGTCACCGGCGACCTGGAGATCCTGCGGGTCAGCCACGAGGTGGAGCGCGACCAGGTGCGCGCCCTCGCCGACCGGCGGGCCGCCCGCGACGAACCCGCGGTGCGCGCCGCCCTGGACGCCATGCTGGCCGCGGCCCGCTCCGGCGCCAACATGATCGCCCCGATGCTGGACGCCGTCCGCGCGGAGGCCACCCTCGGCGAGATCTGCGGGGTCCTGCGGGACGAGTGGGGGGTGTACACCGAGCCCGCCGGGTTCTGACCGGCCCGGCGGCGCGCGCTCAGGCCGGGCCCACCGCGCCCGCCAGGCCCAGCAGCAGCACCCGGGTGAACCCGCGGACCCACTCCTCGTCCGCGGGTTCCGCGCTGACCAGGGTGCGGTGCACCACCGCGCCCGCCACCACGTCGAAGATGAGGTCGACCGTGCGGGCCGTCGCCTCGGGGTCGGTCTCGGCGGGGAGTTCACCGCGCGCCTGGGCGCGCGAGCGGCCTTCGAGGACCAGCCGCTTCTGGCGGTCCACGATCGACGCGCGGATGCGGTCGCGCAGCGCCTCGTCCCGGGTGGACTCCGCGACCACCGCCATCAGCCCGCTCCTGGCCTCCGGGCGGGCCAGGATGGCCGCGAACTGCAGCACCACGCCCTCCACGTCGGCGGCGAGCGAGCCGCGGTCGGGCAGCCGCAGCGCGTCGAAGAGTTCCGCGACGGCGTCCACGACCAGTTCGTTCTTGCCCGCCCAGCGCCGGTAGAGGGTCGTCTTGGCGACCCCGGCCCGGCAGGCGACGTCCACCAGGGTCAGCTTGGACCAGCCCAGTTCGACCAGCGCCTCCCGGGTGGCGGCCAGGATCGCGGCGTCGGCGGCGGCGCTGCGCGGACGTCCCGTGGCCCGCCGGGCGGGGATGCGGCTCTGCATCCCCCGACGATATCGGCCGGGGCCCGCCGCGCCGAGGGGTGGAACCCGGGCGCGTGGCGGGCCGTTGGAGGGATGCGGCGGTTTCGTGTGGCCGTGAGGGAGATCACCGGGGGGAGCTGTTCCGGAGGCCCTCCCTGCCCTTACGCTACGAGTCGTAGCGAAACCACTGGGCGCGGGGTGGGGACCCCGGGCCGTCCAAGGGTGGCGGGCGCCGGGGCAGGTGGGGACCTGCTCGCGGGACGCTTTTCACTCACGCGCGGGATCGGGGGAGGATAGACGCATGCAGCCACGGAACATGTCCATGAGCGGGGTCGTCGACCTCGCCGCGGTGAAGGCGGCCCAGGAGGCCAAGGCGAAGGCGGAGCAGGCTCGCGCCGAAGCCGCCCGGCACGGCGGCGGCCCCGGTGCCGTCTCACCGGCCGACCTCGTCATCGACGTCGACGAGGCCGGGTTCGACCGCGACGTCCTGCAGCGCTCCACCGAGGTGCCCGTCGTCATCGACTTCTGGGCCGAGTGGTGCCAGCCCTGCAAGCAGCTCTCGCCGGTCCTCGAACGGCTCGCCGTCGAGTACGCCGGCCGCTTCCTGCTCGCCAAGATCGACGTCGACGCCAACCAGATGCTGATGCAGCAGTTCGGCGTCCAGGGCATCCCGGCGGTCTTCGCCGTGGTGGCCGGGCAGGCGCTCCCGCTCTTCCAGGGCGCGGCGGGCGAGGAGCAGATCCGCCAGACCCTCGACCAGCTCGTGCAGGTGGCCGAGGAGCGCTTCGGGCTGACCGGCCTGGCCGTCGACCCCGACGCGGAGCCGGGCGACCGGACGGCCGACGAGATCCCGGTCGGGCCCTACGACGCGCTGCTCGAAGCCGCCGTGCGGGCCCTGGACGCCGGGGACCTCGCGGGCGCGGTGCAGGCGTACCGGAACGTGCTGAACGACGACCCGGGCAACCCGGAGGCCAAACTCGGCCTCGCGCAGGCCGAGTTGCTCCAGCGGGTGGAGGGTCTCGACCCGCAGCGGGTGCGCCAGGAGGCCGCGTCCGCGCCGTCGGACGTCTCCGCGCAGATCGCCGCGGCCGACCTCGATCTGGTCGGCGGGCACGTGGAGGACGCCTTCGGGCGGCTCATCGACACCGTGCGCCGCACGGCCGGCGACGACCGCGACACCGTCCGCCTGCGGCTGCTGGAGCTGTTCGAGGTCGTCGGTGCCGAGGACCCGCGGGTGGCGACCGCGCGCCGGGCGCTCGCGCGGGCGCTGTTCTGAGCGGGGCGCGGGGCCGGTTCTGACCAGTCGTTAAACGCGACGGCATGTGATGCCGGGGTGAAAAATCCGCCGACGGACTGTCACGCGGCCGCGCTTTACCAAAACTTGGTAATCGCGGCCGCTGTTACTGGCAGTAAGTTATGGCTGCCGAACTGTCAGATTCTGTCCGGGAATACGCCCTTTCGCTGCCGCGTTCTGCGGCACCCTGCGCAGTCGGCCGGGACCTATGGGTCGCCCGGTGGTTATCCGGCCGTTACTAGCCAGTAACGAACCCCCTTGTGCGGGCGGCGAGAATGCACCACGATCGGCGACGCTCGGTCCGTTCCCGCTCCCCGGCAGCCCGTCGGGTCGCGGGAGTTCCTGGGTCCCCACCGAGCAGGGTCGGCGCCCCGGGTGCCGGCTCTTGGACAGGGGGGTCTTCGCCCGTCCGGCGGAGCCTGTCCGGCAGGGTTGTGCGTGATGTGCGTCAGGCGCGACCAGTGGTTGTCGCTCGGGGGCGATCGCCGGTGATCGGTGCGCGGTTCGCGCCTCCGAGTACGGGCGCTCTCCTGACCGAGGACGTAGCACTTCTCCCATCCCTGCCCGGCTGAGCCGCCTTCGGGGGCAGTCGGGTCAGGAGATGTACGTCCGAGAAGGAGGAAATATGGAGTCCCAGGTGCGTGGCGGGACCAGATGGAAGCGGTTCGCTGTGGTCATGGTGCCCAGCGTCGCCGCTACGGCCGCGATAGGTGTCGCCCTTGCGCAGGGTGCTCTCGCCGCGTCGTTCAGCGTGTCGGGCCAGTCGTTCAAGGTGACGGCGAACCAGCTCGACGGCACGGGATTCGTCCAGTACGGGGCGCTCGACCAGGGCTACACGCTCGCCGGTGACAAGACGGTTCACCCCGTCGCCGTCTCGGCGTTCAAGTCCGCGACGATCCAGAACATGTGTCAGTCGGTGGTCACCCCGGGCATCCCGCTGCTCGGGTCGGTCAGCCTCACCCTGAAGGCCGGCGAGGACAAGCCGGTCGAGGCGTCCAACCTCTACATCGATGTCGCCGATCTGGAGACGGACGCGACGTTCACCAACATCAACATCGGTGTGGCGGCCAAGGACTCGACCAAGGGTCCCGGCATGAAGGGCGGGAACGAGCAGTCGAACCCGAACGGGTTCGCGCAGGAGGCCGACCGTGCCGTCCTGAAGAACGTGAAGCAGACGGCGTGGGCGACCACCGCCGGAACCTTCAAGCTCAGCGGCCTGAAGATGTCCCTGTCGACGGGCACCCACGAGTGCTACTGAGCACTCGGTGACGGGCGGGGGAGCCGGTGGCGCCCCCGCCCTTCCACTCTCCCGCCGTGCTTCACACGCGGCACACATCACCACCACGGCAACACCGCACCAGGGAGCTGTTTTCCATGAGCGCCGAGACCCCTGCCGCCGCAGCCGACCAGTTCGCTCGCCGCAGGCAGCAGTTCCGCGCCTGGCGGGGCACCCGTCCGTTCTGGGCCGGTCTGTTCGTCTTGCTCAGTGGCTTTCCGATCATGTACTTCCCGTACGCGCACCTGCAGATCGGCCACCTCACGCTGGCGATGGCGACCACCGCGGGTGCCGGGTCCCTGATCATCGGTGTGCTGCTGGTCGTTCTGGGCGTCAGCCTCTGGTACCAGCGGCACGTGCGCACCTTCGCGGGAGTCGCCGCGATCCTGCTCGCCCTGGTGTCCCTGCCCGTCTCCAACTTCGGCGGCTTCGTCGTCGGCTTCCTGCTGGCCATGGTCGGCGGGGCGATGGCCGTCTCCTGGGTCCCGGGCAGCCCGGAGCAGGAGGAACCGCACAGGCCGGCCCCCGTCGCCGGCGACGACACCCCCGACGGGCTCACGTTCGACAAGGACACACGCGGTCCGGGCACGCCGGACGATCTGTCAGGAACGAGCCCCGCCAACGGGGCGAACGGGAGGCACAGTGCCGGCTGACGAGGTGACCCACGGGACTGACGTGGACGCGTCCCGTGTGAGAACCGGGCCGCGCCACGCGGCACCCAAGAAGCCGCTGTTCACCAGGTTCCACATGCCGGCGGGCAAGGCGATAGCCATGGCGGCGATGCCGACGGCCGTCCTCGTGGGGATGGGCTTCACGTCCTCGCTCGCCCTCGCGGACAGCGCCGGTTCCACCCCGGCGCCCGCCAAGAGCCTCAGCGCGGAGGAGTACAAGGACTGCGTCGCGGCCCTCGACGGCTCCTCGGCCTCGCCGTCGCCGTCCGCCTCGTCGACCGCCTCCCCCAAGGCGGACGACACGAAGACGCCCTCGCCGAGCGCCAGCACGGCCGCGCCGAAGGACGACGACAAGGAGCCGTCGGGCTCGGACGACACGACCTCTTCGCCGGATTCAGGTTCCGACGACAAGGCCGAGCCGACCCCGTCACCCTCCGAAAGCGCGTCCGCGGCGGGCGGTGCGGCGGGCGGGGCGGCGACCCCCTCGGCCTCCGCGTCGGCGGGCGGCGGCGGGCTGCTGGGCACCATAGGCGACGTCGTCTCCGGCATCCTCACCGGCGGCGCCTCGGGCACCGCCCAGGAGGCCGCTCCCTCGCCGTCCGCCTCGGCCTCGGCCCCGGCGGACGAGGACGCCTCCGACGCGGCGGAGAAGGCCGCGGAGAAGACCGCGGGGAAGGCGGCCGACAAGGTCACCGACACGGTCTCCGGGACGGTCGAGGACGCCGGGCGGGCCGCGAAGGACACGGCGGGCACGACGGGCGACGCGGCGAAGGACACCGCCGACGCCGCCGGGAAGGCGGCCGACGAGGCTACCTCCGCCGCCACCCCGAGCCCGTCGGCGAGCGCCTCCGAGGCGGCGGACGGCTGTCCGGCCGCCACGGACGACGAGGGCGGCGTCGACAACAAGGTGCCGGTGTCGGACGACCCCTGGCACCTGGACGCCAGCTCGCTGCTGCTCAAGAGCGCCGACTACCAGGGCGTCGTCGAGGTGCGGACGGCGAGCGGGGTCAAGAAGAAGGTGCTCAAGTACGTCATCTCCGGCGGCACCGACATCGGGGACCTGCACCAGACGGTCCTGGACAGCCAGTCGGGGAAGACCTACCACGTGCAGGCCGCCAAGGGATCGACCTCCACCATCCGCAACGGCGACACCACGATGTACACCGAGAGCATCTCGGGGAACCTCTTCGGTCTGATCCCGGTGACCTTCAGCCCGGACAGCCCGCCGCCGCTGAACATCCCGCTGATCTACTTCACCAACGCGAAGGTCGTGCAGGCCGCCCAGTTCGGCGGCGAGCTGCACGTGCCGGGACTGCACCAGTACGCGACCGGCTGAGCCGGTCCCACCAGCCCGTCCGGGAGCCGCACAGGCTGAGGGCGCCCCCCGTCCGCGGGGGGCGCCCTCAGTGCGTCCGGCAACTGCCGTACGGGGACGGTCAGTCCGCGTCGACGCTGCCCAGGTGGTGGACCCGGACCATGTTGGTGGTGCCGGGGACCCCGGGCGGGGAACCGGCCGTGATGATGACGACCTCGCCCGGGTTGAAGCGGTTGAGCTTGACGATCTCCTGGTCCACCAGGTCGACCATCTCGTCGGTGCTGTTCACGAACGGGACGACGTGCGACTCCACGCCCCAGCTCAGCGAGAGCTGGTTGCGGGTGTTCTCGTCCGTGGTGAAGGCGATGATCGGCTGGGCCGCGCGGTAGCGGGAGAGCCGCCGGGCCGTGTCACCGGACTGGGTGAAGGCCACCAGGCCGCGGGCGCCGAGGAAGTCCGCGATCTCGCACGCGGCACGCGCGACCGAACCGCCCTGGGTGCGCGGCTTCTTGCCGGGGACCAGCGGCTGGAGGCCCTTGCCGAGCAGCTCCTCCTCGGCCGCGACGACGATCTTCGACATCGTCTTGACGGTCTCGACCGGGTAGGCGCCGACCGAGGACTCCGCCGACAGCATGACCGCGTCCGCGCCGTCCAGGATCGCGTTGGCCACGTCGGAGGCCTCGGCGCGGGTCGGACGGGAGTTGGTGATCATCGACTCCATCATCTGGGTCGCCACGATCACCGGCTTCGCGTTGCGCCGGCACAGCTCGATCAGGCGCTTCTGCACCATGGGGACCCGCTCCAGCGGGTACTCGACGGCGAGGTCGCCGCGGGCGACCATCACACCGTCGAACGCCATGACGACGTCCTCCATGTTCTCGACCGCCTGCGGCTTCTCCACCTTGGCGATGACCGGGACCCGGCGGCCCTCGTCGTCCATCACCTTGTGGACGTCGGCCACGTCGCTCGCGTCCCGCACGAAGGAGAGCGCGACCAGGTCGCAGCCCATGCGCAGCGCGAACCGCAGGTCCTCGACGTCCTTCTCGGAGAGCGCCGGCACGTTGACGGCCGCGCCGGGCAGGTTGATGCCCTTGTGGTCGGAGACGACACCGCCCTCGATGACGATCGTCCGGACCCGGGGGCCCTCGACGCCGGTGACCTTCAGCTCGACGTTGCCGTCGTTGATCAGCACCTGGTCGCCGCGGGAGACGTCGGCGGGCAGGCCCTTGTAGGTCGTGCCGCAGATGTGCTTGTCGCCGGGGACGTCCTCGGTGGTGATGACGAACTCGTCACCGCGCTCCAGCTCGACCGGGCCCTCGGCGAAGGTCTCCAGGCGGATCTTCGGGCCCTGGAGGTCGGCGAGGACGCCGATGGCCCGGCCGGTCTCCTTGGCCGCGGCGCGGACGCGGTCGTACCGCGCCTGGTGCTCGGCGTGGGTGCCGTGGCTGAAGTTGAACCGGGCCACGTTCATTCCGGCCTCGATCATCGAGACCAGCATTTCGTGGGAGTCGACCGCGGGGCCGAGAGTACAGACGATTTTCGAACGGCGCATGGGGCGATCCTATCGGTTTGTTTCGCTACGGAATATTCCGTCTGGCGGAAGATACAAATGGGCGCGCGGGCGCTCAGTTGCTGTTTTCGACCAGTGCGTAGGTCTGCGTCGCGATTTCCAGTTCTTCGTCGGTCGGCACCACCGCGACCTTGACCCGGGCGTCCGCGGGCGAGATCAGCCGCGGCGCGTCCCCGCGTACGGTGTTCAGCGCCTCGTCCACCGCCAGGCCCAGGGTCTCCAGGCCCGCGACGGCCGCCGCGCGGACCGGTGCCGCGTTCTCGCCGACCCCGGCCGTGAACGCGATCGCGTCCACCGTACCGAGCACGGCGTAATAGGCGCCGATGTACTTCTTGAGCCGGTGAATGTAGATGTCGAAGGCGAGGGCGGCCGCCTCGTCGCCCTCGTCGACCCGGCGGCGAATCTCCCGCATGTCGTTGTCGCCGCAGAGACCGACCAGCCCGCTCCTCTTGTTGAGAAGAGTGTCGATTTCGTCGATGGACATTCCGCCAACCCGCGCCAAATGGAAGATGACGGCCGGATCGGTGTCACCGGAGCGGGTGCCCATCACCAGTCCCTCCAGCGGGGTGAGCCCCATCGAGGTGTCCACGCACCGCCCGCCCCGCACGGCCGACGCGGACGCGCCGTTGCCGAGGTGCAGCACGATGACGTTGACGTCCTCGGGCGCCTTCCCGAGCAGCCGCGCGGTCTCCCGGGAGACGTAGGCGTGGGAGGTGCCGTGGAAGCCGTAGCGGCGGACCCGGTGCTCGTCGGCGGTCCGCACGTCGATCGCGTACCGGGCCGCCGACTCCGGCATCGTGGTGTGGAACGCGGTGTCGAAGACGGCGACCTGGGGCAGGTCGGGGCGGAGTGCCTGTGCGGTGCGGATGCCGGTGAGGTTGGCCGGGTTGTGCAGCGGGGCGACCGGGATCAGCCGCTCGATCTCGGCGAGGACGGCGTCGTCGACCACGGTCGGCTCGGTGAACCGCTTGCCGCCGTGCACCACCCGGTGCCCGATCGCGGCCAGCTCGGGGGAGTCGAGGCCGAGGCCGTCCGCGGCCAGCTCCTCGGCGACGCACTTCAGGGCCGCCTCGTGGTCGGCGATCGGCGCGGTCCGCTCCCGGAGGGTGCCCCCGGCGGGCGGGGTGTGCCGCAGCCGCGAGGTGGCCTCGCCGATCCGCTCCACCAGGCCCGTCGCGAGCCGGGCGCGGTCGCGCATGTCGAGCAGCTGGTACTTCAGCGACGAGGAGCCGGAGTTGAGGACGAGGACGCGGGTGGGGCTCACGGGGCGGTTGCCTTCTCGGTGGGGAGCTGGGCCTGGACGGCGGGGTTCGGGTTCTGGGCCTGGACGGCCGTGATGGCGACCGTGTTGACGATGTCCTGGACGAGGGCGCCCCTGGACAGGTCGTTGACCGGCTTGCGCAGGCCCTGGAGGACAGGCCCGACGGCTATCGCGCCCGCCGACCGCTGCACGGCCTTGTAGGTGTTGTTGCCGGTGTTGAGGTCCGGGAAGATCAGCACGCTGGCCTGGCCCGCGACCTCGGAGCCCGGCAGCTTGGTCGCGGCGACCGACGGCTCGACGGCCGCGTCGTACTGGATCGGTCCCTCGATCCGCAGGTCGGGCCGGCGGGAGCGGACCAGCGCGGTCGCCTCGCGCACCTTGTCGACGTCGGCGCCCGAGCCGGAGGTGCCGGTCGAGTAGGAGAGCATCGCGATCCGCGGCTCCACCCCGAACTGCTCGGCGGTGGCCGCCGCCTGGATGGCGATGTCGGCGAGCTGCTCGGCGTCCGGGTCCGGGTTCACCGCGCAGTCGCCGTAGACCAGGACCTTGTCGGCCAGGCACATGAAGAAGACCGAGGAGACTATGGCGGCGTCCGGCTTGGTCTTGATGATCTCGAAGGCGGGCCTGATGGTCGCGGCCGTGGAGTGCACGGACCCGGAGACCATGCCGTCGGCCAGGCCCTCCTGCACCATCAGGGTGCCGAAGTAGTTGACGTCGGAGACGACGTCGTATGCCAGCTCGACCGTGACGCCCTTGTGGGCGCGCAGCGCCGCGTACTTCTCGGCGAAGGTGTCGCGCAGCTCGCTGGTGGCCGGGTCGATCAGCTCGCTGTCGCCCAGGTCGATGCCGAGGTCGGCGGCGGTCTTGCGGATGCGGTCGACCGGGCCGAGCAGCGTGAGGTCGCAGACCCCGCGGCGCAGCAGCACCTCGGCGGCGTGCAGCACGCGCTCCTCGGTGCCCTCGGGGAGCACCACCCGGCGCCGGTCGGAGCGGGCCTGCTCCAGCAGCTTGTGCTCGAACATCATCGGCGTGACGCGGTCGGTGCTCGGCGCGGAGACCCGTTCCAGCAGCTCGGTGGTGTCGACGTGCCGTTCGAAGAGGCCGAGCGCGGTCTCCGCCTTGCGGGGCGTGGCCGCGTTCAGCTTTCCCTCCAGGGAGAAGAGTTCGGTGGCGGTGACGAAGCTGTTGCCGGGCGCGGAGAGCACCGGGGTGCCGGGCGCGAGGCGGGCGGCGAGGGTGAGGACGCCGTCGCTCGGGACCTCGCCCAGGGTGAGCAGCACCCCGGCGATCGGCGGGGTGCCCGCGCTGTGCGCGGCCAGCGAGCCGACGACCAGGTCGGCGCGGTCGCCCGGGGTGACGACCAGGCAGCCCGGGGTCAGGGCACTGAGGAAGTTCGGCAGCATCGCCCCGCCGAAGACGAAGTCCAGGGCGTCCCTGGCGAGCCCGGAGTCGTCGCCGAGGACGACCTTCGCGCCGAGCGCCTGGCCGATCTGGGAGACGGTCGGGGCGGCCAGGGCAGGGTCGTCGGGCACCACGTAGCAGGGCACCGGGGGCTTGGCGGCGAGCAGCCGGGCGATCTCGTCGCGGTCCTCGGGGGCGACCCGGTTGGTCACCATGGCGATGACGTCGCAGCCGAGCCCGGCGTAGGCGCGGTAGGCGTTGTGGGTCTCGGCGCGCACCGACTCGGCGCTCTGGCCGCGGCCGCCGACCACCGGGACGACGGACGCCCCGAACTCGTTGGCGAGCCGCGCGTTGAGGGACAGCTCGTCCGGCAGCTGGGTGTCGGCGAAGTCGGTGCCGAGGACCAGGACGACGTCGTACTCGCGGGCCACCACGTGGAACCGCTCGACCATGGTGGCGACCAGCTCGTCGGTGCCGCGCTCGGCCTGGAGGGTGGACGCCTCCTGGTAGTCCATGCCGTAGACGGTGGCCGGGTCCTGGGAGAGCCGGTAGCGGGCGCGCAGCAGTTCGAAGAGGCGGTCGGGGCTGTGGTGGACGAGCGGCCGGAAGACGCCGACCCGGTCGACCTGCCGGGTGAGCAGCTCCATCACCCCCAGTTCGACCACCTGGCGGCCGTCGCCGCGGTCGATGCCGGTCACGTACACGCTGCGGGTCACGCGTGCTCTCCGTTTCGTCTGTCGGTGGCCTGAGTGTGAACGGGCCGCTCCGCCCGGGTGACACCCGTACGAAAATCACCCACCAAGGGGAGTAGAACCCTCTTGACAATACCCCGTCCGGTGGATAAGGCGCCCGTCAAGTCGGCCTGGGCCGGTCGGCGTGGGGTGGACTCGATCGGGTCATTTCGGGACATAAAAGGCATCGTTCTCCGGCATGAAAGAATCGACCCGGCCCACGGGACCGACAGCGAGCAGGAGACACAGCACGATGCGCATCGGAGTTCTCACCGCAGGCGGCGACTGCCCCGGCCTGAACGCCGTGATCCGGTCGGTCGTCCACCGGGCGGTCACCACGTACGGCGACGAGGTCATCGGCTTCGAGGACGGGTACGCGGGGCTGCTCGACGGCCGCTACCGCACCCTCGACCTCGACGCCGTCAGCGGCATCCTCGCCCGCGGCGGCACCATCCTCGGCTCCTCCCGGCTGGAGCGCGACCGGCTGCGCGAGGCGTGCGAGACCGCCGCCGACATCGCCCGCGACTTCGGCATCGACGCCCTCGTCCCGATCGGCGGGGAGGGCACCCTCACCGCCGCCCGGATGCTGAGCGACGCCGGGCTGCCGGTGGTGGGGGTGCCGAAGACGATCGACAACGACATCTCCTCCACCGACCGCACCTTCGGCTTCGACACCGCCGTCGGTGTCGCCACCGAGGCGATGGACCGGCTCAAGACCACCGCCGAGTCCCACCAGCGGGTGATGGTCGTCGAGGTCATGGGACGCCACGCGGGATGGATCGCCCTGGAGTCCGGCATGGCCGCCGGTGCCCACGGCATCTGCCTGCCCGAGCGGCCCTTCGACCCGGCCGACCTGGTCAAGATGGTCGAGGAGCGCTTCGCGCGCGGCAAGAAGTTCGCCGTCATCTGCGTCGCCGAGGGCGCCCACCCGGCCGAGGGCACCATGGACTACGGCAAGGGCGCCATAGACCAGTTCGGGCACGAGCGGTTCCAGGGCATCGGCACCGCGCTCGCCTACGAGCTGGAGCGGCGCCTGGGCAAGGAGGCCAAGCCGGTCATCCTCGGCCATGTGCAGCGCGGCGGCGTCCCCACCGCCTACGACAGGGTGCTCGCCACCCGCTTCGGCTGGCAGGCCGTGGAGGCCGCCCACCGCGGCGAGTTCGGCCGGATGACCGCGCTGCGCGGCACCGACATCGTCATGGTGCCGCTGGCCCAGGCGGTGACCGAGCTGAAGACGGTCCCGGCGGACCGGATGTACGAGGCGGAGTCGGTCTTCTAGTGCCCTGCCGGGCATCGCGAGCCGGTGAACCTCTCCGGCTCACGGCGCCGGCGGACGGACACGGACGGCGGGCCGGGGCGACCGTGCCCGGTGCCGCCGTCCTGGCCGGGTCCGGCTATCTCGCCCGGCCGGTGCGGCTCTCGATCGCCGACCAGAAGTGGTCGAGGATCCGGTCGAGGAACTCCCGTCCGTAGTCGCCCCGCTGGGGCGCCGCCGCGGTGCGCTCCTCGTGCTCGCGGTACTCCTGGTGCAGCTCCTGCAGGGTGACCTCCAGGAGCCGCCGGTCCAGGGACGTCAGCATCTTCCCGACCGGCCGCACGGACGCCTGCCAGCGCGTCGTCACCGCCTCCCGCAGCAGCTCGGCCAGCTTCCCGGCCCGCCCGGTCACGGTCAGCAGCACCGGCAGCGCCAGATCGAGCAGTTCGGCCAGGACGGCGGCCTGCCGCTCGGTGCCCCGCCAGGTGCCGTGCTCCTCCATGTCGAGGTACACGGGCAGGTCGATGCCGAGGGCGCGGGCCACGTCCTCGGGGGCGAGCCCGCGGGCGACCCGGTGGTCACGCAACACCTGTGCCCGGCCCACGAGTTCCTCGGGCGCGCACCACAACACCCCCGCCAGCGCGGTCAGTTCGCGGCCGGAGGGCCGGGTCGTCCCCCGCTCCCAGGCCGCCACCAGGTCCGCGGTGACGTACGGCATCCCGTACGAGGCCCGCAGACCGTAGGCGACGTTCTCGGGCCGCATGCCGAGCGCGGCGCGCAGGCGGCGCGCGGCAAGGGCGTTGAACGGCGGGGAGGACCGTTCCGGACTCTGGTTCGGGGTGACTGAGGGTCTTGGCACGGCCACACCCTAGGGGTGTGACGACGCGGTGACCATGGCCCTTTCGGTCCGGAAAACCGGCCGGTCGCGGCGGCCCCGGCTGCGCGGCGGGCGGCCGCTCACCCCTTGACCGCCCCGCCGAGCGCGAACCCGCCGCCGAGCCGCCGCGAGATCAGCAGGTACAGCAGGATCACCGGCGTCGAGTAGACGACCGAGAAGGCGGCCAACTGCCCGTACGCCACCATCCCCCGGTTGCCGAAGAACTCGTTGATGCTGACGCTGGCCGGCATCTGGTCCGGGGTGAGCAGCAGCATGAACGGGACGAAGAAGTTGCCCCACATCATGACGAACGAGAAGACCGTCACCACCGAGACCCCCGGGCCCATCAGCGGCAGGACGATCCGGGCCAGGGACTGGAGGGTGGAGGCGCCGTCGGTCCAGGCGGCCTCCTCGAGCTCCTTCGGCACGCCGTCCATGAAGTTCTTCATCAGCCAGATGGCGAACGGGAGTTGGGACGCGGCGAAGAACAGGATCGTGCCGTGCGCGGTGTCGATCAGATCGACCCGCACGAACAGCGCGTAGACCGGGACCATGATCGCGGTGATCGGCAGGCTGGTCGCGAAGAGGATCGTCAGCAGGAACGGGCGGTTGAGGCGGGAGCGGAACCGGGAGAGCGGGTAGGCGGCGAGGACCGCGCACACCACCGTCAGCAGGGTCGCGCCGCCGCACAGGACCAGGCTGTTGAGCAGCGGCGTGAAGGTGATGTCCGGGGTGAGGATGGCGTCGAAGTTGCCGAGGGTGAGGCCGTCGGGCGCCTTCACCCGCAGGTCGGCGTGCGGGTCGACGGACGACAGCAGCACCCAGGCCAGCGGCAGCGCGAAGGCGGCGGCGACCGCCAGCAGGCCGGTGTCGGCGGCCAGCCGCCGGCCGAGGCGGCGCGAGGAGACGGTGCGGGCCATGGGGCTCAGACCTCCGTGCGCAGCAGGCGCAGATAGACGACGGAGAACAGCGAGCCGACGACGAGCAGCAGCAGCGCCACCGCGGTGCCGTAGCCGATCATGCTGTTCTGGAACGCCGTCTCGTACATGAACAGCGGCAGCGTCTGGCTCCGGCCGCCGGGGCCGCCCCTGGTCATCACCCAGATCAGCCCGAAGACCGAGAGCGTCTGGAGGGTGTTGAGCATCAGGTTGGTGCCGATGGAGCGCCGGATCATCGGCAGCGTGACGTGCCACCACAGGCGGCGGCCGCGGGCCCCGTCGACCTCGGCGGCCTCCTCGACCTCCCGCGGGATCTCGTTCAGGGCGGCCGAGTAGACGAGCATCGAGAAGGCCGTGCCGCGCCACACGTTGGCGAACGACACGGCGAGGATGGGCAGGGTGAACAGCCAGTTCTGGGACGGCAGATGGAGCTGGGCGAGAAGGGCGTTCAGGGTGCCCTCGCGGCGGAAGAACGCGTACAGCAGGAACCCGGCGACCACCTCGGGCAGCACCCACGCGGTGACGACGACGCCTCCGGTGAGGGTGCGCACCGGCTTCGAGGCCCGCCGCATCAGCGCGGCCAGCGCGAGGCCCAGGGTGTTCTGCCCGAGCAGCGACGACACCACGGTGAACACCAGTGTCAGCCATACGGCGTTGAGGAACGCGTCGTCGCGGAAGGCCCGGCGGAAGTTGTCCAGGCCGACGAAGGACGCGTGGGCCTGCCCGGTGAGCTGGAGGTCGGTGAAGGCGATCCAGGCGCAGTAGGCGATCGGTCCCGCGAGGAAGAGCAGCAGCAGGACGACGGCGGGGGAGAGCGGGAGGGCGCGGCCGAGCGAACGCAGGCGGCGGTGGCCGCCGTTCACCCGCGCACGACCTGGCCGCCGGTGGCGTCGTCGAGGGCGTCGTCGTACCCGCTCGCCGCCTTCGCCACCGACAGGTCCCCCGTCGTGACGCCCTCCATCGCCTCCTGGATCGCGGTGGACACCCTCGGGTAGGCCGGGTACGCGGGCCGGTAGTGGGTGTCGGCGACCAGGCCGGTGAAGAACGCGAGACCGGGCTGCGCCTTCAGGTAGGCGGGGTCGGCGGCGACGTCCTCGCGGACCGCGATGCCCGAGTTGGCGACGTACCACTTCCGGGCGCTCTCGGCGGTCTGCAGCGTGGTGATGAAGTCGAAGGCCAGGTCGGGGTTGCCCGCCTTGGCGGGGATCGCCCAGGTCCAGCCGCCCGACATGCTGACCCGGCCGGGCGCCTGGCCGTGCTGGGTGGGCATGGCGGCCAGCCCGAGCCGGGTCGACCACTGCGGCCAGGCGTGGCCCGCGCCGGGCAGCCAGTCCTGCGGCAGCCACGAGCCGTCCAGGTCGATGGCGAGCTTGCCCTTGGGCAGCAGGTCGCCGCGCACGACGGTCTGGATGTTGGGGTCGAGGGCGGTCGCGACGTCGGGTCCGAGCTTCTCCCGGTAGACGGTCTCGACGAAGGACAGCGCGTCCCGGAAGCCCTTGCCGCCCGCGATCCACTTCTTCGACGCCGTGTCGTACAGCGGGTCGCTGCCGCCGTCGCCGGTGCCGTACAGCAGCATCTCGAAGGTCTGCATGGTGGCGGCCTCGCCCGCGGGCTTGCCGGTGTAGACGTTGAGCGGGGTGACGCCGGGGACCTTCGCCTTGACGGCGCGGGCGGCGTCGAGGACGTCGTCCCAGGTCTTCGGGTGCCAGTCGGCGGGCAGGCCCGCCTTCTCGAACAGCACCTTGTCGTACCACAGGCCCCGGGTGTCGGTGCCGTCCGGGACGCCGTAGGTCTTGCCGTCCTCGGCGCGGGCCGCCGTCTTCGCGGTGCCGATGAACCGCCGCCAGTCCGGCCACTTCGCGAGATAGGCGTCGAGGGGCTTCAGATATCCGCTGGTGATGTCCGAGTTGATGAGGAAGGTGTCCTCGTAGACCAGGTCGGGCGCGGTCTTGGGGGAGCGCAGCATCTGCTGGAGCTTGGTGTAGTACTCCGAGTCCGGCGCCTTGATCGGCAGGAGTTCGACCTTCTTGCCGGGGTACTTCTTCTCGAACTGCCTCTTGACGTCCGCGAGATAGGTGTCCATGACGTGGACCGAGTTGTCCGTGGACTGCTTGAAGGAGACCTTCACGGTGTCCGGGTCGCTGCCGGACCCGCCGCCGCAGGCGGTGAGGGCACCGGCGGCCAGGGCGAGCGCGAGCAGGGCGGTCAGGCGGGGGCGGGCGGCGGTGGGGCGCACGGGCACGACCTCCTAGGGGCCGGACATCGTTGTCGGCCCAGACGGTTGCCCGGTGAACGTAGGAGGCGCGGTCGGCAGAGGTCAATGCGTCTGCGGGGTTTGTCTTCCGCCCGCCCGGGGGAGCCGCCCCCCGGTCGTCGCCCGGGGGAGCCGCCCGCCCGTCATCGCCCGGGGGGTGTGCCCCGGTCCCAGCGGTAGACCAGCTCCGGGCGGCCCACCTGGCCGTACTGCGGGCTGCGTCCGGCGCGGCCCGCCTCCACCAGGTGCTCCAGGTAGCGGCGGGCGGTGATCCGGGAGATCCCCACCGCCTCCGCCAGGGCCGCCGCCGTGAGCCCTTCCGCCGCCTCCCGCAGCGCCCCGGTGACCCGCTCCAGGGTCGGCGCGCTCAGCCCTTTGGGCAGCGCGGCCGGGCCCGGGGCCCGCAGGGTCGCCAGCGCCCGGTCCACCTCGTCCTGCCCGCTCGCCTCGCCGGCCGCCGCGTTGAACTCCGCGTACCGGACAAGACGGTCCCGCAGGGTCGCGAAAGTGAACGGCTTCAGGACGTACTGGACGACGCCGAGCGAGACCCCCTCGCGGACCACGGTCAGATCCCGTGCCGACGTCACCGCGATCACGTCCGCGTGGTGCCCGGCCGCCCGCAGCGACCGCGCGAGCTGCAACCCGTGCACGTCCGGCAGGTGGAGATCGAGCAACAGCAGGTCCACGCCGGTGCGTTCGAGCAGCCGCCGGGCCTCCGCGCCGGTGTGCGCCTTGCCGACGGCGGTGAAGCCCGGCACCCGGTTGACGTACAGGACGTGCGCGTCGGCGGCCACCGGATCGTCCTCGACGATGAGGACGCGGATGAGCGGAGCCTGGGTCACGCTTTGCCTCCGGAAACGATGTCGGACCGAGTCTCCCGGTCCGTGGCGGGCCCCCGCGCGCCCGCGCCCAGCGGCAGCCGCACCTCGAACGCGGCGCCGCCGCCGTCGGCCGCGGTCACCGACAGCGTCCCCTCGTGCCGGTGCACCGCCTGGCGCACCAGGGCCAGCCCGAGGCCCCGCCCGCCGGGCCCCGACGGCTTGGTGGAGAACCCGCGCTGGAAGACCCGCTCGGCGTGGTCCGGGTCCACCCCGGCCCCGGTGTCCGCCACCCGCAGCACGAGACGCGACGCCTCGGTGCGCGCCGTCACCGTCACCCGGGACCCCGCGCTGCCCTGGGCCGCGTCGACCGCGTTGTCGATCAGGTTGCCCAGGATGGTGACCAGGTCGCGGGCGGGCAGCGACGGGGGCAGCAGCCCGTCGTCGAGCCCGCTCTCCTCGGAGACGACCAGTTCCACGCCCCGCTCGTTGGCCTGGGCGGTCTTGCCGAGCAGCAGCGCGGCCAGCACCGGTTCGCTCACCGCGGCGACCACCTGGTCGGTGAGCGCCTGGGCGAGTTCCAGTTCGGCGGTGGCGAAGTCGACGGCCTCCTCGGCGCGGCCCAGTTCGATCAGCGAGACGACGGTGTGGAGCCGGTTCGCGGCCTCGTGCGCCTGCGAGCGCAGCGCCTGGGTGAAGCCCCGCTCCGAGTCCAGTTCGCCCATCAGGGACTGGAGTTCGGTGACGTCGCGGAGGGTGACCACGGTGCCACGGCGTTCGCCGCCGGTGACCGGTGAGGTGTTGACCATCAGGACCCGGTCCGCCGTCAGGTGCACCTCGTCCACCCGGGGCTCGGCGGACAGGAGCGCGCCGGTGAAGGGGGAGGGCAGGCCGAGATCGGCCACCGAGGTGCCCACCACGTCCGCCTCGGAGGTCACGCCGAGCAGCTCCCGTCCGCCGTCGTTGATCAGCGCCACACGGTACTGCCCGTCCAGCATCAGCAGTCCCTCGCGCACCGCGTGCAGGGCGGCCTGCTGGTAGTCGTGCATCCGGCTCAGCTCGCCCGCGCTCATGCCGTGGGTGTGCCGCCGCAGCCGCGCGTTGACGACGTAGGTGCCGAGTCCGCCGAGCGCGAGGGCGCCCAGCGCGACGCCGAGCAGCCCGGTCAGCTGGCCGCGCACCCGTTCGCTGATCGCCTCCACTCTGATGCCCGCGCTGACCAGGCCGACCACCTTGCGGTCGCTGTCGCGGACCGGGGTGACGGCGCGGACGGAGGGGCCGAGGGTGCCGGTGTAGGTCTCGGTGAAGGACTGCCCGGCCAGCGCCCGGTCGATGTGGCCCAGGAACCGCTGCCCTATCTGGTCGGGGTCGGGGTGGGTCCAGCGGATGCCCCGCGGGTTCATGATCGTGATGAAGTCGATGTCGGTGTCCCGCATCACCTGGAGCGCGTACGGCTGCAGCTCCGCCGTGGGGTCGGGGGTGCGGATCGCGGAGTGCACGGAGGGCGAGTCGGAGACCGAGCGGGCCACCGCCATCGCCTGCCGCCCGGCCGCCTCCTGCGCCTGGCTCTGGTCGCTGATGTAGGTGAACAGCGCGCATCCGGCCACGACCACCGCGATCAGCACCGCCTGCATGGCGAAGAGCTGCCCGGCGAGGCTGCGGGGGCGGGGGAGCCGGATGTTCATGTCGTCAGTGTGCCTCGCACGTTAAGCGTGAACTAAATGAACGGAAGGGTGACCGCCCTCACAGGGCGGGAGATAGTCACCGCAACACGGATGCGCGACGACTGGTTCAGGCCACCGCTCGATCCCACCGCCCCGCACCCATCCGGACGTGAGCCGCACGCCGGTCCTACCGACGAAGACGTCAAGGAGGCAGCCGTGACGACGTCGACTACGGCACCTGCCGCACCCGCCGCCAAGCGGGACCGCACCCACTATCTGTACATCGCGGTGATCGTCGCGGTCGCCATCGGCATCGTGGTCGGTCTGGCCGCCCCCGACTTCGCCCAGGAGCTGAAGCCGATCGGCACCGGCTTCGTCAACCTGATCAAGATGATGATCTCGCCGATCATCTTCTGCACGATCGTGCTGGGCATCGGCTCGGTCCGCAAGGCCGCCAAGGTCGGCGCGGTCGGCGGGATCGCGCTCGGCTACTTCCTGGTGATGTCCCTGGTGGCGCTCGGGATCGGCCTGGTGGTCGGCAACATCCTGGAGCCGGGCACCGGGCTGCACATCACCGAGGCGATCAAGGAGACCGGCCAGGCGCAGGTCGCGCCGGAGGCCAAGGACACCACCGACTTCCTGCTCGGGATCATCCCGACCACGATCGTCTCCGCCTTCACCCAGGGCGAGGTCCTGCAGACCCTGCTGATCGCCCTGCTGTGCGGCTTCGCGCTCCAGGCGATGGGCCGCACCGGCCAGCCGATCCTGCGGGGCATCGAGCACATCCAGCGCCTCGTCTTCCGCATCCTCGGCATGATCATGTGGGCCGCCCCGATCGGCGCCTTCGGCGCGATGGCCGCGGTGGTCGGCTCGGCGGGCGTGGACGCCCTCAAGGGCCTGGCCGTGCTGATGCTCGGCTTCTACGTCACCTGCGTGCTGTTCATCTTCGTGGTGCTCGGCGCGCTGCTGCGGATCGTGGCCGGTGTCAACGTCTTCGCGCTCTGCAAGTACCTGGCCCGCGAGTTCCTGCTGATCCTGTCCACCTCGTCGTCGGAGTCCGCGCTGCCGCGGCTCATCGCGAAGATGGAGCACCTGGGCGTCAGCAAGCCGGTCGTCGGCATCACCGTCCCGACCGGCTACTCGTTCAACCTCGACGGCACCATGATCTACATGACCATGGCGTCCCTGTTCATCGCGGACGCGATGGGCACCCCGATGTCGGTCGGCGAGCAGATCCCGCTGCTGCTCTTCCTGCTGGTCGCCTCCAAGGGCGCGGCCGGGGTCACCGGCGCCGGTCTCGCGACGCTGGCCGGCGGTCTCCAGTCGCACAAGCCCGCGCTGGTCGACGGGGTCGGCCTGATCGTCGGCATCGACCGCTTCATGAGCGAGGCGCGCGCCCTGACCAACTTCGCGGGCAACGCCATCGCCACCGTGCTGGTCGGCACCTGGACCAAGGAGATCGACAAGGAGCGGGTCGAGAAGGTGCTGGCCGGAGAGCTGCCCTTCGACGAGACGACCCTGCTGGACGAGCACGGCGACGCGTCCGGGAGCGACACCGAGGCATCCCTGCCCGACCAGGGCGGCGAGAAGGAACTCGCCAAGGCCTGACGGTGTGCGAGGCTCCGGGCGGCTGAGGTCTCCCCCGTCGCTCAGCCGCCCGGTCCGGAAGGCCCGGCAGTCCGGAAGTCCAGCAGTTCAGGGGCCCAGAGGTTCAGCGGTTCAGCTTCGCCACCAGCGCGGTGGCGTCGGAGGCGGGTACGCCCGCCGCGGTCAGCAGCGTGACCGCGGCGGAGCTGCCCGCCTCCCGGCTTTCCAGGAGGCCGTCGTTGACGGCCTCCATCAGCGTGAGCAGCATCTGCTCGTGCACGTACGCCAGCGCGGGCGCGGGCAGCGGTGAGGTGAAGACGCCGTCGGCGAGCCCCTGCGCGAGCACCTCGGCGCAGGACGCGCGGACCGGGGCGAGCCGGTCGCGGATGCCCTGCACGGTGACGCTGCGCTGGGCGAGGGCGACCAGGATGCGGTAGCGGTCGGCGACCTCCCAGACGGCGAGCGTGGAGCGGGCCACCGACTCGGCCGGTCCCTCCGCCGCGGCGCGGCCCCCGGCGTGCGCGGCGGCGACCGCCTCCACCGCCCCGTCGACGAGCGTCCCGATCAGCGCGTCCCGGCTGGGGAAGTGCCCGTACACCGTCCGCCTGACGACGCCCGCCGCGCGCGCGATCTGGTCCATCGAGGCGTCCGGGTCGCGCAGCAGCTCGGCGAGGGCGACATCGAGGATCCGTCGGCGGTTGGCGTCGGCGCGGCTGCTGTTACCCGTGGTCATGAGGGTCATTCTGCCTGCCTCCACTCGACTTGCACAGCGTTGTGCAACGAGCATACATTGCACATCGTTGTGCAATTGCTCGGCGCCGTGCGGACCCGCGGCGCCGGGACGTGCCCGAAGTCTGTCGAGGAAGGCCATCCCTGCCATGCGACTCGTCGTGAACCACCCGGTCGAGAGGTCGGACCAGCCCTACGCCCGGCGCTGGTGGGCGCTGCTCGTGCTCTGCCTGAGTCTGCTGATCATCGTGATGGCGAACACCGCGCTCACCGTCGCGGCCCCCGACATGACCCGGGACCTCGGCCTCTCCAGCGCCGACCTCCAGTGGGTCATCGACGGCTACACCGTCCCGTACGCCGCCCTGATGCTGCTGCTCGGCGCGATCGGCGACAAGTACAGCCGCCGCGGCGCCCTCGTCCTCGGCCTGGTGGTGTTCGGCGGCGGCGCCGTCTTCGGCTCCCTCGCGGGCAGCGCGACGACGGTCATCGCGGCCCGCGCCGTCATGGGCCTCGGCGCGGCGCTGATCATGCCCGCCACGCTCTCCCTGCTCGCCGCGACCTTCCCGCGCGCCGAACGCGCCAGGGCGATCGTGCTCTGGACGGCCACTGCGGGGCTCGCCATCGCGGCCGGTCCGCTGGTCGCGGGCGCGCTCCTGGAGCGGCACGGCTGGGCGTCCACGTTCCTCATCAACGTGCCGATCGCGGCCGTCGCCCTGATCGGCGCGTTCGTCCTGGTGCCGCCGTCGAAGGCGGGCCACCACGACCGGATCGACTACGTCGGCGGCCTGCTGTCGGTGGTCTGGATCGCCGCGCTGATCTACATGATCATCGAGGGCCCGCACTTCGGCTGGGGCGCCAAGGCGACGGGCGCCGCGATCGTCGCGGGGGTCGGCCTGGTCGCCTTCGTCCTGTGGGAGCTGCGCCACCCGCGTCCGGTGCTGGACGTCCGCCGGTTCGCCGACCGCCGCTTCGCCGGGTCCAACCTCGCCGTCGCCCTCTTCTTCCTGGCCGTCTTCGGCGCCTTCTACTACCTCACCCAGCACCTCCAGTTCGTCCTCGGCTACGACGCCTTCGAGACCGGCGTGCGGATGCTGCCGCTGGCCGGTGCGGTCTTCGCCGGTTCCGCCCTCACCGGCTACCTGACCCCGCGGGTCGGCATGAAGTGGACGGTCACCGCGGGCATGGTCGGCGGCACCACCGCGCTCGCCCTGCTGGCCCGGGTCGACGCCGGTTCGACCTACGCCGACCTGGTCGCCCCGCTCGTCGTCCTCGGCCTCGCGATCGGGCTGGCGCTCTCGCCCTGCACCGACGCCATCATGGGCGCCTTCCCGGAGTCCGAGCTGGGCGTCGGCGGCGCCGTCAACGACACCTCGCTCGAACTGGGCGGCTCGCTCGGCATCGCCGTCCTCGGCTCCCTGCTGGCCACCTCCTACTCCGACCACCTCGCCGACGCCGCGGGCGGCAGCCGGTTGCCCGCCGCCACGCTGGCCACCGCGCAGGACTCGGTCGGCGCGGGGTACGCCGTCGCCCAGGGGATGGGCGAGAAGGCGCGGGCCCTGGCCGGGCAGGCCGCCCGTGCCACCGACCCGCAGCAGGCGGCCCAGTTGAAGGAGCAGGCCACCCAACTCGCCCAGGGAGCACGGCAGATGGCCGACGCGGTCGGCTCGTCCTTCTCCGACGCGGTGGCCCGTACCAGCCTGATCGGCGCGGTCGTCCTCGGCGTCGGCACCGTCCTGGTGGGGGTCCTGCTGCCCCGCCACGACCGACCCGGCACGGACGCGGACACGACGGACGGCACGGACGCGACGACGGGTGCGGACACGACGACGGCGGGTCCGGCCGCGGACGCGGACGCGGCGGAGGGAACGGCTTCGGACGCGGCCGCGGACGCGAAGGCGGGTCCGGCGGACCCGGCGCGGGACGGGGCCGAGGGCGCCGTCTCCGGCAGCCGCTGAACCCTTACCCACTTCTTAACCGTCTCCACTAGCGTGCCGCGCCTGCTCACAGGCGCGGCACGTCCGTTGGAGGCACGGGGGATGACGATCGACTGGGACCGGCGGACCTGCGCCCGGCGCGGACACGTGACCTACGCGCCGGAGGACCCCCGGCTGCGGGTCAGGCTGCGCGCCGACACCGCGCTCGGGGAGGTCTGGCGCTGCCTGCGCTGCGGCGACTTCGCGCTCGGCGCCCCGCACGGCTCGGGACCGGCCGCCGACGCGCCCCTGGTGCCGCGCGGCACCGTCCTGCGGGACCTGTTCATCCTGCGGTTCCTGGCCGTCGAGCGGGCCGTGCGGGGCGTGTTCATCGTGCTGGTCGCGGTGGCCGTGTGGCGGTTCAGCAACAGCCGGGACGCGGTCCGCCGCCTCTTCGACGAGTACCTCGACGTCCTCCGGCCGGTCTTCCGGCACTTCCACTACGACCTCGACCACTCGCCCGTCGTCGGCACCCTCCAGAAGACCTTCGGCTACCGGCACTCCACCCTGCTCCTGGTCGCCGGACTGCTGCTCGCGTACGCGCTGGTCGAACTGGTCGAGGCGGTCGGCCTCTGGTACGCCAAGCGCTGGGCGGAGTACCTGACGGTGGTCGCCACCGCCGCCTTCCTGCCGCTGGAGATCTACGAACTCACCGAGCACGTCAGCGGGTTGAAGATCGCCACGCTGGTCCTCAACATCCTCGCCGTCCTCTACATCGCCCTGGCCAAGCGGCTGTTCGGGCTGCGCGGCGGGCGCCGCGCCTTCGACGAGGAGCGCCGCAGCGCCTCGCTCCTCGAAGTGTCGGGCAGCGCGGGCATGGCCCCCCTCCCGCGCTGACGCCGTCCTTCCGGGTGCCCGGCGCGCCGGACGGCGGCGGTGACGGCGGTCCCGGGCCGCGCCGGGTGTTGCCCTGACGTCGGCGTCAAGGACTACGTTCGACGGCATGCGAATCGGCGAGCTGGCCGCACGGGCCGGGACCACCACGCGGACCCTGCGGTACTACGAGTCGCGCGGGCTGCTGTCCGCGCGGCGCGCGCAGAACGGCTACCGCAGCTACGACGAGGGCGACCTGCGGCTGCTGCGGCAGATCAGGACGCTCCAGGACTTCGGGTTCGACCTGGAGGAGACCCGGCCCTTCGTGGAGTGCCTGCGCGCCGGACATCCGCAGGGCGACACCTGCCCGGCCTCGCTCGACGTCTACCGGCGCAAGCTCGCCGAGCTGGACGCGCTGATCGGCGACCTGCGCGCGGTGCGCGCCGAGATCGGGGTGCGGCTGGCGTCGGCCGGAGGCGAGGAACCGCTGTGCGAACTGGAAGGGCCGAAGTTGTGACGACGACCGCGGACGTGACCGAGGTGACCGACGGGAATTTCGCCGAGGAGGTGCTCGGATCGGAACTCCCGGTGCTGGTGGAGTTCACCGCCGACTGGTGTCCGCCGTGCCGCCAGATGGCGCCGGTGCTGCGCGCGCTGGCCGCCGAGGAGGCCGGCCGGATGCGGATCGCGCAACTGGACGTGGACCACCACCCGCGGACCACGAACGCCTACAAGGTGCTCTCCATGCCGACGTTCATGCTGTTCAGGGACGGTGAGCCGGTGTGTTCGCTGGTCGGCGCCCGTCCGAAGCGGCGGTTGCTCGCGGAGCTGGAGGACGCCCTGCGGCCCTCCCGGTAATTCCGCCCCAGGACACCAGAAATCCCCCGGACGTTGCGTCCGGGGGATTTCTTTGGGTATATTCATTGATTCGTGACTTCTATATCAAGACGTCACGAACAGGCTTGATGGGGCCATCATATGCGGGCGGGAGTGGAATTGTCAAACAGGGAATTTCCGGACGGTGAAATCCGCCGGGAACAGGAATTCATCGACGGGCTGTACGCCCATGTCGACGCCCTGCGCGGCGACACCGAGGCGGGCGTCACCGACGCGCTCGCCCAGGGCGCCACACCCATGCAGGCCCGGCTGGAGCGGGACATCCTGGTCGCCGAGCGCTCCGGACTGCTCGCCGCGCTGAACGCCGTCGACGGGTCGCTCTGCTTCGGCCGCGTCGACCTCGCCTCGGGCGCGAGCCACCACATCGGCCGCATCGGGCTGCGCGCCGACGACAGCGCGCGCACCCCCCTCCTGATCGACTGGCGGGCCGAGGTCGCCCGCCCCTTCTACCTCGCCACCGGCCACACCCCGATGGGCCTGCGCCGCCGCAGGCACCTCACCACCGACGGCCGCACCGTGACCGCGCTGCACGACGAGATCCTCGACCTGGGCGACGCCACCCGCACCGGACACGAGGACCCGACCGGCGACGCCGTCCTGCTGAGCGCCCTCGACTCGGCGCGCACCGGCCGGATGGCCGACATCGTGCGCACCATCCAGGCCGAGCAGGACGAGATCATCCGCGCCCCGCACCGCGGCGTCCTGGTCGTCGAGGGCGGCCCCGGCACCGGCAAGACCGCCGTCGCCCTGCACCGGGCCGCCTACCTGCTCTACGAGCACCGGGAGCTGCTGGCCCGGCGCGCGGTCCTGATCGTCGGACCCAACCCCGCCTTCCTCGGCTACATCGGCGAGGTGCTGCCCGCGCTCGGCGAGACCGGCGTGCTCCTGGCCACCGTCGGCGAACTCTTCCCCGGGGTGCGCGCGACCGCCACCGACACCCCGGAGGCGGCCGCCGTGAAGGGCCGCGCCGCGATGGCCGACGTGCTCGCCGCCGCCGTCCGCGACCGGCAGGCGCTGCCCGACCCGGTCCTCACCGTCGAGCACGACCGCGAGGTCCTGATGCTCGACGACGGCCTGGTCCAGGTCGCCCGCGACCGCACCCGCGCGGCCGGGCTGCCGCACAACGAGGCCCGCGAGCACTTCGAGGGCCACATCCTCAACACCCTCACCGACATGGTCGCCGAACGCATCGGCACCGACCCGTTCGACGGCGGCAACCTGCTCGACCCCAGCGACATCACCCAGATCCGCGACGAACTCGCCGAGAACCCGGAGGTCTGGTCGGCGATCGACCTGCTGTGGCCGCGGCTCACCCCGCAGCGCCTGGTCGCCGACCTGCTCGCGGCCCCCGAGGAGCACCTCGGCGCCGCGGACGCCGACGCCGTCCGCCGCCCGGTGACCCGCGCCTGGACGGTCGCCGACGTCCCGCTGCTCGACGAGGCCGCCGAACTCCTCGGCGTGGACGAGCGGGTGGGCCGGGCCCGCGCCGACCGCGAGCGCGAGACCCGGATCGCCTACGCGCAGGGTGTCCTCGACGTCTCCTACGCCTCGCGCACCTACGAGTTCGAGGACAAGGAGGACGGCGACCCCGACGGCTCGGAGGTGCTGTCGGCGCACGACGTCATCGACGCCGCACGGTTCGCCGAGCGCCACGAGGAGGAGGACGTCCGCAGCGCGGCCGAGCGGGCGGCGGCCGACCGGAGCTGGGCGTTCGGGCACATCATCGTCGACGAGGCGCAGGAGCTGTCCCCGATGGCCTGGCGGCTGCTGATGCGGCGCAGCCCGACCCGCTCGATGACGCTGGTCGGCGACCCGGTCCAGACCGCCGAGGCGGCCGGGGTCGGCTCCTGGTCCGACATCCTCGCGCCGTACGTCGAGGACCGCTGGGCGCACGCCCGGCTGGGCGTCAACTACCGCACCCCGGCCGAGATCATGGAGCTGGCGGCCGGAGTGGTCAGGGCCGCGCACCCCGGCTTCGAGCCGCCCAGCTCGGTGCGGGCCACCGGGGTGCGGCCCACCGTGCGGCAGGTGCCGGGCGACGCCCTGCCCGCCGCGGTCGCCGAGGCCGTCGCCTCGCTCACGCCCGCCGAGGGCCGCCTGGCGGTGATCGCGCCGCGCGACCTGCACCGGGCGCTGGCCGCGCGGCTCGACGGGGTGACGGCGGGCGCGGAGCCCGACCTGACCCGGCGGGTCGTGCTGCTCGACCCCCGACAGTCGAAGGGCCTGGAGTTCGACTCGGTGCTGGTGGTGGAGCCGGGCCGGTACGGCACGAGCGACCTGTACGTGGCCCTGACCCGGGCCACCCAGCGGCTCGGGGTGCTGCACACGGGCCCGCTCCCGGCGGGGTTCGGGACGGCGGCCGCCGGCGGCCGGGACTGACCCCGGCCGCCGGCGGAGGGGCTCACGCGGGCCGCAGCCAGACCGTGGCCAGCGGCGGCAGGGTCAGCCGGATGCTCGAACCCTGGCCGTGCCAGGGGTGGGGCTCCGGCTTCAGGGCGTCCGGGTGGACGACGCCGCTGCCGCCGTAGCGCGCCGCGTCGGTGTTCAGGACCTCCTGCCAGGCCGGGACGTCCTCCGGGACGCCGACCCGGTAGTCGTGGCGGACCACGGGGGAGAGGTGGGTCACCGCGAGCAGCGGGCTGCCGTCGGCGGCCAGCCGCAGATAGGCGAGGACGTTGTCGTCGGCCGAGTCGCCGGTGATCCACCGGAAGCCCGCGGGGTCGGTGTCGCGCTGCCACAGGGCCGGGGTGGCGGTGTAGACGGTGTTGAGGTCGCGGACGAGGTCGCGGACGCCGCGGTGGTCGGCCTCGGCGCCGTAGGCCGGGTCGAGCAGCCACCAGTCCGGGCCGTGCGCCTCGGACCACTCGGCGCCCTGGGCGAACTCCTGTCCCATGAAGAGGAGTTGCTTGCCGGGGTGGGCCCACATGTGGGCGAGGTAGGCGCGCAGGTCGGCGCGTTGGCGCCACCAGTCGCCCGGCATCTTGGAGACCAGGGACCGCTTGCCGTGCACCACCTCGTCGTGCGAGATCGGCAGCACGTAGTTCTCGCTGTACGCGTACACCATCGAGAACGTCATCTCGTGGTGGTGGTGCCTGCGGTGCACCGGCTCATGGGCCATGTAGGCCAGCGAGTCGTGCATCCAGCCCATGTTCCACTTCATGCCGAAGCCGAGACCGCCGGTGTCCGTGGCGCGCGTGACGCCGTCCCACGCCGTCGACTCCTCGGCGATCGTGACGACCCCCGGCACCCGCCGGTACAGCGTCGCGTTCATCTCCTGGAGGAACGCCACCGCGTCCAGGTTCTCCCGGCCCCCGTACGCGTTCGGCGTCCACTGGCCCTCCTCGCGCGAGTAGTCGAGGTAGAGCATCGAGGCGACGGCGTCCACCCGCAGCCCGTCGATGTGGAACTCCTCGCACCAGTACACCGCGTTCGCCACCAGGAAGTTGCGCACCTCACGGCGGCCGAAGTCGAACTCCAGGGTGCCCCAGTCGGGGTGGGCCGCCCGCAGCGGATCCGCGCTCTCGTACAGCGGACGCCCGTCGAACTCCGCCAACGCCCAGGCGTCGCGCGGGAAGTGGGCCGGGACCCAGTCCATCAGCACCCCGATCCCGGCCCGGTGCAGCGCGTCGACCAGGAACCGGAAGTCGTCCGGGGTGCCGAGGCGGGCGGTCGGCGCGTAGAAGCCGGTGACCTGGTAGCCCCACGACCCGCCGAACGGATGCTCGGCGACCGGCATCAGCTCGACGTGCGTGAACCCCAGGTCGCGCACGTACCCGGGCAACTGGTCGGCCAGCTGACGGTACGTCAACCCAGGGCGCCAGGACGGCAGATGGATCTCGTAGACGCTGAACGGCGCCTCGTGCGGCGGCACCTCGCCGCGCCGGGCCATCCACTCCCCGTCCCGCCACTCGTGGTGCGCGGCCGTCACCACGGACGACGTCGCGGGCGGCACCTCGGTGCGCCGGGCCATCGGGTCGGCGCGCTGGGTGCGGGTGCCGTCGGGACCGGTCAGCTCGAACTTGTACAGCTCGCCCTCGCCGACCCCCGGCACGAACAGCTCCCACACCCCGGAGGACCCCAGCGACCGCAGCGGGAAGCCGGTGCCGTCCCAGAAGTTGAAGGTGCCCGCGAGGCGCACCCCGCGCGCGTTCGGCGCCCACACCGCGAACCGGGTGCCGGACACGCCCTGGTGCACCGTGGGATGCGCGCCGAGCGCCTTCCACAGCTCCTCGTGCCGTCCCTCGCCGATCAGATGCAGGTCGAGATCGCCCAGCGTCGGCAGGAACCGGTAGGCGTCCTCCACCTCCGGTTCGGCGCCCTCGTACCCGACGAGCAGCCGGTAGGCGGGGACCTCCGGCAGCGGCAGCAGCCCGGAGAAGAAGCCGTCCCCGTCGTCGTGCAGGGCCGCGCGCAGCCCGTCCCCGACGACGGTCACCGACCGCGCGTACGGCCGGAACGCCCGGAAGACCACCCCGCCCGCCACCGGGTGCGCCCCCAGCACCGCGTGCGGCTCGTGGTGCGTGCCGTGCAGCAGCCGCTCCCGGTCCACGGCGTCCGGCGCGGTGGAGACGGCGACCTCGACGGGCGGTACGGCGGCCGGCGGGGGCGCGGGGAGAGGGG
>NZ_FMCI01000148.1 GCF_900091845.1 Streptomyces sp. SolWspMP-5a-2
GCCCGACCCCACGCCCCCGCCCCGCGCCCCGATCCCCGCGACACGACCCCACCCCCCGTTCCGCGACCCGGCCCCGCGCCCGGGAAGACTTCCACGCGCCGCGTGCTCCCCCCGCCCGCTCCCCCATGCGCTCTCCCCTCCTCCGGCGCGGCCCGCGATAGTGGCCGTTCGTCCATCGGGAGACGGGGAGGTCGGCGGTGCCGAAGAAGCGGGGACTGGCGGAGGGCGAGGTCTCCGAGTCGGAAAGGCTGCTGTTCGGCGGGCCGCTCCGATACGACATGGGGTGGAGCCAGCACCGGGACGCCTTCCTTGAGCTGGGCTTCCGGGCCATGGTGACGCGGCTGCCGTCGCTGCTCGGATCGAGTTTCCGGCTGGCCTGGCAGGCGGACCGGCGGGCCGCGCGGACCGTGCTCGCGGCCGAGGTGGCCCGGGGCCTCACGCAGGCGGTGGGCCTCCTCGCCGTCAACAGTGTCCTGGGGCGGCTGATCGACGGCGGCTCGATCGAGGACCGGCTGCGCGGCGCCGCTCCCGCGCTGGCCGTGATGGCCGCCGTCACCCTGCTCGGGACGCTGCTGCGGGCCGCGTCCACCTATGCCACCGGGCGGCTCGAACCCAAGGTCGAACGGGTGGCGACGGAGCTGTACCTGGAGCGGGCGGCGGCCGTGGAGCTGTCCGCGATCGAGGACCACGCCTTCCACAAGCTGCTGGACACCGCGCAGTACGGCGCCGCCTCGGCCCGCCGGATGATCTCGTGCGCCACCCGGGTCGTGAACGCGGCGATCTCCCTGATCGCGGCGGCGGGCGTGCTGACCGTGCTGCACCCCGCGCTGCTCCCGCTCCTCATGACCATGACGCTGCCGAGCGCCTGGAGCGCCCTGACCAACGCCCGGCGCCGGTACGAGTCCTTCCACACCTGGGTGCAGCACGCCCGCGCCGGTCAACTGATCAGTTCGCTGCTGACCGAGCCGGGGGCGGCACCGGAGATCCGGGTGCACGGCGTCGGCCCCTTCCTGCTGCGCCATTTCCGGTCGATGTCGGAGACGGCGGAGGCGGAGCAGGCCCGGCTGGCCAGGCTCGCGGCCCGCACCGGTCTGATCGCGGCGGTCTGGACCGGCCTCGCCACGGTGGCGACGTACACGACGCTCGGCGGGCTGCTGCTCACCGGCGCGATGGCGCTGTCGGTCGCGGGGACGGCGGTGATCGCGATCCGCACCGGTTCCAGCAGCCTGGACAGCCTGGTCCTGGAGGTCAACTCGCTGCACGAGGAGGCGCTGTTCGTCGGGGACCTGCACCGGATGTACGCGGAGGCGGCCGAGCGGGCGATCCCGATCGGCGGTGATCCGCTGCCGGAGGACCCGAGCGAGATCCGGTTCGAGAATGTCACCTTCCACTACCCGGGCGAGTCGGTGCGCCCCGCCCTCGACGACGTCACCCTCACCCTGCCGCTCGGCCGGATCGTGGCGCTGGTCGGCGAGAACGGCTCGGGCAAGTCGACCCTGGTCAAGCTGCTGGCGGGCCTCTACACCCCGGACCGGGGCCGCATCCTGTGGGACGACGTGGACACCGCGACCGCGGACCGGCACGCGCTCGCCGAGCGGATCGCGATGGTCGCGCAGGACTTCAAGCGCTGGCCGTTCACCGCGCGGGTGAACGTCGCCGTCGGCCGGTCCTCCGCGCCGCTGACCGACGAGCGGCTGGCCCGAGCGGTGACCGAGGCGGGCGCCGAGGAGGTCGTCGGGGAGCTGCCGAGGGGGCTCGACACGCTCCTAGCCCGCAATTTCAGCGGTGGCCACGAGCTGTCCGGCGGGCAGTGGCAACGTCTGGGCATCGCGCGGGCCGCCTACCGGCGGGGCCGGATCCTGATCGTGGACGAGCCGACGGCGGCCCTGGACGCGCGGGCCGAGCTGGAGGTGTTCGAGAAGATCAGGGCGCTGGCCGCCACCGGGCAGACCGTCGTCCTCATCACCCACCGGCTGGCGTCGGTGCGGCACGCGGATCTGGTGCATGTGCTGGACCAGGGGCGGCTGGTGGAGTCCGGCACCCCTGACGAGCTGCTGGCCTGCGGGGGTGTCTACGCGGAGCTGTACTCGCTCCAGGCGCGGCAGTTCACGACCGAGGTCCCGGTCCCGGTCCCGGCCCCGAAAACGGGCTGATCACGGGCTCACCGCGGGCTGACCGCGGGCGCCGTCAACCGTCCACCCCACCCGCGCACCCGCCCGGAGGGCCCCGTACCGGGCGCCCCTCAGGCCACCACCACGTTCACGGCGGCCTCGCCGCCCCGCACGATCACCAGGAACGTGTCGCTCGCGAGGTCCATGACGACCTCGGCCGCCAGCCCCTCCTGCCGTCGCGCGTGTGCGAACTCCTCGGCCGGCCACGACCCGCGCGGCCCGCCCGCGGGAAAGCGTTCGAGCACTGTTCGCCCGTTCACCACCCTGCACCTCCAGAAAGCGTCATGCGTTGTAGGAGTTAACGCCTTCCGGTGGTGCCCGGTCGCGGTCGGTGGCGGTACTGAGACGTAGCCGACACCTGATCGGCGCGGAGGGTGAGGGTCCGGTGACCGACCGATGATCACCGGCACGCTCCGCGTCAGTCCTCGTACTCGTCGTGATAGCGGACGCCCTCGCTCCCGGCGGGCGCGCCGAGCGCCGACGCGCGCCCCGCGGGCTCCTCCCACTCCTCCTGCCGGCCGAGCGCGGTCAGGTCGAGGAAGCTGGTGGTCGAGCCGAGTCCGTCGAGCCCGCGCGCGAAGGTCGAGTAGGTGTGGAAGACCTGGTCGCCGTCGCGCAGGAAGCAGCTGACGCCGGGCCGGTCGAAGAGTTCGCCGTCCTGCGACAGGGTCGCCTCGAAGTCGAGGTTGAAGTCGTCGCCGTGCGCCCCGTACCAGGGCAGGGTCCAGCCCATCCGGGCCTTGAACGGCAGGATCTTCGTGTACGGCGCCCGCGAGACGGCCGCGAGGGTGGTGCCGCGTGCCTTCAGGTGCGCGAGGTGGCCGATCTGGTCGAGGAAAGCGGAGCAGCTGCGGCACCCCGCGTCCCACTCGGGCGCGAACATGAAGTGGTAGACGACGAGCTGGCCGCGGCCCTGGAAGAGGTCGGCCAGCGTGGCCTTGCCGTCACCGCCCTCGAACAGGTACTCCCGCTCGATCGCCACCATCGGCAGGCGACGCCGTTCCGCGTTGAGCGCGTCCCTCGCGCGGGTCGCCTCCTTCTCCTTGACCAGCAGTTCTTCGCGCGCCGCGCGCCACCGCTCGCGCGAGACGATCTCCGGAAGCGACATTGCTCCTCCTGTACCCATGGTCCGTACGGAGGGGGTGACCGGGGGCGGACGCGGAACTCATCGCCGTCACGGAGAGAATTTTCCGGCGCCTCCACCGGCCGGGGATCCGGCGGGGGATCCGGCCGGGGATCCGGCCGGGGAATCCGCCGGGGGCAGGGCGCGGGCGGCGACGGGCAGCCCGCTCCGCTCCCTCTCCTTCGCCAACTCGTCCAGGAGCGCGACGAGTTGTTCGGTGTGCCGGGGTGAGAGCCGCCCGGAGTCGTCGAGTTGGACGGCGCAGGCGGTGGCCGCGTCGACGAGCCGCTCCAGGGTGTGGACGACGGTCTCGGCGCCCGCCGAGTGCCGTGCGAGGAGCGGGAGTTCGGCGGCGGCCGGGGCGATGGCGGCACGTGCCTCGGCGAGGGTGCGGTAGGCCTCACGGCGCAGGGTCCAGCGGACGGCGCGGGCCTCCGGGGCGCTTCCGTCGTCCGCCGTCTCCCCCAGCACATGGGTGAGGTAGGTGTGCGCGGCGTCGCCCGCGGCGGCCACCCGCGACCGGACGCCGCCGCCGCGCTGGCCGGGCATCGGCAGATGTCCGACGACGAGGACGATCGCGCAGGCGAGCAGGGTCTCGCCGATCCGTCCCGCGGAGGCCTGCGGTTCGCCGCCGACCATCACCAGGGCCAGGACGAGGACGGTGACGACGGCGGTCTGCGCGGCGAAGTGCCGGGTGGCGACCGGTATGAGGGCGCCGCTGAGGGCGACCAGCGCGATCAGCCCCTCGGGGCGGGGCAGCACGGTGGCGAACCCGGCGAACAGGAGCGCGCCGAGCACCGTCCCCGCGGCCCGGCACAGCACCCGGGACACCAGCGGCCCGAGGTCGGGCTTGACCAGGAAGACGGCGGTGGCGGGCAGCCAGTACCAGTGCTGGTGCTGCCCGTACCAGCGGGCGTGGTGCAGATACTGGGCGACGGCGACCGCCGCGCCGAAGCAGAGGGCGACCCGCAGCCCGTACTCGCGCCCGCCGGGCCCGAAGACGGTCCGCCACCGCCCGTCGGCCGGACGCGGCCGGGTGTGCAGGTCGCCGCCCCGGCCCTGGTCGAAGGCGTGGGCGGCGTGCAGGAGCGCGTCGTCGAGGGCCCGGAGCGCGGGCGCGGAGCGGTGCGGCGCGGGGAGCGGGCCGGTCGGGGTGCCGCCCCTGACGGCGTCCGCGAGCCTGCGGGGTCCTTCGGAGGCGCGGGCCGAGACGGGGTCCCCGGCCCAGGCGAGCGCGGTCGCCGCCTCGGCGAGCGGGAGCGCGGCGGCGTACTGGGCGTGCAGCCGCCGCTCCGCCGCCGAGCTGGCGAAACGCCGCAGCCGGGGTCCGGCGAGGGCGTCCTGCGCCTGGTCGAGGGCGCCGGTGAGGGCGGCCCTGCGCCCGGTGGCGGCGTCGGTGCCCGCCGCGTCGAGGAGTGCGGCGACGGCGTCGTAGACGGCGGCGACGGCGTCCCGCTCGCCGTCGAACCGGAAGTCACCGGCCGTCGCGCGCGGGGTGGGCAGCACCAGGCGCAGCGCGAGGAGCCACCCCGCGCCGGTCAGGAAGGCGAGCGCCCGCTGCCAGCCCGCGTCGGGCAGCGGCATCCCGGCGCCGATCGCGGAGGCGACCAGCAGTTGCGTCCCGGCACCGGAGGCGATCGGCCCGACGGCGCTGACCGCGCCCGCCAGCAGTCCGACGGCGGTGAGCAGCAGGGTGAGCGCGACCGGCCCGAGGTGGTCCCCCGTCGATGTCCCGGCGAGCAGCCCGGCGGCTCCGGCGAGCGCGGGCACGCCCAGGCGGCGCACGGAGGCGCGTCGGCTGCCGGGGCGGTCGTTGATCCCGGCGAACATGGCGCCGATCGCGGCGACGACCCCGAGCGAGGTCCGGTCCAGGAGCACGGCGCCGAGCAGCACGGGCCCGGCGGCGAGGGCGCCTCGGACGACGGCGCTCCAGGGGACGGGACCGCGCTGGGCGCGGAGGGCGTGGGCGAGCCAGGGGGGCAGGGCGGGCCGGGACCGGGTCACGTGGCTCCTGTCGTCTCGACGGGGGCGGGTGCCTGCGGGCGACGGTGGCCGGGGCGATGGCGTTTCGGTGCTGCGGAGGGTCCACGGTAGTCGGCGCGGAGGGAGAAGACGGGACGGTTGTATTGCGAGGATGTGACGGTTGGCGGGAAGCCGGGGTTTCTTTATGAACAGAATCAGCCGCAACCGACCTTGGAATCGAAGGCACCAGCCCCTTACGGCCGCCTCCCCCGCGCCCGCCAGGCCGCCGGAGCGTGAACCGGACCTGCGGTACGCCGCGCGGCCGCAGCGGCGCGGGAGGGTCCGGGGTCAGTGCGCCGACTCGTGGGCGTTGCGGGCCAGTTCGAGGGCGTACTCCGGCCACCACCGGCCCGCCGCCGGGCCGCCGCGGCAGGTGCCGTCGGACTCGCCCGGCCGCTTGATCCACAGGTAGGCGTCGAGGCGGGCGCTGCCCGTGCGGGTCGTCGGCGGGGTGCCGAGGGCGCGGCCGGCCGGGTTGCACCAGGCGTCCGTGCCGCTCGCCCCGGCGGCGGGCCCGTTGCCGTTGCGGCTGCTGTCGATGACGTAGTGGATGCCGCCCAGGTCCTTCGACAGCCACTCCCCGTACGCCGAACTCGCCGCGTCAGTCTGGAAGTTGGAGACGTTCAGGGCGACCCCGTCGGCCCGCCCGGCACCGGACGCCTTCAGCCCGTCGACCAGTCGCCAGGCCTCCGGGATCCAGGCGGAGTTGCCGGCGTCGAGGTAGACGCGGGTGTGGGCGCGGCTCTTGAGACGGTCCACGGCGTACGCCAGGAGGGCGTAGCGCTCGGCCGCCGTCACCCGGGTGCAGCCCGCCACCACCTGGGCCACGGCGTCCGGTTCGACGACGACGTAGGCGCCGCGGTCGCCGAGCGCCGCCGCGAACGCGTCGACCCAGGCGCGGTAGGCGGCGGCGTTCGGGGCACCGCCCTCGGAGTACTGCCCGCAGTCCCGGTCGGGGACGTAGTAGGCGACCAGCACGGCCAGGCGTCCGGCGCGGGCCGCCGCGGTGGTGCGGGCGCGGACGGTCGGGGCGGGGTCGGGGCCGTGGATCCACTCGGCCTGCGGGCGGTCGGCGATCCGGTCGAGCAGCGCGGCGTCCGCCGTGCGTCCCGCCGCGCGCCACCCGGCGGCCTGCCGCGCGGCGTCCGAGTCGGGGTCGGTCCACAGCGGGCCACCGTCGTCGGCCACCGGCTCACGCCCCACCGTCCCGCCGGCCACCGGCCTCATGCCCGCCGTCCTGCCGGTCACCGGCTCACGCCCCGCCGTCCCGGTGGTCGCCGGCCTCGTGCCCGCCGTCCCGGTGGTCGCCGTCGCGGGTCCTGGGGCGACGGCGGCGCAGCACGCGCCGGTGAGCAGCGCGGCCAGCAGGGCGCGGACGGCGGTCCCCGGCGTTACGGGGAGCGGACGGCGGGGGCGGGACGGCCACGGCGGGGGCGAGAAGCTGTCCACGGGCGACTCCGTTCCCGCCGCCTGGCACCCGGCTCCGGGACGGCCGGCGGCGATCGGGCGGCGAACTCTTCCCGGGAGTCTGCGGGCGCCGCCGTCCGGGTCCCGCGCACCGGCCTGCGGTTCGCCGGAAGATCACCCCGTCGGCGGGGCGGTTCAGGCGCGCGGCGCCCGAGCCCCGTACGCCCACTGCGCCGCACGCCCGGCGAGTTGGATGAGATCGGGTTCGCTCAGGTCGCCGTCGAGGTGGCGGTACTCGACGGCGGTGAGGATCACGATCCGCTCGGGCAGGCCGAGGTGGTCGTGGAAGCCGTCGGCGAGGATGGCGGCGGCGGTCTCCGAGGCGGTGCGGCCCGCCGTGTGCCCGGCCTCGATCCGCTCCGCCAACTCCCGCAGATAGGAGAGGTGTCGGCGGACGTCCGCCGGGGTCATCAGCGGGCCGTGGCCGGGGACGATCACCTCGGGTCCGAGGGCGAGGATCGTCTCGCACGCGGCGGCGACCTGGGAGAGCGGCCCGTTCCAGTGCACGGGGTGGTCGTCGGCGAAGAGGACGTCACCGGCGCAGACCACCCGCTGGGCGGGCAGGTGCACGATCAGGTCACCGGCGGAGTGCGCGGGGCCGACCTCGATCAGCTCGACGTCGGTCCCGCCGATCCGCAGGTCGTACCGCCCGGCGAAGGTGACGGTCGGCGGGACGGCCTCGACGTCGTCGTACCGGTACCGCCCGAAGTGTTCCCGGGCGTAGCGGCCGAGGGGTTCGTCGGCCGGGGTGGCGTGGGTGAGGAAGTGCATCTGCTGGGGCGACGGTTCCCGGCACAGATGCTCGGCCCCGGCCTTGGTGGCGATGATGTCGGCGCCGGGGAAGAGGCCGTTGCCGAAGGTGTGGTCGCCGTTGACATGGGTGTTGACGATCGTGCCCACGGTGGCGCCGACGGGCAGCAACGGCCGGGCCAGGTCGATCAGCGCCTCGGTCATCGGGCGGTCGTAGGGCGTGTCGACGAGGGCCGCCTCCGTACCGGAGACGATGAGCAGGCAGTTCGCGAAACCCCAGGTGCCCGGGTGTCCCGGGGACCAGAGGTGCAGTCCGTCGGCGACCTGGTGGAGTCCGTCAGGCAGGTTCATGACGATCATTCTCGCCACCCCCGCCCACCACGGAACCCACCACCCCCACCCGAGCCGCCAGCCCCACCGAACCCACGAGACCTGTCAGCCACGTCGGCCCCACCGGACCCACCGGACCTACCGGACCCACGAGACCTGCCAGCCCGTCGGCCCCACCACACCTGTGGGCCCCACCGGTCCCACGAGACCTGTCAGCCCCGTCGGCCCCGCCAGGCCCACGCGACCTGTCAGCCACGCCGACCCCACCAGCCCCGTCAGCCCCGTCAGCCCAGACGAGCGGGCCCGCGCTCCTGTCCGCCCTCCCCGGCTCCGTCCGCCCCCCACACCCGCCGCTTCGGCAGCGGGCGCTGGTAGCTGCCGACGCGGCTGGTCGTCAGCCCCAACTCCACCAGGGACTCGGCGAGTTTGACGGCCGCCGCGACGCCGTCCACGACGGGCATGTTCAGCTTCTCGCCCACCGTGCGCTGGAGTCCCGTCATTCCGGCGCAGCCGAGCACCAGGACCTCGGCCCCCGCCGCGCGCGCCTGCTCGGCCGCGGCGAGGAACGCGGCCTCGGTGCGGGCCGCGTCGCCGAGGTCGAGGACGCCGAGGCCGGTGCCGACGACGGCGGCGCAGTTGCGGGCGACACCTGCCGTCTCCAGGCTGTCCTCGATCTGCCCCCGGGAGCGTTCCAGCGTGGTGACGACGCCGTACCGCCGTCCCAGCAGGCACGCCAGGTGGGCGGCGGCCTCGGTGATGTCGACGACCGGGACGTCGACCAACTCCCGTACTCCTTCCCGCCCGTGCTCCCCGAACCCGGCGAGCACGACGGCGTCGTAGGCCGGTCCCCGGTAGGTGCGCAGCAGGTCCATGACGGCGGCGGCCGACAGGTAGCTGTCGAGCCAGCCCTCGGCCGACTCGGGGCCCCACGCCGGGGTCAGCCCGGTCACGGTGGTGCCGGGACCCGCGGCGGTCCGGGCGCCGTGGACGATCTCCTCGGTCATCTCCCGCGTGGTGTTGCAGTTGGTGACGACGATCCGCACCTGCGTCAGCCCTCTTCCGCCGTGCGCTCGCTCCGGCACAGGACCGCGTACAGTCCGGCCGCGAGCGCGGTACCGATGAACCAGGAGTACGGCGCCACGTCGCTGAAGACGGTCACCAGCGCGAGCACCGCGGCGACACCGGCCGAGGGCAGGAACGCCCACAGGGCACGGGGGTTGACGCCCTTGCGGTAGTAGTAGCGGCTGCCGGGGGTGGCGTCGAAGAGGCCGTCGACGTCGATCCGGCCGCGCTTGACCCAGTAGTAGTCGACCATGATGACGCCGAACAGCGGTCCCAGGAAGGCGCCGAGGCCGCCGAGGAAGTAGTTGACGACGGTCGGGTTGGAGAAGAGGTTCCAGGGCGTGACGACCAGCGCGGCGACCGTGCTGATCCAGCCGCCGACCTTGAAGGTGATCTTCTGCGGCCAGACGTTGGCGAGGTCGTAGGCGGGCGAGACGAAGTTCGCGACGATGTTGACGCCCATGGTGGCGATGGCGAAGGTCAGGGCGCCGAGGACGAGCACCCAGGTGTTGCCGACCCTGGCGACCAGTTCGGCCGGGTCGGTGATGGCCTCGCCGAAGACCTTGAGCGAACCGGCGGTGACGATCACCGAGACGACCACGAACGCCGTGGAGTTGATGGGCAGGCCCCAGAAGTTGCCGCGGCGGACGGTGCGTTGGTCGGGCGCGAAGCGGGAGAAGTCGCAGAAGTTGAGCATCAGCGTGCCGTAGGTGGCGAGGATCAGGCCGATCGCGCCGAACCACTGGCGCCACTGCTCACCGACCGGGACCGGGTGCGGGGTGTCGGTGAGGGAGATCGTCCACCCGGCCTTGGCCAGCACCCACACCGCGAGGGCGATCATCACGATCCAGATGGCGGGGCCGCAGAAGTCCTGGAACTTCCGTACCGACTCCATGCCCTGACTGATGATCAGCGCCTGGAGGAACCAGAGCGAGACGAACGAGACCCAGCCGAGGGCGTCGAGGCCGAGGAACGAGCTGTGCGTCCAGGACTCCAGGCCGGGCCAGGCCGCCAGCAGCATCACGTTGACGGCGACGGAGGCCAGGTAGGTCTGGATGCCGTACCACATGATGGCGATCACGGCCCGGATGAGGGCGGGGATGTTGGCGCCCCAGACACCGAAGCTGATCCGGCTGACGACGGGGAAGGGCACGCCGTGGCGCTGGCCTATCGTGCCCATCCGGTTCATGCCGACGTAGATGAGCACGAAGCCGACGAGGAGCGCGGTGAAGACCTGCCAGACGTTCATGCCGAGGACCAGCAGACCGGCGGCGAAGGTGTAGTTGCCGAGGTTGTGGACGTCCGACATCCACATGGCGAAGAGGTCGAAGACCTTCCAGTTCCGCTGCGCGGCGGGGGCGAGGTCCTCGTTGGTGAGCCGGGGATCGGGGGTGAACGCGGGGGCGCCGGCTTCGGCGCGGTCTGCGAGGGACACGGGGGACCTCCAGAGCGGGCGGGGCTTGGGGATGACGGAGGACGAGCCGAACGCGTTTGGTATACCAAACTGCGGACATGGTCCCGCCGTCAAGCGTTCGGACCGATATCGCCGCCGTTAAGGCTCAGTAAATTCGCCAGGGAGCCCCAGATAGGCTCAGAAACCACCACAACAGCACGAAAGCCCCCAGGATCGGGGGTCCTGGAGGCTGCGCGGAGACCGGACGGCGGCCGCGCCCGCGCCCCCGGCTCCTCCCGCACCGGGCGGGCGAACCGGCCGACCGGGGCCGCGCCGTCGGCGAAGATGGTCCCATGGCGAAGATCGAACCTCTCGGCGCGGTGCGCGAGCGGGTCCTGGCGACCCTGCGGCAGGACATCATCGCGGGGCGGCTGTGCCCGGGTGACCGGCTGGTCGAAAGGGAGCTGGCGGAGCGGCTCGGGGTCTCGCGGGTGCCGGTCAGGGAGGCGATCAGGGCGCTGGTCGCGGAGGGCTTCGTCCACTTCGAGTCCGCCCGCCGCACCGTCGTCAGGCGGTTGACCCCCACCGACGTCAAGGAACTCTTCGAACTGCGCGAGGCGTTGGAGGTCTACGCGGCGGGCCTCGCGGCCGAGCGGGCGACGCCCGAGGCGCTGACGGAACTGCGCGCGCTGCTGGCCAGGTCGGCGGCGGCGACCGAGGCGGACGACGCCGAGGCCATCACGGACATCAACACCCTCTTCCACGACCGCATCCTCGCCCTGGCGGGCAACAGCCTGCTGATCTCCGTGCTGGAACCGGTCGACGGACGGCTGCGCTGGCTGACCCGGCAGAACGAGGAGTGGCCCCAACTCCTCACGGAGCACCGGGACCTGTACGACGCCATCGCCTCCGGCGACCCGGACCGGGCCCGCGCCCACGCCCTGACCCACGTCCAGGCCAACTACCGCTCCACGGTCCGCCATCTGTTCGGCGAGGAGCAGTCCCCGGCCCGGCCTGCCGTGGACTGAGCTGGATCGGTCGTCGGGGAGAGGCGAAAGCGTCGGGGGTCAACAGGGCCTGGCCGCATGCCACTTGGGGCGTCCCCGGGTGAGCCCGCGGTTGCTTGGGGCACCCCGACCCCGGGTCGGCCTGCACCCACCGGACACTCCGAGACCCGCCCACTCCGTCACCCGGGGGTCAGCCCACGTCGTCACCCCGGGGCACGCCGACTCCCCCACCGCCGGGCCCGCCCGCTTCGTCACCCCGGGACCCCGAGCCCGTCACCCCACGACCCCGCCGCCGCGCCCCTCGTCCACCGTCGGCAACCCCGCCGCGTCCGCCGCCTCGCGCAGCACCGACCTGAGCATCTCCGGGGTCAACTTCCCGGTGAACGTGTTGCGTTGGCTGACGTGGTAACAGCCGAACAGATCGAGCCCACCGAGCCCATCGGGCCCGCCGGGCCCGCCGGGCCCGTCCAGCGCGACCCGGGTGCCGTGGCCGAAGGCCGGGCGGGGGCGCGGCACCTCCCAGCCCGCCGCCGCGAACGCCGGGAGCGCCGCCTGCCAGCCGAAGGCGCCGAGGACGACCACGGCACGCACCGTCGGCCGCAGCAGCCGCAGTTCCTCCACCAGCCAGGGACGGCAGGAGTCCCGTTCGGCGGGCGTCGGCTTGTTCTCGGGCGGCGCGCAGTGCACCGGGGACGTGATGCGGACCCCGCGCAGGGTCAGACCGTCGTCGGCGGACACCGCCGTCGGCCGGGACGCGAGCCCCACGTCGTACAGCGCGCGGTAGAGGACGTCGCCCGAGCGGTCACCCGTGAACATCCGGCCGGTGCGGTTGGCGCCGTGGGCCGCCGGGGCCAGCCCGAGGATCAGCAGCCGGGCGTCGGACGGCCCGAACCCCGGCACCGCGCGCCCCCAGTACGTCCAGTCGGCGAACGCGGCCCGCTTGGTGCGGGCGACCTCCTCCCGCCACCGCACCAGCCGCGGACAGGCACGGCAGTCCGCGACGCGCTGGTCCAGATCGCCGAGAGCACTCACCCGACCACCGTACGACCGGCGGACCGGGAACGGAGGACCGGGACGGGAGAGCCCCCTGGGCGGAAGGCCGTCGAGGCAGCGGGGCGGTGGGGCGGTGGGGCGGTCGAAGACGATGGGGCGGTCAAGACGACGGGAGCGGCGGAAATTCCGTCCGGTCCCGGGCCGCCCGCGGACTAAGGTCGACGGCATGGCTTCCGAAGAGTCCGCAGCGAACGACGACCAGGCACCGGCGCCCGAGCCCGCGGGGCCGGACCCGAAGGTCGAGGCGGCCGTCGCCGCGGCCGAGGCCGCGGGGCCCGGGGAGGGCGGGACGGTCCGGCTCGACAGCTGGATCTGGGCGGTCCGGCTGGTCAAGACGCGTTCGGTCGGCGCCACCGCGTGCCGGGGCGGCCACGTGCACGTCAACGGCGAGCGGGTGAAGCCCGCCTACGCGGTGCGCGTCGGCGACGAGGTGCGGGTGCGACAGGAGGGGCGGGAGCGGATCGTCGTCGTCAAGCGCCTGATCCGCAAGCGGGTCGGCGCCCCGGTCGCGGCGCAGTGCTACGTCGACAACTCGCCGCCCCCGCCGCCGCGCCAGGCCGTGGCCCCGGCGGGAGTCCGCGACCGCGGCACCGGCCGCCCCACCAAGCGCGACCGGCGCGACATGGAACGGCTGCGCGGCCTCCAGGACTCGGCGACGGCGGCCCGCAACAGCAGGCGGCACGACGAGGAGCGGCCCGGCGGGTGAGCCGAACCCGCATCCCCGCAGGCGGGCCCGACCGGACCGGCCGTCGGCGCCGCTACAGCGGGAACCACCCGTGCCCGATGTACCAGTGGCCGCCCGCCCGCAGCCGGTCGCCGACCGCGCGTTCCAGGGCCGTGCGCCGGGGCAGCGACTCGACCGCGAGACCGGGGTCCCCGAACACGAACTGCACGGGCTCGGTGTCGGCCGGTTCGGTGTCCTCGCGGGCCACCCGGAAGCGCCGCTGGAAGCGGACGATGTTGGAGTCGGCGGGCAGGTCCTCGGCCAGCTGCGGATCGAGCAGCCAGGAGTGGCAGAGCGCGGCCCGGTACTTCTCCTCCGGGTGGTGACGGGCGAAGAAGTCAGCGGCCAGGGCCAGCGAACGGTCGCAGGCCTCCGGCGAGAGCGGGCCGAGGTAGTCGGGGATGTGCAGGTTCAGGCAGGGCGTGCCGGGCGCCGTGTCGAGTCCCGCGGCGGCCAGGGCGTGCCCGGTGCGCTCACCGTGCCGGGCGCGCTGGAACTGCAACCGACCGAGCTGGTACAGCTCCCCGCCGAAGTGCAGGGTGAGCCACCGCCGTGACACCAGACCGGGAACGCCGTAGCGCCTGCGGTGGACGGCGACGTGTCTGCCGAGGTCGGCGAGGGTGCGCCGGGAGACGTCGTCGGGGACGCCGAGGGCGCGGTGGTGGGCGCGGGTGTGGGGCAGCGCGGCGACGAAGACGTAGAGCGGGAAGCAGCGCTGGAGCGCCCCGGTCGGCCAGTCGAGGTCGGGCAGGTCCACCCCGCCGCGGATCTCGCCGAGGCCGTGGGTCAGCTGCCCGACGCAGGCTTCGAGGAACTGCCGCAGCTCGGGGTCGTCGGTGACCCGGCGGCCCATCCTGACCAGCTCGTTGATGTCCTCGTGGGGCACCCCCAGATCGACCAGCGTCTCGGCCAGTGCGTCGGCGCGCGGAAGCACGCGTTCCCCCCTTTGGTGTCCGTTCCATCCGAAGAGTACGTTGCAAGGAGAAGGGGTGACCGGCTGTGCGGACGGGCAGTGAACCGACGACCGCGCGCAGTGCGCTGCGGATGCGGTTGTGGCTGAGCCTGTGGGGCCTGGTCTGGGCGGTCCTCGGCACGGCGGTCTTCGCGTTCACCGGGCAGGTCGGCTGGGCGGTGGCCTGCGGGGTGCTGTGGCTGGTGGCGACCGTGGACCTGGGCGTGATCGTGCGCCACATCCACCAGGGCCCGCACTTCCAGCCGGGCCGTGACGTCCCGCCCTATCTCCCGCCGGAACGGCGCCCCCGGCGCTGAGCCGTCCGTGTCACCCCGGCCCGCCGCCCCGCGCCCCGAGTCGCCCCCGCCGCTGTGGCCGCGCCGGACCGCGCCCGCTCAGTCGTCGAAACGGGCGGCCTTCAGGTACTGCGGGTTGGGGTCGAGCGCGGCGGCCAGCCGGAAGTGCCGGGTCGCCTGATCGGGTCTGCCCTGCCGTTCGTAGGTGCGGGCGAGGGCGAAGTGCGCGAACGCGTTGTCCGGCTCACGCTCCAGGACGATCGTGAACTCCAGCTCGGCGGGCCGCAGTTGCGCGGCGGCGAAGAAGGCGCGGGCGCGCAGCAGCCGGGCGGCCGTGTTCTCCGGGTGGGCGGCGATGACGCTGTCGAGCAGCTTCACCGCGCCTCTCGGGTCACGCGCGTCGAGCAGCCGCTCGGCCGCGCGGAAGTCGATGACATGCGTCTCCGGAGTACGTCCGGTCGATCCGCTGCTCTCGGGCACGGATGAGTCCTTCCCTCACTGGAAGGGTTCAACGCCCTTCCCGTCCGACGCTATTCCTGGGACGCCTCCGGTCCCCCGCGCGCCGCCTCGGCCCGCCGCACCAGATCGGCCCACACCTCCCGCACCCGCCGCTCCAGCCGCGGGAGCGGGACGTCGTTGTCGATGACGATGTCGGCGATCTCCAGACGCGCGTCCCGGGTCGCCTGCGCGGCCATCCGGGCCTTCGCGTCCTGCTCGGTCATGCCGCGCAGCCGCACCAGCCGGTCGAGCTGGGTCTCCGGGCTGACGTCCACGACGATCACCAGGTCGTAGCGCGGGGCGAGGCCGTTCTCGGTGAGCAGCGGCACGTCGTGGACGACGACGGCGTCCTCGGCCTCCGCCGTCTCCAGGGCGTGGGAGCGGGCGCCGACCAGGGGGTGCACCAGGGAGTTGAGGAGGGCGAGCTTCTCGGGGTCGGCGAAGACGATCGCGCCGAGCCGCGGCCGGTCCAGGGCGCCGTCGGCGGTGAGCACCTCGGGGCCGAAGGCGTCGACCACGGCGGCGAGGCCGGGGGTGCCGGGCGCGACGACCTCCCGCGCGATCCGGTCCGCGTCGATCAGCACGGCGCCGTGCTCCACGAGCCGCCGCGACACCTCGCTCTTGCCGGCTCCGATTCCGCCGGTCAGGCCCACCGTCAGCATGAGCGCCAGCTTAGGGCCTGCCCCGGGTGGCGTCAGCCGTCGCCCTCGCGCTCGGCGAGGAAACGCTCGAACTCCAGGCCGATCTCGTCGGCGGAGGGGATCTCGACCGGTTCGGCGAGCATGTTGCCCCGGGACTCGGCGCCCGCGACCGCGTCGTACTGGTTCTCCAGGCCCTGGACCAGCGCGACCAGTTCCTCGTCGCCCTCCTGGATCTGGCGGTCGATCTCGGTCTGGGTGCGGTGGGCGTCGGTGCGCAGGGTGTGCGCGATGCCCGGCAGCACCAGGCCGGTGGCGGCGGTGATGGCCTCCAGGACGGTCAGCGCCGCGTCCGGGTAGGCGGAGCGCGCGATGTAGTGCGGCACGTGCGCGGCGACCCCGAGGACGTCGTGCCCGGCCTCCATCAGCCGGTACTCGACGAGCGACTCGGCGCTGCCGGGGACCTGCGCCTCGTCGAAGGGGCTGCGGTGGCCCGGGACGAGGTCGGTCCGGTTGCCGTGCGGGGTGAGGCCGACCGGACGGGTGTGCGGGACGCCCATCGGGATGCCGTGGAAGTTCACGGTGAGCCGGACGCCGAGGCGCTCGACGATCTGCCGCACGGCGACCGCGAAGCGCTCCCACTCGACGTCGGGCTCGGGCCCGGCGAGCAGCAGGAAGGGCGCGCCGGTGGCGTCCTGGACGAGCCGCACCTCGAGCGAGGGGACCTCGTAGTCGGTCCAGCGGTCGCGGGTGAACGTCAGCAGCGGGCGCCTGGCCCGGTAGTCGACGAGCCGGTCGTGGTCGAAACGGGCGACGACCTGGTGGGGCAGCGAGTCGAGGATGCTCTCGGCGATCTGGTCGCCGGTCTCGCCCGCGTCGATGTATCCGTCGAAGTGGTAGAGCATGACCAGACCGGCCGACTCCTGGGCGAGCGCCATGTCGACCACGGCGAGGCCCTTCGGCTCCCATGCGTACAAACCCTGCGGATCAAGCACTGTGACCGCCCCTCCTCGTGTTCGTACTCTCCAACGCCCCGTCCGCCGGGTCCATTCCCCGCCCCGCCACTGATCAGCCCGCCTCTTACCGGCTTCTCATCGCCGCACCCGACCCGGAACCCGCACCCGCACCCTTGCCCCGAACCGGCAGGGCACCCCCAGGAACCGGCCGAAGCTCCGCCCGCTTCCGGACACGGCCGAGGGGCCGCACCCTCTCGGGTACGGCCCCTCGGTCGAGCAACCGGGCCTCGGCGGCCCGGGAAGCAGGTCAGCTCTGGCCGCCGGCCAGCTTCTCGCGGAGCGCGGCGAGCGCCTCGTCCGAAGCGAGCGCGCCGGACGTGTCCGCACCCTCGGAGGAGTACGAGCCGCCACCGCCGCTGCCACCGGAGGCGGACGGAGCGGCAGCCTCGCCGCCCTCGGCCGCGGCCGCGGCGTCGGCCTCGCGGGACTTGATGACCTGGGCCTGGTGCTGCTCGAAGCGCGTCTGCGCCTCGGCGTACTGGCCCTCCCACGCCTCGCGCTGGGTCTCGTAGCCCTCGAGCCAGTCGTTGGTCTCGGGGTCGAAGCCCTCGGGGTAGATGTAGTTGCCCTGGTCGTCGTAGGACGCGGCCATGCCGTACAGGGTCGGGTCGAACTCGACCGAGGCCGGGTCGGCACCGAAGGACTCGTTGGCCTGCTTCAGCGAGAGGCTGATGCGGCGGCGCTCGAGGTCGATGTCGATGACCTTGACGAAGATCTCGTCGTTGACCTGGACGACCTGCTCCGGGATCTCCACGTGGCGCTCGGCCAGCTCGGAGATGTGGACCAGACCCTCGATGCCCTCGTCGACGCGGACGAACGCGCCGAACGGAACGAGCTTCGTGACCTTACCGGGAACGACCTGCCCGATCTGGTGCGTGCGGGCGAACTGCTGCCACGGGTCTTCCTGCGTCGCCTTCAGCGACAGGGAGACACGCTCGCGGTCCATGTCGACGTCGAGGACCTCGACGGTGACTTCCTGGCCGACCTCGACAACCTCGGACGGGTGGTCGATGTGCTTCCAGGAGAGCTCGGAGACGTGGACGAGACCGTCGACGCCACCGAGGTCCACGAACGCACCGAAGTTGACGATCGAGGAGACGACGCCGGAGCGGACCTGGCCCTTCTGCAGGGTCGTGAGGAAGGTCTGGCGGACCTCGCTCTGGGTCTGCTCCAGCCAGGCACGGCGGGACAGGACCACGTTGTTGCGGTTCTTGTCCAGCTCGATGATCTTGGCCTCGAGCTCCTTGCCCACGTAGGGCTGGAGGTCGCGGACACGGCGCATCTCGACGAGGGAGGCCGGCAGGAAGCCACGGAGGCCGATGTCGAGGATGAGACCACCCTTGACGACCTCGATGACGGTACCGGTGACGATGCCGTCCTCTTCCTTGATCTTCTCGATGGTGCCCCAGGCGCGCTCGTACTGGGCGCGCTTCTTCGAGAGGATCAGGCGGCCTTCCTTGTCCTCCTTCTGGAGAACAAGGGCTTCGATCTCGTCACCGACGGCGACGACCTCGTTGGGGTCGACGTCGTGCTTGATCGAGAGCTCGCGGCTCGGGATGACACCTTCGGTCTTGTAACCGATGTCGAGCAGGACCTCGTCCCGGTCGACCTTCACGATGACGCCGTCGACGATGTCGCCGTCGTTGAAGTACTTGATCGTCTCGTCGATCGCGGCGAGGAAGGCTTCCTCGTTACCGATGTCGTTGACCGCAACCTGCGGGGTGGTGGCGGTGGTCTCGGTGCTGCTCGTCATGTGGGAAAGGGCTCCGGTACGGACATTGAGTCGTAGGTACTGCTACGCCGGGAGCCCGTATCGCTCTGAAGAAGCCGGACAGCCAAGGAAGCGCCACACACGATGGAAACCGTGACGCCTCGACAACCGAGGGGACATACGACAGATGCGAGCGCAGCCTGCTACGTCTGAGGTGCGCAGGCCCGCAGCGCAACTTGTAGCATACGGGGGCAGCCGGGCAGGGTCAATGCGCGAAGGCGCACACCCGGGGCGGATCGCCGCATACCCGGCACAAGAACTGTCCTCTGAGGCCACGACGGCCAGAGACACCCCTCCTGTGACACCCGTCGGGGGACGGGGTGGAGGGAAGAGTACGACGAGGGAGCCGATCATCCAAGAGCCCGAAGCGTTCGAGCCCGAGGCCGTCCGACGAGGCGCGGACGGAGCCGAGAGCTCCCGTGCCAACCGGGGCTGGTGGGACCGGAACGCGGACGAGTACCAGGTCGAGCACGGCACGTTCCTCGGCGACGACCGCTTCGTGTGGGGTCCCGAGGGTCTGGACGAGGTGGAGGCGGAGCTGCTCGGCCCGCCCGAGGAGCTGGCCGGCCGGGACGTCCTGGAGCTGGGCGCGGGCGCCGCCCAGTGCTCGCGCTGGCTGACCGCGCAGGGGGCCCGCCCGGTCGCCCTGGACATCTCGCACCGCCAGCTCCAGCACGCGCTGCGGATCGGCGGCTCGTTCCCGCTGGTCTGCGCGGACGCCTGCGCGCTGCCGTTCGCGGACGCCTCGTTCGACCTGGCGTGCTCCGCGTACGGGGCGCTGCCGTTCGTCGCCGAACCGGTGGTGGTGCTGCGGGAGGTGCGCCGGGTGCTGCGTCCCGGCGGCAGGCTGGTCTTCTCGGTGACCCACCCGATCCGCTGGGCGTTCCCCGACGAGCCGGGGCCCGAGGGGCTCTCGGTGTCCGGGTCCTACTTCGACCGCACGCCCTACGTCGAGCAGGACGACACCGGCCACGCGGTCTACGTCGAGCACCACCGCACCCTCGGCGACCGGGTGCGGGACGTGGTGGCGGCCGGGTTCCGGCTGGTCGACCTGGTCGAGCCGGAGTGGCCGTCCTGGAACACCTCGGAGTGGGGCGGCTGGTCCCCGCTGCGCGGCAGCCTGCTGCCCGGGACGGCGATCTTCGTCTGCGCACGGGACTGACGGCGTGCGGCGCTCCGACGACCTCGACCGGCTCCCGGTCCGCTCCGCGCTGCCCGCGCTGCGCGACGCCCTGGAGGGCCACGGCGCGGCGGTGCTGTGCGCGCCGCCCGGCACCGGCAAGACGACGCTGGTGCCGCTGGTCCTCGCCGGACTGCACGGCGGGGGCCGGGCCCGCCGGGTCGTGGTCGCCGAGCCGCGCCGGATCGCGGCCCGCGCGGCGGCCCGGCGGATGGCGTGGCTGCTGGGCGAGGAGCCCGGCGGGAGCGTCGGGTACACGGTGCGCGGCGAGCGGGTGGTCGGGCGGCACACGCGCGTGGAGGTCGTCACGACCGGGGTGCTCCTCCAGCGTCTCCAGCGGGACCAGGAGCTGACCGGCGTCGACGCGGTGGTCCTCGACGAGTGCCACGAGCGGCATCTGGACGCGGACACCGCGGCCGCCTTCCTCTGGGACGTACGCGAGACGCTCCGGCCCGAGCTGCGGCTGGTGGCCGCGTCGGCGACCACGGACGCGGCGGGCTGGGCCCGGGTCCTCGGCGGGGCCCCGGTGGTCGAGGCGGCCGGGGTCGCGCATCCGGTGGAGACGGTCTGGGCGCCCCCGGCCCGCCCGGTCCGCCCGCCGCACGGGGCGCGGGTCGACCCGGCGCTGCTGGCACACGTGGCGTCGGTGGTGCGCCGGGCGCTGGCCGAGCGGGACGGCGACGTGCTGTGCTTCCTGCCCGGCGTGGGCGAGATCGCGCGCGTGGCGGGGCAGTTGGGCGACCTCTCCCCGTTCGGCGGCGGCGACGGCGTCGAGGTGCTCCAGGTGCACGGGCGGGCGCCCGCGGCCGTGCAGGACGCCGTCCTGGCGCCGGGCTCGCGGCGCCGGGTGGTCCTCGCGACGTCGGTGGCGGAGTCGTCGCTGACGGTCCCGGGGGTACGGGTCGTCGTCGACTCGGGGCTGGCGCGGGAGCCACGCGTCGACCACGCGCGCGGGCTGAGCTCGCTGACCACCGTCCGGGCCTCCCTGGCGGCGGGGCGGCAGCGGGCGGGCCGGGCCGGGCGGGAGGCCCCGGGGGCGGTGTACCGGTGCTGGACGGCGGCCGAGGACACGCGTCTGCCGCGGTTCCCCGCGCCGGAGATCAAGGTGGCCGACCTGACCGCGTTCGCGCTCCAGACGGCCTGCTGGGGCGATCCGGACGCGTCCGGGCTCGCGCTGCTCGACCCGCCGCCCGCCGGTGCGATGGCGGCGGCCAGATCGGTCCTGACGGCGGTCGGCGCGGTCAGCCCCGACGGCCGGGCCACCGGGCGCGGGATCCGGCTGGCGCGCCTCGGCGTCCACCCGCGGCTGGGCCGGGCGCTGCTGGACACGGACGGCGCCGGGGCCGAGGTGGTGGCCCTGCTGAGCGAGGAGGCGCCCCGGGAGTACGGCGACGACCTGGCCGCCGCGCTGCGTGCCGCGCGCCGGGGGCGGCGACGCGTACGCGGCCCGCTGGCGCGCCGAGACGCGCCGTCTGCGCTCCCTGGCCGCCGACCGCGCGCCGTCCGCGCCCGGCCCGGGGGCGGGGGACGGCGCGGAAGAGACGGGGGCCTGGGACACCGCGAACCTCTCCGACGACCGGATGGCCGGGGTGGTCTGCGCCCTCGCCTTCCCCGAGCGGGTCGCCAGGGCGGACGGCGGGTCCTGTCTGATGGCCTCCGGCACCCGGGCCGCGCTCGCGGAGGGGTCGGCGCTGCGCGGGGCGCCGTGGATCGCCGTGGCGGTCGCCGACCGTCCGGCCGGGTCCGGGCACGCGCGCGTGCGCCTCGCGGCGGCGCTCGACGAGGAGGTGGCGCTGCGGGCCGCGGCCTTCCTCCGTACGGAGGAGCGGGAGGTGCGGTGGCGGGACGGCGACGTCGTGGCGCGGCGGGTGCGGCGGCTCGGGGCGATCGAGCTGTCGTCGCGGCCCCTGTCCGACCCCGCTCCCGCACTGGTCCGCGCGGCCCTGCTGGACGGGCTGCGCGCCGAGGGGCTCGGGCTGCTGCGCTGGTCGCAGGAGGCCCGGGGGCTGCGCCGGAGGCTGGCGTTCCTGCGGCTGCACCTGGGCGACCCGTGGCCCGACGTGTCGGACGACGCCCTCCTCGCGCGCGTGGACGACTGGCTGGAGCCCGAGCTGGGGCGGGCCCGGCGGCGCGGCGACCTCGGCGCGATCGACGCGGGCCGGGCGCTGACCCGGCTGCTGCCCTGGGCGTCCGGCCGGGCCGGGCGGCTCGACGAGCTGGCGCCGGAGCGGATCACGGTGCCCAGCGGGTCCGCGGTCCGGGTCGACTACACGGACCCGGAGCGGCCGGTGCTCGCGGTGAAGGTGCAGGAGATGTTCGGGCTGCACGCGTCGCCCGCGGTCGCCGGGGTGCCGCTGCTCGTGCATCTCCTCTCCCCCGCCGGGCGGCCCGTCGCGGTCACCGCCGACCTGGCGTCCTTCTGGCGGGACGGCTACCGGGCCGTGCGGGCCGAGCTGCGCGGCCGGTACCCGAAGCATCCGTGGCCCGAGGACCCGGCGGCGGCCGAGCCGACCCGGCACACCAACGCCCGGCTCAGGCGCTGACCGGCTCAGGCGCTGACCGGCTCCGGTTCGGACTCCGCGGCGGGCGCCGGGCCCGCGGGGCGGCGGCCGCGTGCCTCCAGCGCGAGGGAGAGCGCGAACAGCAGCGCGCCGAGGGCGAGGAAGCCCCGGGGCAGGTACGAGGTGAGCAGCAGCACCAGGGTGCGGTTGGACCTGACCAGGTCGACGGTGTGCTCGATGTAGTCCTCGCGCATCTTCACGTGCCCGGCGAACGCCGTCACCTTGTCCCGGCCGCCGAGCAGGGTGCCGCCGCGCAGCTCCTCCCGGTGGATCTCCTCGCCGTAGACGGGGGCGCCGGTGACGGGTTCGACCCAGAACCTGCGGACGGTGGTGTACCAGCGGGTGGTGCCGGTCGCGGCGACCGACGCGGGCGTGATGCCCTTGACCGGCATGACCTTGGGGAACGCCACCCGGGTCCAGGGGACGGTCTGTTCGAAGTAGTAGACCTCCAGGCCGCGGAAGTCCCGGGTGCCCCGGTAGTGGATGGGGGCGCTGGTGCGGGTCTGGGCGTCGAAGTACTCGTAGTCGCGCCGCTCGGTCAGGAAGGGCCACTTGAACTCGATGCCCCGCCGGGTGACGGGGTCGCCGTCGACGGACTCGCCGGTGGCGTGGACGGGCTCCTGGGAGTGGGCGTCGAAGATGTACCGCTCGGGGATGCGGGAGACCATCGCGCCGTCGGGGCCCTGGACGTAGGAGAGCGAGTCCCAGACGACGACGTCGCGGCCGGCCGTGCGCTCGATCGCCTCCGCGGCCGCCACGTCGCCCTTGAGGGTCTGCACGACGGTGACCTGGGGGACCCGCTTCGCGCGCATGGTGCCGTAGTCGAGGAGGGTGGCGTCCTTCGCCTCCAGGACCATGTCCTGGTACTGGTCGGCCGGGATCTTCGCGAGGCGCGGGAAGGCGTAGTAGCGCAGCAGCGGGGAGAGCGCGGTGCAGAACACCGCGAGGGCGAGCAGGACCAGGCCGGCCTTGCGGCGCATCTCGGCCTCCTCGGGCGGTCAGGGGTGTGCGGGGACCGTCGTGAGCAGGGGCTTCGGGGACGTGCTGCCGGTCGGCGTGCCCAGCGCGGTGACGGTAAGGACCAGGGCGCAGGCGAGGACGAGACCGGTCGCGGCGGCGATCAGGGCGCGCATGCCTGCCTCCCGGCGGACGGGAACTGATACAGCGTCAGATCCGGCACGGTAGCAACGGGCGCGCGAGATGAGAACACGTCGGACACGCGCGAGGGCGCCCCGTCCGCGTCGGCGGAGGGGGCGCCCTCGTCGGTGGGTCAGGCGGACGGGCTCGCCGAGGGGCTCGGGGAGGCGTCGGCGGCCGCGACCTTCAGTTCGACGGTGACGGTGGCGCCGCCCGCGGTGGTGACCCGCAGCAGGAAGGTGCCCTCGGTGTCGTCGGCGAACAGCTCGGGCAGCAGGAGCACGCCCTTGGCGTCGGTCGCCAGACCGGTCAGGGTGCGCACCGGCTTGCCGTCGGCGTCCTTGAAGTAGGGGCCCGCGGTGGTCTCGGTGGCGTCGTCGGCCGACGTGACGAGGGTCGCCGTGGCCCCGACCCGGTCCGCGACGGCCCCCTTGTAGGTGGCGCGCAGCTCGACGCGGTCCGCGAACCCGCCGCCCGGGACGCAGGTGAGCGCGGTGTCGCCGGTGCGCACCAGGGCGTCGGCGGTGCGCTCGGTGACGGTCGCGTGGTAGTCGAGCCCGGTGACCGTGCGGCCGACCACGGTGGCCCTGACGACAACCTCGCCGGTCTTCTCCCCGGCCTTCAGGGCCGGTGCGACGGCCACGCCCGAGGCGTCGGTGGTCACCGTGGCGACGGACTCGCCGCCGGTGAAGACGGTGTCGGTGTCGCCGGTGATCGTGTAGCGGATCCGGACCTTGCCGACGGCCTTCCCGGCCTCCGTCTCCGCCCGGGTGCTGATCCGCTTGGTGAACGCGTCGCCCGCCCGCGCGGTGAGCTTCGCCGTCCCGGCGTCGGCCAGGTGGTCCACGGTGTCGGTGGGCGTGGGCGGCGGCGTGGTGGGCGGTGTCGTCGGCGGGGTGGTCGTCGGCGGCGTGGAGGGCTTGCTCGGGGTGCTGGGCGTGCTTGGGGTGCTCGGCCTGCTGGGCGTCGTGGGCGTGCTCGGCGTCGTCGGCAGGACCGGGGTGCGCGGGACCACCGACCCGGTCCGGCCGTCGTCGCTGCGGCCCGACGGGACGCCGCCGGTGCCGTCCGGGATCTCGTGGGTGCCCTTGCGGTAGTACTCCAGCCAGGACAGGACGGTGGCCAGGTATTCGCTGGAGTTGTTGTAGCTGAGGATCGCGCGGTCGAGGTCGCCCTGGGCGGAGAGGTCCCAGTCGTAGCGGCACAGGTAGTGACCGGCGGCGAGCGCCGCGTCGTAGACGTTGTTCGGGTCCTTCAGACCGTCGCCGTTGCCGTCGCGGCCCGCCCACGCCCAGGTGGACGGGATGAACTGCATCGGCCCGACGGCCTGGTCGTAGCTGCTGTTGCCGTCGTACCGGCCGTTGTCGGTGTCCTTGATCAGCGCGAATCCGTCGCCGTCGAGCTGCGGGCCGAGGATCCGGGAGGTCGTCGTGCCGTCGGCGCCGACCCGGCCGCCGCGCGCGTGGCCCGACTCCACCTTGCCGATCGCGGCGAGGAGCTGCCAGGGCAGGTTGCAGCCGGGCTTGGACGCGGCGAGTTCGGCCTCGGCCTTCTTGTAGGCGTCGAGGACCGTCGCGGGGATGCCCGCCTCGGCCGCGCCCTGCGCGACCGGCGTACCGGCGCCCGCACTGGCGCTGGGCGCGGGGTTGGGGCTGTTCAGCGGCGGAAGGTCGGTGTAGTACGGCGAGTTGCCGGTCGCGCCGCCCTGGTCGGAGCCGCCCGCGTCCGGAGCGGGCTGGGCGTCGGCGGCGCTGGTCCTGCCGTGGTCACCGACCGCGGCTCCCGGTGCCTGGGACGCGGACAGGGCCGCGACCGCCGCCGCGGCCACGGCGGTTGTCGCCGCCCCCTTGCGCAGCCTCCTGCCGATGTGCGCCGCCATAGCGTGAACCAACCCCTCCCGTGGACACGTCCGCGTGCCCGTCCCTGATCCGTCGCGGGCCCGCGGGGCCCGCCACTCCTGTGACGATCGACGTGGTGCGGTGGTTGCCCTCGCCGAGGTTATCGATGCTTTTGTCCGTCGCTGGAGCCGCACTCCCCGGCACGGTGCGGGCCCAGGCGACCCTACGACAACTTGCTTTGCACGTGCACCCGTTGACGCCCGAAATTCACCGTCCGGCCATCCACCGCCGGGACGCGGGGCGGCCCGCATACTGGACGGCACGCACCGTCCGGCCGGGGACGCCGGGCAACGTCCCCTCCGAGGAGCGCAGTTGCCGTTCACCCTCAGCCACGCGGCCGCCGTCCTGCCCGCCGTGCGCGGCGACGGATCCGGCCGGGGCCGACTGGTCCCGGCCGTCCTCGTGGCCGGGTCCTTCGCGCCCGACCTCACCTACTACGCGGACGGCGTGGTGCCCGGGGCGATGGAGTTCGGGAGGGTCACCCACTCCGTCCCCGGGGTGTTCACCGTCGACGTCCTGTTCTGCTGGGCCCTGGTCGGCCTCTGGCTGCTGCTGCGCGCACCCCTGGTGGCGCTGCTGCCCGGGGCCCGGCAGGCGCGTTCGGCGGCCCTGCTGCGGTGCGGCACGGCACCGGCCAGGCCGAGCCTGCCGCTGGCCGCCCGCTGGTACGCGTCGGCGGTCCTCGGCGCCCTCACCCACATCGGCTGGGACGCCTTCACCCACCACGGCCGCTGGGGGACCCGGCTGGTCCCGTTCCTCGGCGAGACGGTCGCCGGGGCGCCGGTGTACTGGTACGTCCAGTACGTCGGCTCGGCGCTCGCCGCGGTGGTCATCGGGGTCTTCGTCCTGCGGGCCCTGCGCCGCGTCCCGCTCCCCGGCGGGCCGACCGGCGTCCCGGCGCTCTCAGCGCGGGAGCGCGCGGCGGCGACGGCCCTGATCGCGGGCTGCGCCACGGTGGCGGCGCTGTTCCGGGCGACGGCGTGGTGGTCACGCCGGGGCGAGGCGGCGCGGCCCTGGGAGCTGATCCCGACCCTGTGCTTCGGGGCGGGTGCGGGCCTCCTGGCGGGGGCCGTCCTCCACGCGGCCGTCCTGCACCGCCGCCGGGAGGGGGCGGGCGCGGGGACGAGGTGACGCAGTCACCGCACGGTCAGTCCCCGGTGGACCGGTCCCGGGGCCGCGCCGGGGAGACGGGTGCCGCCACGAAGACGGTGAGCCCGCGCGCACGGCGCCGGTCCGGCCTCGGGAGACGGGCGAGGGCCGTGGTCAGGTGCCCGCGCAGCAGCCCCGCCCACAGGTACCAGGACTCCGGTTCGACGAGGTCGCCGCGGACCCGGGCGAGACGTCCGCGCAGCTCGGTCGCCGAGCGGCGCAGTCCGTCGACGGGGCCGGTCGGGACGCGTGCGGTGCCCGCGGCGCTCGCGAAGACCGGGGCGGACCCGCGTGACGGCACGGGCCCCGCGCCGCCCCGCCCCCGCGAGGGCACCGGCCGGCGGTTGAGCATGCGTATACCCATGCCCGCATCCTGACGGCGCGGGCCGCCCGAGGTCGCCTCCACGACCGCCACGCGGGTGACGGCAGCCACGACCGGAAGCGGCCCACGGTCCCCCACACAACGAACCGGGCACGGGACCGCCAGCCCACCGGCACACCCACCGGCCACCGGCCACCGGCCAGCAGACGCGGCCGACCCCGCCGCCCGACCGGAACGGCACACCCGGGCCACCGCGACGGCGAACCGGGCACCGGGCACCGGGCACCGGGCACCGGAACCCCGCCGGACCATCGGACCGCCGGACACCGTCCCGCACAGGGAAACCCGCCCGCTCTCCGCTCCCCGGCCCCGCTCCCCAGGGCCCCGGCAAGCGGACCCGGGGTCCAGAACGAACCCGGGGTCCGAGGCCGGCGCCCTCGGCCGACCGCTGCGCGTCAGTGCGCTGCCGACTCCCAGTTCTGGCCCACGCCCACCGAGACGTCCAGCGGGGCCCGCAGGTGGACCGCGTCGGCCATCTCGTGGCGGACCAGCTTCTCCGTCGCCTCGCGTTCGCCCGGGGCGATCTCCAGCACGATCTCGTCGTGCACCTGGAGCAGCATCCGCGAGGTCAGCCCGGCCGCGCGGAGCGCCTTGTCCACGTTCAGCATGGCGATCTTGACGATGTCCGCCGCCGTGCCCTGGATCGGCGCGTTCAGGGCCATGCGCTCGGCCGCCTCGCGGCGCTGGCGGTTGTCGCTGTTGAGGTCGGGCAGATAGCGGCGGCGGCCGAAGAGGGTCGCCGTGTACCCCGTCGCCCGCGCCTCGTCCACGGCCCGCCGCAGATAGTCCCGCACCCCGCCGAACCGCTCGAAGTACGTGTCCATCAGGGCCCGCGCCTCACCGGCCTCGATGTTCAGCTGCTGGGAGAGGCCGAACGCCGACAGACCGTAGGCGAGCCCGTAGGACATGGCCTTGATCTTGCGGCGCATCTCCGCGTCGACCGCGGACGTGTCCACCCCGAAGACCTGCGCGGCGACCGTGTTGTGGAGGTCCTCGCCGGAGGTGAACGCCTCGATCAGGCCCTCGTCCTCGGAGAGGTGGGCCATCACCCGCAGCTCGATCTGGCTGTAGTCGGCGGTCATCAGGGACTCGTAGCCCTCGCCCACCACGAAGCCCCGGCGGATGGCGCGGCCCTCGTCGGTGCGGACCGGGATGTTCTGGAGGTTCGGGTCGGTGGAGGAGAGCCGACCGGTCGCGGCGACCGTCTGGTTGAACGTGGTGTGGATGCGGCCGTCGGCGGCGATCGTCTTGATCAGGCCCTCGACGGTGACCCGCAGCTTGGCCTGCTCCCGGTGGCGGAGCATGATCACCGGGAGTTCGTTCTCGGTCTGGCCCGCGAGCCAGGCCAGCGCGTCCGCGTCGGTGGTGTACCCGGTCTTGGTCTTCTTCGTTTTGGGCAGGCCCAGCTCGCCGAAGAGGACCTCCTGGAGCTGCTTGGGCGAGCCCAGGTTGAACTCGTGCCCGGCGGCCGCGTGCGCCTCGTCCACGGCCTGCTGGACGGCCCCGGCGAACATCTGCTCCATGGCCTGGAGGTGCTCGCGGTCGGCGGCGATGCCGTGCCGCTCCAGACGGGCCAGCAGCACCGACGTCGGCAGCTCCATGTCCCGCAGCAGGTCCGCCGAGCCGACCTCCTGGAGGCGGACCCCGAAGGCCTCCCCCAGGTCCAGGACGGCGCGCGCCTGGACCATCAGCGCCTCGGCCTCGGCGCCGTCGTCCGCGCCGAAGGCGAGCTGCCCGTCGGCCGCGGCGGCGGGCGCCAGCTCACGCCCCAGGTACTCCAGGGAGAGCGCGTCCAGGTCGAAGGAGCGGCGGCCGGGCTTGACCAGGTAGGCGGCGAGCGCGGTGTCCATGGAGACGCCCTCGACGCTCCAGCCGTGCTCGGCGAAGACCCGCATCACGCCCTTGGCGTTGTGCAGGACCTTGGGCCGCCCGGCGTCGGCCAGCCACCCGGCGAAGGCGCGCTCGTCGGCCTCGTCCAGCTCGGTGGGGTCGAACCAGGCGGCCGGGCCGTCGGCGGCGGCGAGCGCGACCTCGGTGACCGACCCGGCGCCCAGCGCCCAGGTGTCGACGGTCGCGACCCCGAGCGGCCCGTTCTCCTCACCGGTGTGCGCGTCGAGCCAGCCCGCCAGCTCCCCGGTGCCGAGCACCGTGCCGTCGACCTCCACGCCCGGCGCGGCGGGCGGGGTGCCCTCGGCCTCCTCCGCGCCCGGGTCCACGGCGAGGAGCCGCTCCCGCAGCGACGGGTTCCTGATCTCCAGGGTGTCGAGGACGAGCGCGAGCGCCGTGCGGTCGTACGGCTCCCGCTCCAGGTCGGTGACGCCCTTGGGCAGCTCGACGGTGCGCACCATCTCCGTCAGCCGCCGGTTCAGCTTGACGGCCTCCAGGTGGTCGCGCAGGTTCTGCCCGGCCTTGCCCTTCACCTCGTCGACGCGCTCCACCAGCTCGGCGAACGACCCGAACTGGTTGATCCACTTCGCGGCCGTCTTCTCGCCGACGCCGGGGATGCCGGGCAGGTTGTCGGACGGGTCGCCGCGCAGGGCGGCGAAGTCGGGGTACTGCGCGGGCGTCAACCCGTACTTCTCGACGACCTTCTCCGGAGTGAACCGGGTCAGCTCGGAGACGCCCTTCGTCGGGTACAGGACCGTCGTGTGCTCGCTGACGAGCTGGAAGGAGTCCCGGTCGCCGGTGACGATGAGCACCTCGAAGCCCTCGGCCTCGGCGCGCGTGGCGAGGGTCGCGATGACGTCGTCGGCCTCGAAGCCGTCGACCGCGAACCGCGAGACGCGCATCGCGTCCAGCACCTCGCCGATCAGCTCGACCTGGCCCTTGAACTCGTCCGGCGTCTTCGAGCGGTTCGCCTTGTACTCGGTGAACTCCTCGGAGCGCCAGGTCTTGCGGGAGACGTCGAACGCCACCGCGAAGTGCGTGGGCTCCTCGTCACGGAGGGTGTTGGCCAGCATCGAGGCGAAACCGTAGATCGCGTTCGTCGGCTGGCCCGTCGCGGTCGTGAAGTTCTCCGCGGGCAGCGCGAAGAACGCGCGGTACGCCAGCGAGTGCCCGTCCATGAGCATCAGGCGGGGCCGCTTGCCGCCGGGGGTCTTGTCGGTCTTCTTCGCTGCTTTCTCTGCCACGCCCCCGATCCTGCCACGCCGCACTGACAGTCCGTCCCGCCCCGGCCGCCCGGGGGCCGCCCGGACGCTCCGCGGCCGTCACAGGTCCCCCACCGTCCCCGCCCGCACCGGGGCATCCCCTCCCGCGGTGTCACGTGCGAGGATCGAGTACGTACCTGTACACGTGCGCGCGAAGGAGTGTGTGTGATGGCCACCAAGCCGCCCAAGGGCGATCCGGTCCAGGACGCGCCGAAGGTCGCCGAGCCGAAACACGCGGCGGCGGGACTCCCGGCCATCGGACACACCCTGCGCATCGCCCAGCAGCAGATGGGCGTCAAGCGCACCGCGCTGACCCTGCTGCGGGTCAACCAGAAGGACGGCTTCGACTGCCCGGGGTGCGCCTGGCCCGAGCCCGACCACCGGCACGCCGCCGAGTTCTGCGAGAACGGCGCCAAGGCGGTCGCCGAGGAGGCCACGCTGCGCCGGGTCACCCCGGAGTTCTTCGCCGCCCACCCGGTGGCCGACCTCGCCGACCGCAGCGGCTACTGGCTGGGGCAGCAGGGCAGGCTCACCCACCCCATGTACCTGCCGGACGGCGCCGACCGCTACGAGCCGGTCTCCTGGGAGCGCGCCTTCGACATCGTCGCCGAGGAGATCGCCGCCCTCGCCTCGCCGGACGAGGCCCTCTTCTACACCTCGGGCCGCACCAGCAACGAGGCCGCGTTCCTGTACCAGCTGTTCGCCCGGGAGCTGGGCACGAACAACCTCCCGGACTGCTCGAACATGTGCCACGAGTCGTCCGGCTCCGCCCTGTCCGAGACGATCGGCGTCGGCAAGGGCAGCGTCCTGCTGGAGGATCTGTACCAGGCCGACCTGATCATCGTGGCCGGTCAGAACCCGGGCACCAACCACCCCCGCATGCTCTCCGCGCTGGAGAAGGCCAAGGCGGCCGGCGCCCGCATCATCAGCGTCAACCCGCTCCCCGAGGCCGGGCTGGAGCGGTTCAAGAACCCGCAGACCCCGCAGGGCATGGTCAAGGGCGCCGCCCTCACCGACCTGTTCCTGCAGATCCGGCTCGGCGGCGACCAGGCCCTCTTCCGGCTCCTGAACCGGCTCGTCCTGGAGACCGAGGGCGCCGTCGACACCGCGTTCGTCGACGAACACACCCACGGGTTCGAGGAGTTCGCGCGGGCCGCCGAAGCCGCCGACTGGGACGAGACGCTCGCCGCGACCGGCCTCGACCGCGCGGAGATCGAGGAGGCCCTGCGGATGGTCCTCGCCTCGGAGCGGACCATCGTCTGCTGGGCGATGGGGCTCACCCAGCACAAGCACTCCGTGCCCACCATCCGCGAGGTCGTCAACTTCCTCCTGCTGCGCGGCAACATCGGCCGTCCCGGCGCGGGCGTCTGCCCCGTCCGCGGCCACTCGAACGTGCAGGGCGACCGCACCATGGGCATCTTCGAGCGCCCCGCGCCCGCCTTCCTCGACGCCCTGGAGAAGGAGTTCGGCTTCGCTCCCCCGCGCGAGCACGGCTACGACGTCGTCCGCGCCATCCGCGCCCTGCGCGACGGCGACGCCAAGATGTTCTTCGCCATGGGCGGCAACTTCGTCTCCGCCTCCCCCGACACCGAGGTCACCGAGGCCGCCATGCGGCGCGCCCGGCTGACCGTGCACGTCTCCACGAAGCTCAACCGCTCGCACGTGGTCACCGGCGCGCGGGCGCTCATCCTGCCCACCCTCGGCCGCACCGAACGCGACCTCCAGGCGAGCGGCGAGCAGTTCGTGACCGTCGAGGACTCCATGGGCATGGTGCACGCCTCCCGCGGACGGCTGGCGCCCGCGCACCCCGGACTGCTCTCCGAGCCCGCCATCGTCTGCCGCCTCGCCCGCCGGGTGCTCGGCGACGCCAGCGTCGTCCCCTGGGAGGAGTTCGAGAAGGACTACTCGGCCGTCCGCGACCGGATCTCCCGCGTGGTCCCCGGTTTCGAGGACTTCAACGCGCGCGTGGCCCACCCCGGCGGCTTCGCCCTCCCGCACGGCCCCCGGGACGAGCGCCGCTTCCCGACCGCCACCGGCAAGGCCAACTTCACCGCCGCGCCCGTCGAGTACCCGGAGCTGCCGCCCGGCCGCCTGCTGCTGCAGACCCTGCGCTCGCACGACCAGTACAACACCACGATCTACGGCCTGGACGACCGCTACCGGGGCATCAAGAACGGGCGCCGCGTGGTGCTCGTCAACCCCGAGGACGCGGCCGCGCTGGAGGTGGCCGACGGCTCCTACGTCGACCTGGTGAGCGAGTGGCGGGACGGGGTGGAGCGCCGGGCGCCCGGCTTCCGGGTGGTGCACTACCCGACCGCGCGGGGCTGCGCCGCCGCCTACTACCCGGAGACCAACGTGCTGGTCCCGCTGGACGCCACGGCCGACACCAGCAACACCCCGGCCAGCAAGTCCGTGGTGGTGCGTCTGGAACAATCGGCGACCGACTGAGCGTTTGCTCAGCGAGGCGGCCCGGGAGGCCGCGGCGACCACGACGAACGGAGCCGGACACGATGGGCGAGCAGCAGCCGACGCAGTTCCCGCGGGAGGTCATCGCCGAGTACGCCGAGCTGGGCGTCGACCTGCCCGCGCTGTTCTCCGCCGGGCACCTCGGCAACCGCATGGGCGTCGAGATCGTCGAGGCGTCCGCCGACCGCGTGGTCGGCACCATGCCGGTCGAGGGCAACACGCAGCCGTACGGCCTGCTGCACGGCGGGGCCTCCGCCGTGCTCGCCGAGACCCTGGGCTCGGTCGGCTCGATGCTGCACGGCGGCAGCACGAAGATCGCCGTCGGTGTCGACCTGAACTGCACCCACCACCGCGGCGCCCGCTCGGGCCTGGTCACCGGTGTCGCCACGCCCGTCCACCGCGGGCGGTCCACCGCCACCTACGAGATCGTGATCAGTGACGAGGAGGGCCGCCGCGTCTGCACGGCCCGCCTCACCTGCCTGCTGCGCGACGCCCGTCCCGGCGAGGCGGCACCCGCCGCGGGCTGACCCGGCCCCACCCCGGCGGCGGGACCCCGGACACCCGCCGCCCCCTCCCTTCCCGGCACGGGCCACCGCCCCCTCGGGCACGCGGGAACCCACGGCCGCTCCCCCGCGGGACCCGGGCGCGCCCCACCCCCCGGGACCCGCCCGGCACCCCACTGCCCGCCCGGAGGGCGTCAACGCCCGTACCGGTGACCGTCGTTGACCGAACCCCGCCCTCCGCTCAGCGGACGCGGCCCCTCCCCGGCTCTCCGACACCCGCTCCCCGAGCCGCCCTTCCCCGCTCCCGGCCCCCGGCGCACGCGCCCCCGCCGAGGCAACGCACCGTCAGCACCGCAGCGCGCGGGCGCGGTCGCCCCGGTCCCGTCCCGCCGACGGCACCCCGCAGGCCGCCTTCACCACGTCCGTGTCCCAACTCCCCGTCACCGGCGGCCGTTTCCGGCCTGTCCGTACCGCGGGAACCGGACGGCCCGCACCTCGCCGCCGACCGCCGTCCGTCCCGCCCGCGGTGCCCGTGCCGGTGGCCGGATTTCCCCTTCCTCACCCGTGTCACTACGTCCCGGATGATCACGGTCCGGATATCGGTTTCCGACAGTTCGGGACTGCCCCCTAATGCGGACCCACCCATTCTGGTCGTAACACTAAGTAACGCGCGCGCAATACAGCACCGTCGATTGCCGCTGCCGGGCGACTGCCCGAAAGCCCTTTCCGCCTGCCCGAACAGGGCCCGTATGCCCGCCACCCCGCGCCCCGGGCCCACGGCCAAGCGGAAGTGCGGGTTCTCAGAATGCGGACCGGGCGGAAATTCCGCCAAAACGGCAAAGAATCCCCGGGGACAAGGTCCGCTCTCCAGGACGTCATAACAAGAAAGTCACAAGCCAGCCCACGGCGATGCCGCTACGTACACACCGGGCTTAGAGTCACGGCCAGTCACCGCTCCATCGGGAGTTAGGTACCAGCGCGGCACCCCACCGTTCTCACCAGACCGGGACGTGCCTGCGGAGAGGACTGATTGTGCGACAGCGTTCCTTGGTGATACTCACCTCCGTTCTCACGACCGGAGCCCTGACGCTCACCGCCTGCGGCTCCCGTGACGACAGCGGCAGCAAGAGCGACAGCGACTCGGGCACGACCTTCACGATCGGCGTCGACGCGCCCCTGTCCGGCGAGAACTCGACCACCGGTCTCGGCATCCAGTACGGCGTTCAGGTCGCCGTCGACGACGCCAACAAGAACAACTGGGTCCCGGGCGTCAAGTTCAAGGTCAAGGCCCTGGACGACAAGGCGCAGCCCGCCACCGGCCAGCAGAACGCCACCGCCCTCGTGGGCGACAAGACCGTCCTCGGCGCGGTCGGCCCCCTGAACTCCGGCGTCGCCCAGTCCATGCAGCAGGTGTTCAACTCGGCCAACATGGCCGAGATCTCTCCCTCGAACACCAACCCCGAGCTGACCATGGGCAAGAACTGGCAGACGGACAAGAAGCGCCCGTACAAGAGCTACTTCCGCACCGCCACCACCGACGCCCTCCAGGGCAGCTTCGCCGCCGACTACGCGTACAACGGCCTCAAGAAGAAGAAGGCCTTCGTCGTCGACGACAAGCAGACCTACGGCGCCGGTCTCGCCAAGATCTTCAACAAGAAGTTCGCCGAGCTGGGCGGCAAGATAGCCGGTACCGACCACGTCAACACCGGTGACAAGGACTTCGGCTCGCTCGTCACCAAGATCAAGAACTCGGGCGCCGACCTGCTCTACTACGGCGGCCAGTACGACGAGTCCTCGCTGATCACCAAGCAGCTCAAGGACGCCGGGGTGAAGATCCCCCTCTTCGGCGGCGACGGCATGTTCGCCACCACGTACATCGAGACCGCGGGCAAGGCGAGCGAGGGCGACCTCGCCACCTCCGTCGGCGTCCCCGTCGACACCCTGCCCGCCGCCAAGCAGTTCGTCGAGACCTACAAGGCCAAGGGCTACAAGGGTGACTACGGCGCCTACGGCGGTTACTCCTACGACGCCGCCTCCGCCATCATCAAGGCCGTGAAGGCCGTCAAGGACGCCAACGGCGACAAGCTGCCCAGCGACATCAACGACCTGCGCTCCAAGATCGTCGACGAGGTCCAGAAGTCCGACTTCCAGGGCATCACCGGCAAGGTCTCCTTCGACGAGTACGGCGACACCGGCAACAAGCAGCTCACCGTCTACCAGGTCAAGGACGGCGCCTGGAAGGCCGTCAAGACCGGTACCGCCACCGGCTGACCGCCCCACCGCATCAGCACCACCGGGCCGCGCGGGAGGAAGATCCCGACCGCGCGGCCCTTCCCACACCCCCACCCCCGCGCACGATCAGTGCACACGACCACCAGCGACATGGAGGCCACGCGGTGAACACCCTGCCGCAGCAGCTGGCCAACGGGCTGCTCCTAGGCTCGATGTACGGGCTTATCGCCATCGGCTACACGATGGTGTACGGCATCGTCCAGCTCATCAACTTCGCGCACGGCGAGATCTTCATGACCGGCGCCTTCGGCGCTCTCACGGTCTACCTCTACATCCTGCCCGACGGCACCAACATGCTGGTCGCCGTCCCCCTGATGCTGATCGGCGGCGCCATCGTCGCCGTCCTCATCGCCGTCGGAGCGGAACGGTTCGCCTACCGGCCCCTGCGCGGAGCACCCCGTCTGGCACCCCTCATCACCGCCATCGGCCTCTCCCTGGCGCTCCAGGAGGTCGTGCGCAACTTCTACCCCGGCGCCGACCGCGCCCGCGCGTTCCCCGGCCTCGACGCCACCCATGACATCGGCTCCGTCACCATCAAGGACGCCGACATCTTCCTCATCCTCGCCGCGATCGTCTGCATGTCGGGCCTGGCCTGGTTCGTCCGCAAGAGCCGCACCGGCCGCGCCATGCAGGCCACCGCGCAGGACCCGGACACCGCGCAGCTGATGGGCATCGACACCAACCGCATCATCGTCGTCGCCTTCGCCATCGGCGGGTTCTTCGCGGCCGTCGCCGCCGTCGCCTACGGCCTCAAGTACGGCAACGTCGACTACCGCATGGGCTTCCTCATGGGCCTCAAGGCGTTCACCGCGGCCGTCCTCGGCGGCATCGGCAACATCTACGGCGCCATGCTCGGCGGCATCGTCCTCGGCATCGCCGAGACCCTCGCCTCCGCCTACATCGACGAGATACCCGGCATGCAGCAGCTCGGCGGCCAGAGCTGGGCCAACGTCTGGGCCTTCTGTCTCCTCATCCTCGTGCTGCTGTTCCGGCCACAGGGCCTGCTCGGCGAACGCGTAGCGGACAGGGCGTGACCACATGACCGAGACGACCACGACCCCGCCCGCCGACCGGGCCCCCGCGCCCGCCGCCCGCGGCCTCGTCCCCCTGCCTCCCGCCACCGCGCTGCCCCTGCTGCTCGCGGGCGGGATCGCCACCGCCGCCTCCACCTTCCTCGCCTGGACGTGGACCGCGGAGTTCCCCGGCGACCTGACCGTCAGCGGCTACCCCGGCGGCCTCCAGTGGCTCACCTTCACCGCCGGACTCCTCACCGCCCTCTTCGCCCTGTCCGCCTACCGGGTCCGCGGCCTGCGCTGGCTCACGCCCGCCGGGAACCACGCGCCCCTCCTGCTCGTCGCGGTCGGCGGCTTCGGCACCACCTGGTACACGGTCCTCGCGATCACCATCAAACTCGGCGGGCTCGCCAACCTCGAACCCGGCGGGTTCATCGCCGCCGTCGCCTCCCTCGTCCCCCTCGTCGGCGCGCTCGCACTGCCCGCCGAGCACCGGGGCGAGGACCTCGCGACCGCCCTCGGGAAGCGGATCGCCAAGCCCGACCGGATCCCGGCGGCCGAGGCCACCACCCCGTGGGTGCAGCGCGCCGCCATCACGGCCGTCGCCGTCGTCGGACTGATCGTCTTCACCTACGGCATCGACACCGAGTACGGCGAGCTGTTCATCGGCTACCTGATCGTCGTCGTCTTCACCATCTGGGCCCTGCACACCGCGGGACTCCTCGACCGCTTCTCCCAACTGCTCGCGGGCAACCGCAGCTTCGCCCTCGCCATGGGCTTCCTCGCGGCGATCGCGTTCCCGTTCACCCAGACCGACGACCACTACGCCAACATCGGCGTCAACATCCTCATCTTCGGGACCGTCGCCCTCGGCCTGAACATCGTCGTCGGCCTCGCCGGACTCCTCGACCTCGGCTACGTCGCCTTCCTCGGCGTCGGCGCCTACACCGCCGCGCTCGTCTCCGGCTCCGAGTTCTCCAAGTTCTCCGGCGTCCAGTTCCCGTTCTGGGCCGCGGCCCTCTCCGGCGCGGCGGCCAGCCTCATCTTCGGCGTCCTCATCGGCGCGCCGACCCTGCGGCTGCGCGGCGACTACCTCGCCATCGTCACGCTCGGCTTCGGTGAGATCTTCCGCATCGCCGTCAACAACATGGACGGCGACTCCGGGCCCGACATCACCAACGGCCCCAACGGCATCCCCTCCATCCCCGACCTGTCCTTCCTCGGGTTCAACTTCGGCGAGGCGCACGACGTCGGCGGCTTCACCCTCGGCCGCTTCGCCAACTACTACCTGCTGATGGTCCTGATCATGGCGCTGGTCGTCCTGGTCTACACCCGCGCCGCGGACTCCCGCATCGGCCGCTCCTGGATCGCCATCCGCGAGGACGAGACGGCGGCCACCGCCATGGGCATCAACGGCTTCCGCGTGAAGCTCGTCGCGTTCGCCCTCGGCGCCTCCCTCGCCGGTCTGGCCGGAACGGTCAGCGCCCACGTCACCTACAGCGTGGTGCCCAACCCCTACCAGTTCGCCGGTTCGACGCCGCCCAACTCGGCGTTCCTGCTGGCCGCCGTCGTCCTCGGCGGCATGGGCACGGTGGCGGGACCCCTGCTCGGCGCCGCCCTGCTCTACCTGCTCCCGGAGAAGCTGGTCTTCCTCCAGGACAAGTCGCTGCTGGCCTTCGGCGTCGCCCTCATCCTCCTGATGCGCTTCCGGCCCGAGGGCATCATCGCCAACCGCAGGCGCCAGCTCGAATTCCACGAGACCGGCCAACTCGACGTACCGGACACCACGACGCTGACCGACGAACCGGCCGTCACCAAGGCAGGGACGTGAGACCCATGACGACACCTGTACTCGAAGCCCGCGACGTCACCATGCGGTTCGGCGGCCTGACCGCCGTCCGGTCCGTCGACTTCACCGTCAACTCCGGGGAGATCGTCGGTCTCATCGGCCCCAACGGCGCCGGGAAGACCACCTTCTTCAACTGCCTCACCGGCCTCTACGTGCCCACCGAGGGCACCGTCTCCTACCAGGGCACCGTCCTGCCGCCCAAGCCCCACCTCGTCACCAAGGCGGGCATCGCCCGCACCTTCCAGAACATCCGGCTCTTCGCCAACATGACCGTCCTGGAGAACGTCCTCGTCGGCCGGCACACCCGGACCAAGGAAGGGCTCTGGTCCGCGCTCCTGCGCGGCCCCGGCTTCAAGAAGGCGGAGCGCGACAGCGAAGAACGCGCCATGGAACTCCTGGAGTTCATCGGTCTCGCCCACAAGCGCGACCACCTGGCCCGCAACCTCCCCTACGGCGAGCAGCGCAAGCTGGAGATCGCCCGCGCCCTCGCCTCCGAACCCGGCCTCCTCCTGCTCGACGAGCCCACCGCGGGCATGAACCCGCAGGAGACCAGGACCACCGAGGAACTCGTCTTCGCCATCCGGGACCGGGGCGTCGCCGTCCTCGTCATCGAGCACGACATGCGCTTCATCTTCAACCTCTGCGACCGCGTCGCGGTCCTCGTCCAGGGCGAGAAGCTCGTCGAGGGCACCTCCGACGTGGTCCAGGCCGACGAGCGCGTCGTCGCGGCCTACCTCGGCGAGCCCTTCGAAGGCGACCCCAGCACCACCAAGGGAGAAGTCCAGTGACCGCACTGCTGGAGGTCGAGGATCTCAGGGTCTCCTACGGCAAGATCGAAGCCGTCAAGGGCATCTCCTTCACGGTCGAGGCTGGCCAGGTCGTCACCCTGATCGGCACCAACGGCGCCGGGAAGACCACCACCCTGCGCACCCTCTCCGGGCTGCTCAAGCCCAGCTCCGGGAGGATCACCTTCGAGGGCAGGCCGCTCGTCGGCGTCCCCGCGCACAAGATCGTCGCTCTCGGCCTCGCCCACTCCCCCGAGGGCCGGCACATCTTCCCGCGGCTCTCCATCGCCGAGAACCTCCAGCTCGGAGCGTTCCTGCGCAAGGACAAGGAGGGGATCGAGAAGGACATCCAGCGCGCCTACGACCTCTTCCCCATCCTCGGGGAGCGCCGCAAGCAGGCCGCGGGCACCCTCTCCGGCGGTGAGCAGCAGATGCTCGCCATGGGCCGCGCCCTGATGTCGCAGCCCAAGCTGCTCATGCTCGACGAACCCTCCATGGGCCTCTCGCCGATCATGATGCAGAAGATCATGTCGACGATCGCCGAGCTGAAGTCCCAGGGCACCACGATCCTGCTCGTCGAGCAGAACGCCCAGGCCGCGCTCTCCCTCGCCGACCACGGCCACGTCATGGAGGTCGGCAGCATCGTGCTCTCCGGCACCGGCGGCGACCTCCTGCACGACGAGTCCGTCCGCAAGGCGTACCTGGGCGAGGACTGACCCCTCCCCCGGCACACGACGAGGCCCGCGCCCCCTCGGGGACGCGGGCCTCCGACCGTTGCGGGCGGCTCAGCCCTTGGCGGCCTTCTTCTCCTGCGCGTCCTGGATGACCGCCTCCGCCACCTGCTGCATCGACATGCGGCGGTCCATCGACGTCTTCTGGATCCACCGGAACGCGGCGGGCTCGGTCAGGCCGTACTCGGTCTGGAGCACCGACTTGGCCCGGTCCACCAGCTTGCGCGTCTCCAGGCGCTGGGAGAGGTCCGCGACCTCCTTCTCCAGCTCCTTCAGCTCGGTGAACCGCGAGACGGCCATCTCGATCGCCGGGACGACGTCGCTCTTGCTGAACGGCTTCACCAGGTACGCCATCGCACCGGCGTCCCTGGCCCGCTCCACCAGGTCGCGCTGGGAGAACGCGGTCAGCATCAGGACCGGCGCGATGCGGTCCCCGGCGATCTTCTCGGCCGCGGAGATGCCGTCGAGCTTCGGCATCTTGACGTCCAGGATCACCAGGTCGGGGCGGTGCTCGCGGGCCAGCTCGACGGCCTGCTCACCGTCTCCCGCCTCGCCGACGACGCTGTACCCCTCCTCCTCCAGCATCTCTTTCAGATCGAGCCGGATCAGGGCCTCGTCCTCGGCGATGACGACACGGGTCGTCAGCGGAGGCACGTGCGACTTGTCGTCGTCGGGCGCGTCTGCGGGCTGGGGCGACTCGGGGGCGGTCACGGGGGCTCCTTGTCCGGGGCTGGGTGCTGCTCCCAAGAGCCTACCTAGCTGGGGTAAGGTAACGCGCAGCAGGTGACTCTGACCTGTGTGTGAGAGGAAGCCCCGGTAGTCCAGCGGTAGAGACACGGTGCTCAAACCACCGACAGCGTCGGTTCGAATCCGACTCGGGGCACTCGCCTTCGTATCGAAGGATGCCCAACGGAGCGGATGTCCACTGGTGTGGACATCCGCTTTCTGCTGTGTGTAGCCGGGATCACTCCCGGCGTGCGCCCGGCGGCCGGCGGGAGCCCGCCCCGCCGGCCGTCGGGGGACCGGACCCGCCCGCTACTTCGGGCTGTCGTCCTCGCCGATGTGGTGGATGCGGACCAGGTTGGTGGACCCCGACACCCCGGGCGGTGAGCCCGCCGTGATGACGACGACGTCCCCCGTCTCGCAGCGTCCGTGGGCCAGCAGGAGTTCGTCGACCTGGTCGACCATGGCGTCGGTGGAGTCGACGCGCGGGCCGAGGAAGGTGTCGACGCCCCAGGTCAGATTGAGCTGGGCGCGGGTGGCCGGGTCGGGCGTGAAGGCGAGGAGCGGGATCGGCGAGCGGTAGCGGGAGAGACGGCGGACGGTGTCGCCCGACTGGGTGAAGGCGACCAGGAACTTGGCCCCGACGAAGTCGCCGATCTCGGCGGCGGCGCGGGCGACGGCACCGCCCTGGGTGCGCGGTTTGTTCTGCTCGGTGAGCGGGGGCAGCCCGTCGGCGAGGAGGTCCTCCTCGGCGGCCTCGACGATCCTCGCCATGGTGCGGACGGTCTCCACCGGGTGCTTGCCGACGCTGGTCTCGCCGGAGAGCATCACGGCGTCGGTGCCGTCGAGGACCGCGTTGGCGACGTCGGACGCCTCGGCGCGGGTCGGCCGGGAGTTGTCGATCATGGAGTCGAGCATCTGGGTGGCGACGATGACCGGTTTGGCGTTGCGCCGGGCGAGGGCGACGGCGCGCTTCTGGACGATGGGCACCTGTTCGAGGGGCATCTCGACGCCGAGGTCGCCGCGGGCGACCATGATGCCGTCGAAGGCGGCGACGATGTCGTCGAGCGCGTCGACGGCCTGGGGCTTCTCGACCTTGGCGATGACCGGGACGCGGCGGCCCTCCTCGTCCATGATGCGGTGGACGTCGAGGATGTCGCGGCCGCTGCGGACGAAGGAGAGCGCGACGACGTCGAAGCCGGTGCGCAGGGCCCAGCGCAGGTCGTCCTCGTCCTTGCCGGAGAGGGCGGGCACGGAGACGGCGACGCCGGGCAGGTTGAGGCCCTTGTGGTCGGAGACGACGCCGCCCTCGACGACCCGGGTGCGGACGCGGGGTCCGTCGACGGCGGTGACTTCGAGGCAGACCCTGCCGTCGTCGACGAGGACGCGTTCACCGGGGGCGACGTCGGCGGCGAGACCGGCGTGGGTGGTGCCGCAGGAGTGGCGGTCGCCGGGCGCGTCCTCTTCAACGGTGATGGTGAAGGTGTCGCCGCGTTCGAGAAGTACGGGGCCTTCGGTGAATCGGCCCAGGCGGATCTTCGGACCCTGAAGATCGGCGAGCATTCCGACATTGTGGCCGATCTCCTCGGCGGCCTTTCGGACGCGTCGGTATCGCTCCTCGTGTTCGGCGTGGGAGCCGTGGCTGAGGTTGAGTCGGGCGACGTCCATTCCGGCCTCGACCAGTGCTTTGATCTGGTCGTACGAGTCGGTGGCGGGGCCCAGGGTACAGACGATCTTTGCGCGGCGCATACCGTGAAGCCTAGGGCTTACCGATGGGTAGGGAATTGGGCGTGCGTGTCCGTTCGACGACCGGTGGATGAAACGTCGTGAACAGATCTCGAATGATAAGGAGATCCGCTCCGATGAGCATATTCATTGCTTTTCAGAGGCGCGGGGGCACCAGCGTGAAACGGGCATTGACGGCGGCGTGGATTTCCTGCCGCTGGGGTTCGAGATCGAGCGGTGCGGGGGTGTCGTCGGCGGGACCCGCGAAGGCCATGGAGCGGGCGCGGCCGGGACCCGCCGGGTAGGGCTGCGGGATGTCGGCGCCGATGTCGGCAATCTCCAGGAGCGCGGCGAGGGTGGTGCCGAGGGCCTCGGCGTACTCGCGGGCGCGCTGGACGGCCTCCTTGACGGCCTGCCGCCGGGCGCGGGCGTGGACGGGCGAGTCGGGGCGCAGGCTCCACGAGGGCCCGTCGAGGCGGGTGAGGTCGTGGTCGGCGAGCTTGGTGGTGAGTTCACCGAGGGCGGTGAAGTCGCCGAACTCGACGGTGAGATGGACGCTGCCGTGGTAGGTGCGGACGCGTTCGCCCCGGCCGCGCGGGGCGAGTTCGGGGGCGAGGGAGAAGTGGCCGGTCTCCAGGTGCTCGACGGCGTCGCCGTAGCTCTTGAGCAGGTCGAGGGTGGTCGCGTTGCGCCGGGTGAGGTCGTCGAGGGTGGCGCGGCGGTCCTTGCCGCGGGCGGTGAGGGTGATGCCGACGCGGGCGATCTCGGGGTCGGCCTCCAGGTGGGCCTCGCCGCGGACGGCGATGTGCGGCGCGTCGGGGGTGGGGTGGGGGTGGCCGGGCGTGGGGGTGGTCATACGCCCCACTCTGTCATGTCTCGGTCGATCGGGAGAGTGTCCGCACCGGTGTTCGGTCACCAGATCGAAACCTCGCAGACCTATTGCCGGGCACCGGGAGCGGGTCAGAATCTACGCGCGTCATCGACCTTTTCCTCCAGGAGATCCAGACATGCCGTTGAACCGCCGGAAGTTTCTGACGAAGTCCGCCGTGACCGGGGCCGGGGTGGCCCTGACCGGTGCCGTGACGGCTCCCGCGGCGGAGGCGGCACCCGGCCACGGACACGGACACCCGCACCCGAAGCCCGCGAAGCGGTACGCGCTGACCGTGCTGGGCACCACCGACCTTCACGGGCATGTCTTCAACTGGGACTACTTCAAGGACGCGGAGTACACGGACAGCGCGGGCAACGCGCAGGGCCTGGCCCGGATCTCGACGCTGGTGAACGCGATCCGCAAGGAGAAGGGCCGCGAGAACACGCTGCTCATCGACGCGGGCGACACGATCCAGGGCACGCCGCTGACGTACTACTACGCGAAGGTCGACCCGATCACCGCCAAGCGCGGCCCGGTGCACCCGATGGCGCAGGCGATGAACGCGATCGGGTACGACGCGGCCGCGCTGGGCAACCACGAGTTCAACTACGGCATCGAGACGCTGCGGAAGTTCGAGAGCCAGCTCCGGTTCCCGCTGCTGGGCGCGAACGCGGTCGACGCGAAGACGCTGAAGCCCGCCTTCCAGCCCTACGTCATGAAGACGTTCCACGTGAAGGGCGCCCCGCCGGTGAAGGTGGCGGTGCTCGGCCTGACGAACCCGGGCATCGCGATCTGGGACAAGGCGTACGTGCAGGGCAAGTTGACGTTCCCCGGCCTTGAGGAGCAGGCGGCGAAGTGGGTGCCGAAGCTGCGCTCGATGGGCGCGGACGTGGTGATCGTCTCGGCGCACTCGGGCTCCTCGGGCACGTCGTCCTACGGTGACCAGCTCCCGTACGTGGAGAACTCCGCGGCCCTGGTGGCGCAGCAGGTGCCGGGGATCGACGCGATCCTGGTGGGCCACGCGCACCTGGAGATCCCGGAGTTGAAGGTCACCAACACCGCGACGGGCCGCACGGTCGTGCTGTCGGAGCCGCTGGCGTTCGCGGAGCGGCTGTCGGTGTTCGACATCGGCCTGGTGTTCACCAAGGGCCGCTGGTCGGTCGAGACGGTCGCCTCGAAGGTGCTGAACTCCAACACCGTGGCGGACGACCCGAAGATCACCCGGCTGATCAAGGACCAGCACGCCAAGGTCGTCCGGTACGTGAACCAGGTCGTCGGTACGGCGACGGAGACGCTGACCACGGTCGACGCCCGGTACAAGGACGCGCCGATCATCGACCTGATCACCAAGGTCCAGGAGGACGTCGTCAAGGCGGCCCTGGTGGGGACGGAGTACGCGTCGCTGCCGGTGCTCGCGCAGGCGTCGCCCTTCTCCCGGACCTCGGAGATCCCGGCGGGGAGCGTGACGATCCGGGACCTGTCGGGTCTGTACGTGTACGACAACACCCTGGTCGCGAAGGTGATGACGGGTGCGCAGCTGCGGGCGTACCTGGAGTTCTCGGCGGAGTACTTCGTGCAGACGGCCGCCGGTGCGCCGGTCGACGTGGAGAAGCTGACCAACGCGAACAACCGTCCCGACTACAACTACGACTACGTGTCGGGGCTCTCCTACGACATCGACGTCGCGCAGCCCGCCGGGTCGCGGATCAAGAACCTGACGTACGAGGGCGCGGCGCTGTCGGACACGCGGCAGTTCGTGCTGGCGGTGAACAACTACCGGGCCAACGGCGGCGGCGCGTTCCCGCACGTGGCGTCGGCGACGGAGGTGTGGTCGGAGTCGACGGAGATCCGCACCCGGATCGCCGAGTGGGTGACGGCGAAGGGCGTGCTGGACCCGAAGGACTTCGCGTCGGTGGACTGGCGGCTGACGCGGAACGGGACCCCCGTGTTCTAGCCGCTTCCCGCGCGGTGCGCCCCGGTCGGCAGGTCGCCGGCCGGGGCGCCGTCGTGTCGGGCGCCGGGCGTCATCTGCCCTCGACGAGGGGGGTGAGGACGGTGGCCTGGCGGGCGGCGGGGATGTGGGGGGTGCGCTGGTCGAGCCCGAAGGTGGTGAAGGCGGTGCGGGCCGGGAGGCGGTAAGTCTCCTCGCCGGTCAGGGAGTTGAGGATGGTGGCGCTGCGCCAGGCGGCGAGGCCGAGGTCGGGGGCGCCGACGCCGTGGGTGTGGCGTTCGGCGTTCAGGACGTAGGCGTGGCAGCCGGTGGTGGTCACGGAGGGGTCGAGGACCAGGCGGAACCGCTCGTCGACGCGGGGGCGTTCGCGGCTGTCGCGGCGGAGGTAGGGGTCGAGTCCGGCGAGGACGCCGTCGAGAGGCCGTTCCCGGTAGCCGGTGGCGAGAACGACGGCGTCGGTGGTGAGGCGGGTGCGGGTGGCCTGCTGCACATGTTCGAGGTGGAGTTCGACCCGGGTGGTGGCGATGCGGCCCGCGGTGCGGACCCGGACCCCGGGGGTGAGGACGGCGTCGGGCCAGCCGCCGTGCAGGGTGCGCCGGTACAGCTCGGCGTGGATGGCGGCGATGGTGTCGGCGTCGATGCCCTTGTGGAGTTGCCACTGGGTGGTGTTGAGGCGGTCGCGGGTGCTCTCGCCGAGCGCGTGGAAGTAACGCGTGTAGTCGGGGGTGAAGTGTTCCAGGCCGAGCTTGGAGTACTCCATGGGCGCGAAGGACTCGGTACGGCCGAGCCAGTGGAGCCGTTCGCGGCCCGGGGGACGGTCGCGCAGGAGGTCGAGGAAGATCTCGGCGCCCGACTGCCCCGAGCCGATGACGGTGACGTGGCCCGCGGCGCGCAGGGTGTCGCGGTGGGTGAGGTAGTCGGCGGCGTGGACGACGGGGACGGCGGGGGTCTCCACGAGGGGTTTGAGGGGCTCGGGGACGTACGGCTCGGTGCCGATGCCGAGGGCGACGTTGCGGGTGAAGGTGCGGCCGAGCGCCTCGGCCTCGCCGTCGGCGTCGAGCTGGGTGTAGTCGACCTCGAACAGGGAGCGTTCGGGGTTCCAGCGCACGGCGTCGACCTGGTGGCCGAAGTGCAGGGCGGGGAGTTCGCCGGCGACCCAGCGGCAGTAGGCGTCGTACTCGGCGCGCGCGATGTGGAAGTGCTCGGCGAAGTAGAACGGGAAGAGGCGGTCGCGGGTCTTCAGGTAGTTGAGGAAGGTCCACTGGCTCGCGGGGTCGGCGAGGGTGACGAGGTCGGCGAGGAAGGGGACCTGGATGCGGGCGCCGTCGAGGAGGAGGCCCGGGTGCCAGCTGAAGTGGGGGCGCTGCTCGTAGAAGGCGGCGTCGAGCCGGGTGAGGGGGGCGGCGAGAGCGGCGAGGGAGAGGTTGCTCGGGCCGATGCCGATGCCGACGAGATCGCGGGAGGCGTCGGGCTCGGGGTGGGGGGTGGTCATGCGGGGGTGGTCCTTCCACGGGTGCCTGCGGTGCGGGGGTGCGGGGCGCCGTGGGGCTGGCTGTCGGTCCTGTCGCGGGGTGGGTGTGGATCGGTTCTCCCGGGCGCCGTCCCAGCTTGGCCGCACCGGTGGGAGGCGCTCCGGCTGTTCGGAGATGTGGACCCGAAAGGGGTACGTCTGGCGCGGCCCCGGGAGCGGTGGGGGGACTGCGGAGCCGCGTGACTTCTCACGTCACGCGACTCCGGCTGCCGGGGGGGCGGGCGCGGGCAGGGGCACAGGCACGCCACGGGCATGGGCGCGGGCGCGGGCCGACGAACACACGGCCCAGGCCGAAGCGGGCGCCGACCGGGATCACACGCCCCCGGCCGACACAGGTACAGGCCCGCCGGTCACCCGCCCCGCGTGATACGGCCGGGTCCCCGCTTCACTCGCCCTCGCTGCCGTGGCCGCGGACCTTCAGGGCCCGTGCGAGGTCGTCGAGTTCGTCGATGAGTTTGCGGCGCAGGGCCGGGGTGGGGTCGGCCTTGCGCAGGCACTTCTCGCCGAGGCGCAGGGTCTCCCCGTCGACGGCGTGGGCGGGGAAGGCGAACCGCCCGGCGGCGGCGGCGATGGCGGGGCCGCGGCGGGCGGCCAGCGCGGGCGCCTCCTTGAAGTAGCGGGGCACGTACTCCCGGACCAGGTCGGCCTGTTCGGGCTGCCAGAAGCCGCGGGCGGTGGCGGTGAAGAGGTAGTTCGACAGGTCGTCGGTGCTGAACATGGCGTCCCAGGCGCGCCGTTTGGCGTCCGGGTCCGGAAGCGCGGCGCGGCAGCGGGCGGCGCCCTCCTGGCCGGTGGCGGAGGGGTCGCGGCGCAGTTCGGCGGCGATGGTGTCCTCGTCGGTCGCGCCGAGGACGGCGAGGCGGCCGAGGACGCGCCAGCGCAGCTCGGGGTCGAGTTCGGGCCCGCCGGGCACGGTGCCGTCGGCGAGCCAGGCGGCGATGGCGTCGGGGTGCGCGGAGACGTCGACGAGGTGGCGCACGGCGATGAGGCGCAGGCCGGGGTTGTCGCCGTCCTCGGTGCGGCGGATGAGGTCGCGGCAGAGCCCGGTGAGGGTGGCGAGGGCCGCGGGGCGCCGGTCGGGGGCGAGGTAGCGGTCGGTGATCTGGCCGATGGCGAAGGCGAGGACGCCCTGGACGAGGGCGAGGTCCGTCTCGTGCGGGAGGTGGTCGCGGGCGGTGTCCAGGTAGCGGGCGGCGGGGAGTTCGCCGTCGCGGACGGCGTCGCGCAGGGCGTTCCAGGCGACGGCCCGGGTGAGGGGCTCGGGCAGGGCGCGCAGGCGGGTGAGGACGGTGTCGGCGGAGCGCGGGTCGAAGCGGACCTTGGCGTAGGTGAGGTCGCCGTCGTTGAGGACGAGGAGCGCGGGGGCCTTGCCGAGGGGCTGGGGGTCGTCCTGGGGGATGTCGAGGTGGAGGCGTTCGCGCAGGACGAGCCGGTCGTCGTCGGTGAGGTCCTGGTCGTAGACGCCGACCGCGACGCGGTGGGGGCGCTGTCCGGCGCGGGTGACGGTGAGGGTGCGGGTGCCGTCGGGCGCGGAGGCGACGGTGGGGGTGAGGGTGTCGACGCCGGTGGTGCGCAGCCAGGCGTCGGCCCAGGCGTGGACGTCCCGTTCGGTGGCCGAGGCGAGGGAGTCGAGGAAGTCGGCGAGGGCGGCGTTGCCGAAGCGGTGGCGGGCGAAGTGGGTGTTGATGCCCGCGAGGAAGTCCTTCTCGCCGAGCCAGGTGACGAGTTGGCGCAGCGCGGAGGCGCCCTTGGCGTAGGAGATGCCGTCGAAGTTGAGGAGCGCGGCGGCGGTGTCGTCGACGGCGTCGGGGGCGACGGGGTGGGTGGAGGGGCGCTGGTCGGCGTCGTAGCCCCAGGGCTTGCGGACGACGCCGAAGTCGGTCCAGGTGTCGGTGAAGCGGGTGGCCTCGGTGAGGGTCTGGTAGCCCATGTACTCGGCGAAGGACTCGTTCAGCCAGATGTCGTCCCACCAGCGGAGGGTGACGAGGTCGCCGAACCACATGTGGGCCATCTCGTGGGCGATGACCATGGCGCGGGTCTGGCGCTCGGTGTCGGTGACGGCGGAGCGGTAGACGAACTCGTCGCGGAAGGTGACGAGGCCGGGGTTCTCCATGGCGCCGGCGTTGAACTCGGGGACGAACGCCTGGTCGTAGGAGTCGAAGGGGTAGGGCTCGTCGAACTTCTCGTGGTAGCGGTCGTAGCACTGCCGGGTGATGTCGAGGAGTTCGTCGGCGTCGGCGTCGAGGTGGGCGGCGAGGGAACGGCGGCAGTGGAGGCCGAAGGGCAGGCCGCGGTGCTCGGTGCGGACGGAGTGCCAGGGTCCGGCGGCGACGGCGACGAGGTAGGTGGAGATGAGCGGGGTGGGCGCGGCCTTCCAGCGGCCGTCGCCGAGGTGCTCGGTGACGCTGTTGGCGAGGACGGTCCAGCCGTCGGGGGCGGTGACGGTGAGGTCGAAGACGGCCTTGAGGTCGGGCTGGTCGAAGGCGGCGAAGACGCGCTGGACGTCGTCCAGGAAGAGCTGGGTGTAGAGGTAGGTCTCGCCGTCGGTCGGGTCGGTGAAGCGGTGCATGCCCTCGCCGGTGCGGGAGTAGCTCATGACGGCGTCGACGCGCAGCTCGTGGTCGCCGGCGGTGAGGCCGGTGAGGGGCAGCCGGTTGCCGGTGAGGGTGCCGGGGTCGAGGGGGTGTCCGTCGAGGGTGGCGGAGCGCAGTTCGGCGGGCTTCAGCTCGACGAAGGTGTCCGCGTCCGCGCGGGCGGTGAACTGGATGACGGTGAGGGCGTCGAAGGTCTCGTCGCCGCTGGTCAGGTCCAGGTCGATGGTGTAGCGGCGGACGTCGAGGAGCTTGGCACGGGTCTGCGCTTCGTCGCGCGTCAGTACGGACATGCAGGACATGCTGCCTGATGCCGTGGAGGAGGCACAGGGGCGGCCCGGTACAGGCGTTATGTCCGGTCGGGAGCGGGCTCCTGGGCGGGTGTCCGGTTCTCGCCGTCGCGCTGGACGGGGATGGCGGTGTCGGCGCGGGGGCGGGCCTGGCGCCGGTCGGGGGCGGTGGGCGCGGGGGTGCGCGGATGGTGTCCGCCGGTGCGGGCGCGCAGGGCGCGCACCTCGCGTTCGAGGGCGACGGAGCGCTGGTGGGCGTCGTAGAGGTAGCGGACCTTGGTGCGCAGCGTCCAGGGGTCGACGGGTTTCATGACGAGGTCGGCGACGCCGAGGCCGAAGGCGGCCGAGGTGAGTTCCTGGTCGGTGCCGAAGCCGGTCAGCAGGATCACCGGGATGTGCTGGGTCTGCTCCAGGCGGCGCAGGTAGCGGACCACGTCGAGGCCGCTGACGCCGGGCATCCGGACGTCGAGCAGGAGCAGGCCGATCTGCCCGCGCAGGACGTGCTTGAGGGCCTCGTCGCCGCTGGTGGCGCGCAGCAGGCGGTAGCCGAGCGGCGCGAGGGCGCTCTCCAGGGCGTAGAGGGTGTCCTCGTGGTCGTCGACGATGAGGATGGCGGCGTCCGGCGGCATGTCCCGGTGTCCCTCCCGCGTGGTCCACGGGTGTGGATCCACGTCCGCTGACGGGGCGTGCTCGTCGGGTGACGAGGAGTGCTCAGCGCAGCATGCCCCGCGCCGGGCCGTCTGTCACGCCCCTGTGGCTTCCTCCGAGGTCAATGCGCCGTCGGGGCGGGGCCGTCCGCGGTGTCCTCGGCGTCGTCGGCGTGGGACGCGATGGACTCGTGGTGCCTGATGACCTCGGCGATGATGAAGGTCAGGAACTTCTCCGCGAAGGCGGGGTCGAGTTTGGCGCTCTCCGCGAGGGCGCGCAGCCGTTCGATCTGGCGGGACTCGCGGGCCGGGTCGGCGGGCGGGAGCTGGTGCCTGGCCTTGAGGTGGCCGACCTGCTGGGTGCACTTGAAGCGTTCGGCGAGCATGTGGACGACGGCCGCGTCGATGTTGTCGATGCTGTCGCGCAGCCGCCCGAGCTCCTCGCGGACGGCGGGATCGACGTCACCGGTACCGGTGTTGCTGGTGGTCATGGGCGACCACCCTACGGGTCCCGGCGCGGGGGCACGGGCCGGGTCAGCCGGTCCGGCGGCCGGGTGAGCGCAGGACCGGCCGGTCGGCGGGGTCGGGCACCCGGTCGCTCCAGCCGCCGGGGACGGCGCGGCCCTGGAGGGCGCGGAAGCGGACGGGGGGTGTGCCGACGCGGCGGGTGAAGAGGCGGGAGAAGTAGGCGGGGTCGTCGTAGCCGACCCGGCGGGCGACGGCGGCGACGGGGAGTTCGGTGGCGGCGAGGAGTTCCTTGGCGCGGCCGAGGCGGATGCCGAGGAGGAAGTCCTTGGGGCTGCATCCGGCGCCGCGGCGGACGGCGGCGCGCAGTTCGGCGGGGGTCATCCCGTGCCGGGCCGCGTGGTCGGCGACGGACATCGGCTTGAACGCGTCGCGGGCGAGGGAGCGCAGGACGGGGTCGCCGTCGGGGGCGAGGTCGGCGCGGGCGCGGCGCAGGGCGACCAGGAGTTCGTGGACGGCGGCGCCGGTCTCCACTTCGAGGAGGGGGTTGCCGAGCCGGGCGGCGCGGGCCATGCGGGCGATGACGGCGCGCGGCGCGGTGGCGTCGGAGAGGGGCACCACGGGCCGGTCGGGCTCGATGTAGCCGAGTTCGGTGTAGGAGGCGGTGGCGGGTCCGGCGAAGTCGACGAAGCCCTCGTCCCAGCCGGTGGCGGGGTCGGGCGCGTAGTGGTGGGGGGTGCCGGGGGTGAGCCAGAGCAGGGCGGGCGCGGTGACGGGGGTGGGGCGGCCGTCGGGGTGCAGGTAGCGGCCGGTGCCCGCGCTGATGACGACGGCGGTGTGGTGGTCGAGGACGCGGGGGCCGACCGGGGGCAGGGCGCCGTGCTGGAGGCCGACGCCGAGGCAGACCAGACCGAGCCGGTGGTGCGCCGGTCCGGGGGTGAAGAACCGCATCCAGGTGTGGTACATCCGCCTGTCCCTCGGTCGGGCCGTCCTTCGGTCCAAGTAGCCGTGATCTTTGTCCATGGACGGGGTCGCCGCCAGGGGGTGAGGGTGGGCGGATGAGTGAGTTCAGGGTGGGGGACGCGGATTTCCTGCTGGACGGGCGCCCGGTGCGGCTGCTGTCGGGCGCGCTGCACTACTTCCGGGTGCACGAGGCGCAGTGGGGGCACCGGCTGCGGATGCTGCGGGCGATGGGCCTCAACTGCGTGGAGACGTACGTGCCGTGGAACCTGCACGAGCCGCGTCCTGGCGAGCTGCGGGACGTGGGGGCGCTGGGCCGGTTCCTGGACGCGGCGCGCGAGGCGGGGCTGTGGGCGATCGTGCGCCCCGGGCCGTACATCTGCGCCGAGTGGGAGAACGGCGGGCTGCCGCACTGGCTGACCGGGGAGCTGGGGGCACGCGCGCGTACCCGTGACGCGGGCTTCCTCGCGGCGGTGGAGCGGTGGTTCGGGCTGCTGCTGCCCGAGGTGGTCTCCCGGCAGGCCGACCGGGGCGGTCCGGTGGTCCTGGTGCAGGTGGAGAACGAGTACGGCAGTTACGGCTCGGACGGGGTCTATCTGGAGCGGCTGGCGGGTGTGCTGCGGGAGGCCGGGGTGACGGTGCCGCTGTGCACGTCGGACGGCCCGGAGGACCAGATGCTGAGCGGTGGCGCGGTGCCGGGGGTGCTCGCCACGGTGAACTTCGGTTCGGGGGCGCGGGAGGCGTTCGATGCGCTGCGCCGGTTCCGTCCGTCGGGTCCGCTGATGTGCATGGAGTTCTGGTGCGGCTGGTTCGACCACTGGGGCGGGGCGCACGCGGTGCGGGAGGCGGGGGACGCGGCGGAGGCGCTGCGGGAGATCCTGGAGTGCGGGGCGTCGGTGAATCTGTACATGGCGCACGGGGGGACGAGTTTCGGGGGCTGGGCGGGGGCCAACCGGGGCGGCGGGGCGCGGCACGAGGGGGTGCTGGAGCCGGACGTGACGTCGTACGACTACGACGCGCCGATCGACGAGTGCGGGCGGCCGACGGAGAAGTTCTGGCGGTTCCGCGAGGTGCTGGCCGGGTTCGCGGACGGTCCGCCGCCCGAGGTGCCGCCCGCGCCGCCGGTGCTGTCCGCGCGGGTGGCGGCGGTGGTGGCGGGCTGGGCGCCGCCGGACGCCGTCCTGGAGGCGTTCGGGGGCGCGGAGGTCGCGCGGCCGGTCCCGCCGACGTTCGAGGAGCTGGACGTCGACCGCGGCCTGGTGCGGTACGCGGTGCGGGTGCCGGGGCCGCGGGGGGCGTACCCGCTGACGGCGAGGGGGCTGCGGGACCTGGCCGTGGTGTCCGTGGACGGGGTGCGGGCGGGTGTCCTGCGGGAGGACGCGGAGACGCTTGAGCGGCCGGTCGCGGGGGACGCGCGCGTGGAGCTGTGGGTGGAGTCGCTGGGGCGGGTCAACTACGGTCCGCGCGCCGGTGAGCCGAAGGGGATCACCGGGGGGCTGCTGCACGAGCGGCAGTTCCTGCACGGGGTCAGCGCGCGCGGGCTGCGGCTGGACGCGCTGGAGTCGGCGGCGGACGTCCGCGCGGTGGCGGTGCGGGCGCTGCCGGGGGACGGCGCGCGGGGGCTGTACCGGGGGTCGGCGCGGGTGCGGGGCGCGGGGGACGCGTGGCTGGAACTGCCGGGCTGGACGCGGGGGTTCGTGTGGGTGAACGGTTTCGCGCTGGGCCGGTACTGGTCGGTGGGCCCGCAGCGGTCGCTGTTCGTGCCGGGTCCCGTGCTGCGGGAGGGCGGCAACGAGGTGTGGCTGCTGGAGCTGGAGGAGGCGCCGCGGGACGTCCGGGGTTCGTGGGTGCTGCGGCCGGTCGCGGAGGCCGGGGACCGCGCCCGGACGGGCGCGCGGCCGTAGAGTGGAAGCGGCTTCGGGGCGTCTTGGGGGTAGGGCGTGGCGGACGACGGACCGGTGGAGCACGGCTTCCCGCATCTGGAGACGGTGCGCGCGTCGGTGACGGCGCTGTACCGGAGGGTGTCCTGGGACACCGTGCGGACGTTCGGGGTGAGCGTGGCCCCGGCGGACGTGGCGTTCTCCGACGCCGACGATCTGCACCTGGGGGCGCAGCGGGTGGCCGGTGAGCTGGTGCGGCACTACCGGCTGCCGGACGCGCGCATGGTCGTCGGGTTCCGCGCGATGACGCACGCGGCGGACGTGGAGCTGGCGGCGGGGCCGGAGTACTTCGTCGAGCTGAACGACCGGTTCCGCACGCACCGGCGGGACATCGGGGCGGCGCTGGCGCACGAGGTGGCGCACGTCTATCTGCACCGGCTCGGCCTGTCGTTCCCCGGCACCCGGGACAACGAGATCCTCACGGACACGGTGGCGGCGTACCTGGGCGCGGGGTGGCTGCTGCTCGACGCGTTCCGGCAGGACGCGGCGTCGTCGCAGAAGCTGGGCTACCTGACGCCGGAGGAGTTCGGGTACGTGCTCGCCAAGCGGGCGCTGGTCTTCGGCGAGGACCCGTCGGTGTGGTTCACCAGTCCGCAGGCGTACACGGCGTACGGCGTGGGGATGGAGCGGGCCAGGCAGGACGAGCGGCGGCCGCCGCTGACGGCCGCGGGGTGGGCGGGGCGGCGCCGGTACGCGCGGGACCGGCGGCACGCCCTGGAGCGCGGGACGCCGGTCGCGCCGGGCGCCGGGTACGACTTCAGCCGGGAGGGCGCGGGCCCGCTGCGGGTGTCGTTCCCGTGTCCGACGTGCGGGCAGCGGATCAGGGTGCCGGTGCGGGGGCGGGTGCGGGCCCGGTGCGGTCTGTGCCGAACGGTCCTGGAGTGCGACACGTAGGACGGGCGGGGCACCGCCGGGGCCGGTCAGCGGGCGCCGTAGACCGCTCCCGGGGTGAGCGCCTCCGTGAGGAGGGCGCGGACCGTGGCTCCGGCCTCGGCGGGGGTGCGGCGGGCGCCGCTGTCCTCGGTCGGGCCGGGCCGCCAGCCCTCCATGACGGTGATCCGGCCGGCCTCCGTCTCGAAGACCCGGCCGGTGACCCCGGCGCTGTCGGCGGAGCCGAGCCAGACGACGAGCGGGGAGACGTTCCCGGGCGCCATCGCGTCGAAACCGGTGCCGGGCGCGGCCATGGCGCGGGCGAAGACGCGTTCGGTCATCCGGGTGCGGGCGGCCGGGGCGACGGCGTTGACCTGGACGCCGTAGCGGGCGAGTTCGGCGGCGGCGACGAGGGTGAGGGCGACGATCCCGGCCTTGGCCGCGCTGTAGTTGCCCTGTCCGACCGAGCCGAGGAGGCCCGCGCCGCTGCTGGTGTTGACCACGCGGGCGTGCGGGGTGCGTCCGGCGCGGGTCTCCGCGCGCCAGTGCGCGGCGGCGTGCCGCAGGGGCAGGAAGTGGCCGGTGAGGTGGACGCGCAGGACGGCGTCCCAGTCGTCCTGGTCGAGGTTGACGAGCATCCGGTCGCGCAGGAATCCGGCGTTGTTGACCAGGGTGTCCAGGCGTCCGTAGGTCTCCAGCGCGGTGGTGACGAGGGAGGCGGCGCCGTCGCCGGTGGCGATGTCGGCGCCGTGGGCGACGGCGTCGCCGCCCGCGGCGCGGATCTCGGCGGCGACCTGGGCCGCCGGGCTCGCGGGGTCGGGGGTGCCGTCGAGTCCGACGCCGAGGTCGTTGACGACGACCCGGGCGCCCTCGGCGGCGAAGGCGAGGGCGTGCGCGCGGCCGAGGCCGCGTCCGGCGCCGGTGACGGCGACGACCCGGCCGTGGCAGATTCCGCTCATCGGGCGTCTCCTTGCGGGGTGCGGTCGGGGGGCACGGCGGCCAGGAAGGCGGGCCGTTCGCCGCCGCCGTGGACGAGGAGGGCGGCGCCGCTGATGTAGGCGGCGGCGTCGGAGGCGAGGAAGACGGCGGCGGCGCCGACGTCGGCGGGGGTGGCGAGGCGGCCGAGCGGCACCGTGCGGGAGACCGCCGCGATGCCTTCCTCGCCGCCGTAGTGCGGTGCGGCGGACTCGGTGCGGACCATGCCGACGACCAGGGTGTTGACCCGGACCTCGGGCGCCCACTCGACGGCCATGGAGCGGGCGAGGTGTTCGAGGCCCGCCTTGGCCGCCCCGTACGCGGCGGTGCCGGGCGAGGGGCGGCTGCCGCTGACGCTGCCGATCATCACGACGCTGCCCCGGGCGCGTCGCAGGTGGGCGCGGGCGGCGAGGGTGACGGTCAGCGGGGCGAGCAGGTTCAGTTCGACGACGCGGGCGTGACGGGCGGCGTCCGCCTCGTCGAGACGCCGGTGGGGCGCGCCGCCCGCGTTGTTGACGAGGACGTCGAGGCGGGGCAGGGCGGCGAAGAAGTCCCGCACGGCGTCCGGGTCGCGTACGTCGAGCGCGGCGAACTCGGTGCCGGGCAGCGGCGCTTCGGGAGGTCTGCGGGCGCAGACGAGGACCCGGGCACCGGCGTCGGCGAGGGCGCGGGCGATCCCGGCGCCGACGCCCCGGGTGCCGCCGGTGACGACGGCGCTCCGGCCGTCCAGCGGTGCGTGACGAGAGTTATCCACAGGGCTCCCGCTCCGATCCGGTGGCTGCTAGCTTCGAAGCCTCGACACCTAACAAATGTTTGGTGGAAAGGTCTTGGTCGGAAAGGTAGCTGATGCGCTGATGGGTGTCTCCACCTCGTCCCCGGAAAAGGGGATTTCCGTCGTCACGGTCGACTTCCCGCCGGTGAACGCGCTGCCGGTGGCGGGCTGGTTCGCGCTGGCCGACGCCGTGCGCGCGGCCGGCCGCGACCCGAGGACCCGGTGCGTGGTGCTGGCGGCCGGGGGGCGGGGGTTCAACGCGGGCGTGGACATCAAGGAGATACGGGCGGGCGGCGCGCGCACGCTGGTGGGCGCCAACCGGGGCTGCTCCGAGGCGTTCGCCGCGGTGTACGACTGCGAGGTGCCGGTGGTGGCCGAGGTGCACGGCTTCTGCCTGGGCGGCGGCGTCGGCCTGGTGGGGAACGCGGACGCGATCGTGGCGAGCGAGGACGCCGTCTTCGGCCTGCCGGAGCTGGACCGCGGCGCGCTGGGCGCGGCGACGCACCTGGCCCGGCTGGTCCCGCAGCACCTGATGCGGACCCTCTACTACACCTCGCGCACGGTGACGGCGGCCGAGCTGCGGGCGCACGGCGCGGTGTGGCGGGTGACGGCCCGCGCGGAGCTGCGCGCGGGGGCGCTGGAGCTGGCGCGGGAGATCGCCGCGAAGGACGGCGAGCTGCTGCGGCTGGCGAAGGCGGCGATCAACGGCATCGACCCGGTCGACGTCCGGCGCGGATACCGCTTCGAGCAGGGCTTCACGTTCGAGGCGAGCGCGCTCGGGGTCGGCGACCGGGTCCGGGACACGTTCGGGACGGAGGGCGGGTAGGTGGGCGACAAGACGATGACGGCCGAGGAGGCCGTCTCCCGGCTGGAGAGCGGGATGACCCTCGGCATCGGCGGCTGGGGCTCGCGGCGCAAGCCGATGGCCCTGGTCCGGGCGCTGCTGCGGTCGGACGTCCGCGACCTCACGGTCGTCTCGTACGGCGGCCCCGACGTGGGCATGCTGGCGGCGGCCGGCCGGCTGCGGCGGCTGGTGACGGCGTTCGTCACCCTGGACTCGATCCCGCTGGAGCCGCACTACCGGGCGGCCCGGGAGCGCGGCGCGTTCGAACTGACCGAGGTCGACGAGGCGATGTTCATGTGGGGGCTGCGGGCGGCGGCGAACCGGCTGCCGTTCCTGCCGGTGCGCGCGGGGCTCGGTTCGGACGTGATGCGAGTCAACCCCGAGCTGCGGACGGTCACGTCCCCGTACCCGGACGGCGAGACGTTCGTGGCGATGCCCGCCCTGCGGCTGGACGCGGCGCTGGTCCACGTCAACCGCGCCGACCGGCTGGGCAACGGGCAGTACCTGGGGCCCGATCCGTACTTCGACGACCTGTTCTGCGCGGCGGCGGAGACCGCGTACCTGTCGTGCGAGCGGCTGGTGGACACGGCGGAGCTGGCGAAGGCGGGCCCGCCCCAGTCCCTGCTGGTCAAACGGCACCGGGTGACGGGGGTGGTGGAGGCCCCGAACGGCGCGCACTTCACCTCGTGCGCGCCGGACCACGGACGGGACGAGGCGTTCCAGACGCTGTACGCGACGACGCCGTGGCCGGAGTTCTCGGCCCGGTTCCTCGCCGGGGACGAGGCGGCGTACCGGGCGGCGGTCGACGCCTGGGCGGAGGAGCGGTGACGGGCGGGGAGCGGGTGAACGGGACGGACCTGGGCGGGGTGACCCGCGCCGAGTACTGCGTGGTCGCGTGCGCGGAGGCGTGGCGCGGCGCCGGGGAGATCCTGGCGAGCCCGATGGGGGTGATCCCGTCGATCGGGGCGCGGCTCGCCAGGCGGACCTTCGCGCCCGACCTGCTGCTGACCGACGGGGAGGCCACGCTGGTCGGTGCCGACGGCACGGTGGAGGGATGGCTGCCCTACCGGCAGCATCTGGAGCTGGTCGCGGGCGGACGGCGGCACGTGATGATGGGGGCGAGCCAGATCGACCGGTTCGGCAACCAGAACATCTCCTGCGTCGGGGACTGGCGGCGGCCCAGGCGCCAGTTGCTCGGGGTGCGCGGGGCGCCGCTCAACACCCTGAACAACCCGACCAGTTACTGGATACCGCGGCACTCCCGGCGGGTCTTCGTGGAGCGGGTGGACCTGGTGTGCGGGGTCGGCACCGACCGCGCGGCCGGGGCCCGGTACCACTGTCTCCCGAGGGTCGTCTCCGACCTGGGCGTCTTCGACTTCGCGACACCCGACGGGTCGATGCGGCTGGCGTCGGTCCACCCCGGGGTCACGGTGGAGGAGATCGAGGAGGCGACCGGCTTCCCGCTGACCGTGCCGCCGCGGGTCCCGTCGACGAGGGCGCCGACGGCGGCGGAGCTGCGGCTGATCCGGGAGGTCGTCGACCCGGCGGACACCCGCTCCCGCGAGGTCGGCGCGTGAGGGGGACCGCGCTCACCCGGCTGGTCGGGGTCCGGCATCCGATCGTGCAGACGGGGATGGGCTGGGTCGCGGGCCCCCGGCTGGTGTCGGCGAGCGCCGAGGCGGGCGCGCTCGGCATCCTCGGCGCGGCGACGATGACCCTCGACCAGCTCCGCTCCGCGGTCCGGGAGGTGCGGTCCCGCACCGACGCGCCGTTCGGGGTGAACCTGCGGGCGGACGCGGCGGACGCGGGCGACCGGGTGCGGATCATGATCGAGGAGGGGGTGCGGGTGGCGTCGTTCGCGCTCGCCCCCTCGCCCGAGCTGATCGCGGAGCTGAAGGAGGCTGGGCTGGTGGTGATCCCGTCGGTGGGCGCCGCACGGCACGCCGAGAAGGTCGCCGCGTGGGGCGCGGACGCGGTCGTCGTGCAGGGCGGGGAGGGCGGCGGCCACACCGGTGAGGTGGCGACGACGGTGCTGCTGCCGCAGGTGGTGGACGCGGTACGGATCCCGGTGGTGGCGGCGGGCGGCTTCTTCGACGGGCGCGGGCTGGTCGCGGCGCTCGCCTACGGGGCGGCCGGCGTCGCGATGGGCACCCGGTTCCTGCTGACCTCCGACTCGACGGTGCCCGACGCGGTCAAGGCCCGCTATCTGGCCGCGACGGTCCGGGACGTCACGGTCACCCGGGCGGTCGACGGCCTCCCCCACCGGATGCTGCGCACCGACCTGGTGACGGCGCTGGAGCGGGCGGGGAGCGGGCGGGCGCTGCTGCGGTCGGCGCGCGAGGCGGCCGCGTTCCGCCGGGTCTCCGGCGCGAGCCGGCGGGGGATGGTCCGCGACGGCCTGGCCCTGCGCCGCGGGGCGGACCTGTCGTGGGGTCAGACGCTGCGCGCGGCGAACACGCCGATGCTGTTGCGCGCGGCGATGGTGGAGGGCCGTACCGACCTCGGGGTGATGGCCGCGGGCCAGGTCGCGGGGGTCATCGAGGACCTGCCGTCCTGCGCGGAGCTGGTGGCGGGGGTGATGGACCAGGCGGAGCGCATCATGACCGGGTGGCGACACACGGAGGAGGGGGCGGGTGAGGGGGGCGAGTGAGAGGGGGCGGGCGAGGGGACCGGGTGAGGGGGGCGGGTGAGAGGGGGCGAGTGAGGGGGGCGGCGGCGCGCACCCGCGAGCACCGCGCCCCGCCGCTCCCCCGGTCACAGCCGTCACAGCCGTCGCAACCGTTCGATGATGGTCACAGCCGTCGCAGCCGTTCGTTGATGGTCACAGCCGGTCCATGATGGCCACGCCTCTCGATGAGGGTCACGGCCGCTCGGCGATGGTCACAGCCGCTCGATGATGGTCACGTTGGCCTGGCCGCCGCCCTCGCACATCGTCTGGAGGCCGAACCGGCCGCCGGTGCGCTCCAGTTCGTGCAGGAGCGTGGTCATCAGCCGGGCCCCGGTCGCGCCCAGCGGGTGGCCGAGCGCGATGGCGCCGCCGTTGACATTGACCCGGGCGGGGTCGGTGCCGGTCTCCTTCAGCCAGGCCAGCACGACCGGCGCGAACGCCTCGTTGATCTCCACGAGGTCGATGTCGGCCATGGTCAGACCGGTCCTGCGCAGGGCGTGCGCGGTGGCCGGGATCGGCGCGGTCAGCATGCGGATCGGGTCCTCGCCGCGCGCCGAGAGGTGGTGGACGCGGGCCCGGGGCGTCAGGGCGTGGTCCCGCACCGCCCGCTCGGAGGCGAGCAGCAGCGCGGCGGCGCCGTCGGAGACCTGCGAGGAGCAGGCCGCGGTGACGGTGCCGCCGTCCAGGACCGGCTTGAGCGCGGCCATCCGCTCCAGCGAGGTGTCCCGGCGCGGCCCCTCGTCGACGGCGACCGGACCGTACGCGACGCACTCCCTCACGAACCGCCCCGCGTCGATGGCGTGCAGGGCCCGCCGGTGCGAGCGCAGCGCGAACTCCTCCTGGTCCTCCCGGGTGATCCCCCACTTCGCGGCGATCATCTCGGCGCCGGTGAACTGGTTGACCGGCCGGTCCCCGTACCGTGCCCGCCAGCCCGTGCTGCCCGCGAAGGGGCCCTGGGTCAGGCCGAGGGGCTCGGCGGCCTGCCGGGTCGCGAAGGCGATCGGGATCTGCGACATGTTCTGCACGCCCCCCGCCACGACCAGGTCCTGGGTGCCGGAGAGCACGGCCTGCGCCGCGAAGTGCACGGCCTGCTGCGACGATCCGCACTGCCGGTCGACGGTGACGCCCGGCACCTCCTCGGGCAGTCCGGCCGCCAGCCAGCAGGTGCGGGCGATGTCCCCGGCCTGCGGCCCGACCGCGTCGAGGCAGCCGAGGACGACGTCGTCGACGGCGGCCGGGTCGACGTCGGCGCGGGCGACGAGGTCGCGCAGGACGTGCGCGCCGAGGTCGGCGGGGTGGACCGCGGCGAGCCCTCCCCCGCGCCGCCCGACGGGTGTGCGGACCGCTTCGACGATGTAGGCCTCGGCCATGACGACTCCCCAGACTCCGAACGCGCCGGTCGGCTCCGGCGCGTGCCAGCGGGTCAGATGCGGACGGCGATCCCGTCCAGCACCATCGACAGGTACTGGCGGGCGATCTCCTCGGGGCTGTGCTGCCCGCCGGGCCGGTACCAGGACGCGGCGACCCAGACCGTGTCCCGCACGAACCGGTAGGTGAGCCGGACGTCGAGGTCGGCGCGGAAGACCCGCTCGGCGACCCCGCGTTCCAGCGTGGCCAGCCACGCCGTCTCGAACCGGCGCTGCGACGCGGCGAGGAACTCGAACCGGTCCTGCGCGACGAGCTGCCTGCTCTCCTTCTGGAAGATCGCGACGGCGGCGCGGTGCCGGTCGATCTCCCGGAACGACTCGGTGACCAGGGCCTCCAGGGTGGCGCGCGGTCCCAGACCGGCGGCGAGGACGGTGTCGTAGCCGCTCCACAGCTCGTCCAGGAAGGTGCGCAGGATCTCCTCCAGCATCGATTCCTTGGAGTCGAAGTGGTAGTAGAGGCTGCCCGCGAGCATGCCCGCGTGGTCGGCGATCTTGCGGACGGTGGTGGCGTTGTAGCCCTGCTCGGCGAAGACCTCGGCGGCGGTGTCGAGGATCTCCCGCCGTCGGTCGCGGGCTGCGGCGGTGGGCCGCTCGGCGGCGGTCACCTGGGGCTTCTTCTTGGTCGGCACGCGTCCATTGTGGTCGGTCGCCCTAGGGGTGCTGACTGCTGACGGAGACGACCTCGCCGGTCAGGTACGAGGAGTAGCCGGACGCCAGGAAGACGATCACGTTGGCGACCTCCCAGGGTTCGGCGTGGCGGCCGAACGCCTCCCGGGCGGTCAGCTCCGCCAGCAGGTCCGGAGTGGTGACCTTGGCCAGGTGCGGATGGAGGGCGAGGCTGGGCGAGACGGCGTTGACGCGCACGCCCCAGGCGGCGGCCTCGACTGCCGCGCACCGGGTCAGCGCCATGACGCCCGCCTTCGCCGCGGCGTAGTGCGCCTGCCCGGCCTGGGCCCGCCAGCCCACCACGGAGGCGTTGTTGACGATCACTCCGGCGCCAGTGCCGCGCATCAGCCGCAGGGCGGCCCGGGTGCACCGGAAGGTGCCGTTGAGTGTGACGTCCAGGACCCGGTCCCACTGGTCGTCGGTCATGTCGACGAGGTCCGACGTCCCGCCGAGCCCCGCGTTGTTGACGACGACGTCGAGTCGCCCGTGCAGGCGGACGGCCGTGTCGAACAGCGCGCGGACCTGGGTGTCGTCGGTGACGTCGCAGAGCCGCGCGGCGACCGCCCCGGGGAACTCCCGGGCGAGCGCCGCCTCGTGCTCCTCCAGTCGGCGCGCGTGGGTGTCGCTGATCAGGACGCGGGCGCCCTCCTCCAGGAGGCGGCGGGCGGTCGCGCCGCCGATGCCCGTGCCCGCGGCGGCCGTGACGACGGCGGTGCGGCCGGTCAGCAGTCCGTGCCCGGGGACGTAGGCCGGGCTCTCGACGCCTGTCATGGACCCACGCTAACCTACCAAACACTTGTTAGGGAAGCCGTCCGAGAAGGGTGCCGCCCGTGGACCTCAGCCCCTCCCCCGGCGACGAGGCGTTCCGCGCCGAGGCCCGCGCCTGGCTCGCGGCGCACGTGCCACGCACCCCGCTGCCGTCCCTGGAGACCGGGGAGGGGTTCGCCGCGCACCGCGCCTGGGAGGCCGAACTCGCCGCGGACCGCTGGTCGGTGGTGTCCTGGCCGGCCGAGTTCGGCGGCCGGGGGTGCGGGCTGGCGCGCTGGCTGGTCTTCGAGGAGGAGTACTGGGCGGCGGGCGCCCCCGGCCGGGTCGGGCAGAACGGCGTCAGCCTGCTCGCGCCGACCCTCTTCGACCACGGCACGGCCGGGCAGCGGTCCCGGGTGCTGGGGCCGATGGCGACCGGCGAGGTGGTGTGGGCGCAGGCGTGGTCGGAGCCGGAGGCGGGATCCGACCTGGCGTCGCTGCGCTCCCGGGCGGTGCGGGTGTCCGGGGGCTGGCTGCTGGAGGGGCAGAAGACCTGGTCGTCGCGGGCCGCGTTCGCCGACCGCGCCTTCGGGCTGTTCCGCACCGACCCGGACACGCCCCGCCCCCACCAGGGCCTGACGTACCTGATGTTCGACCTGCGCGCGGCGGGCGTCACGGTCCGCCCGATCGGACGCCTCGACGGGAGACCGGCCTTCGCGGAGATCTTCCTCGACGAGGTGTTCGTGCCGGACGAGGACGTGATCGGGGCGCCGGGCGAGGGGTGGCGGATCGCCATGTCGGCGGCGGGCAACGAGCGCGGCCTGACGCTGCGTTCGCCCGGCCGCTACCTCGCCGCCGCCGACCGGCTGGCGGCGCTGTGGCGGGAGCGGGGCGCCCCGGAGTCCCTGCGCGGGAGGGTGGCGGACGCGCTGATCGGCGCCCGCGCCTACGACCTCTACACCCGGGCGGCGGCCTCCCGCTTCCTGGCGGGCGAGGAGCTGGGCGCCGGGTCGAGCGTCAACAAGGTCTTCTGGTCCGAGTACGACCTCGCGCTGCACGAGACCGCCCTCGAACTGCTGGGCGGGGAGGCCGAGTTCGCGGACGGGCCGTGGGCCGAGGGGTACGTCTTCGCGCTGGCGGGCCCCGTCTACGCGGGCACCAACGAGATCCAGCGGGACATCATCGCCGAGCGGCTGCTCGGCCTGCCGAAGGGACGCCGCTGATGCGTTTCCTGCTGGACGCCGAACAGCGGGCGTTCGCCGCCTCGTTGGACGCGATGCTGACGGCGGCGGGCACTCCGGCGGTGGTCAGGGCGTGGAGCGCGGGGGACCACCGCGGCGGACGGGCGCTGTGGTCCCGGGTCGCCGACGCGGGCGTCTTCGCGCTCGCGGTACCGGAGGAGGACGGCGGCCTCGGCCTGCGCCCCGTCGAACTCGTCGTGGCCTTCGTGGAGTTGGGTCGGCACGCGGTCCCGGGCCCCTTGGTGGAGACGGTCACGGCGGCGGCCCTGCTGACCGCGCCGGGCGAGGGCCGCGAACTGCTGCCCGCCCTGGCCGCGGGCACCACGATGACGACGCTGGCCCCACCCCCGACAACCTTCCACCCCACCCCGCACACCGCCCCACCCCCGACCGGCGACACGGACGCCCCCGCCCCGCTCGCCCTCGACGGCGACGCGGCCGATCTCCTTCTCCACGTCGACGCCCGGGGCGACCTGCGGCGGGCGGCCGGGCACGGTCGGGTCCGCGGCTCGCTCGACCCGGCCCGCCGCCTCACCCCGCTGCTCCCCGGCGGCGCGCTCCTCGCCCAAGGCCCGCTGCCGGAAGGGGCGTTGGCGCTCGCCCGGCTCACCACCGCCGCCCAGGCCCTCGGGGTCGGGCTGGCCCTGCTGGAGCGGACGGTGGCGCACGTCCGGCAGCGCACCCAGTTCGGGGTGCCCGTCGGCTCGTTCCAGGCGGTGAAACACCGGCTCGCGGACGCGCGGATCGCGCTGGATCTCGCCCACCCGCTCCTGCTGGGCGCGGCGCTCACCGGCGACCCGTTCGACGTCGCGGCCGCCAAGGCCGGCGCCTGCGAGGCCGCGTACACCACCGCGCGGGCCGCCCTCCAGCTGCACGGCGCGATCGGCTACACCGCCGAGTACGACCTGTCCCTCTGGCTGACCAAGGCCGTCGCCCTGCGCACCGCGTGGGGCACCCCGGGCGAGTGCCGGGCGGCGGTCCTGCGCGAGCGCTGAACCGCCCCGGCCGCTGAACCGCCCCGGCCGCCGCGCGCCTCAGCCGTCCGTCACGATCCCCCGCGCGCGGGCCGCCGCGAGCCACTGCGGGTACTCGCCCAGGAGCCGGTCGTACAGCTCCGCGTCGGACATCCGCCGGGGGTCCGAACCGGCGTGGAAGAAACCGGCGTTGTCGACGACCCGCTTCGCGGGCACCGGCAACTCGTCGAGCTTGCGCAGGAAGTCGAACTGCTTGCTGCGGCGGTCGCCGAACCCGATGAACTGCCAGAACATCGGGAGCTTCGCGGCCTTGCACAGATACCGTTCCGCGGCCGCCTTGTTGATCGGGCCGCCGTCCGTCTGGAAGACGACCAGGGCCGGTTCCGTGGAGCCGCTGTCGAGGTAGTGGTCGATGACGGCGTCCATGGCGAGGTGGTAGCTGGTCTTCCCCATGTGCCCGAGTCCGGCGACGATCCGGTCGATCTTCCCCCGGTGGTCGTCGAGGGCGATCTCGGTGACCGCGTCGACGTCCGTGGAGAAGAACACCACGGGCACCCGGCCGTCGTCGTCGAGGTGCGCGGAGAGCCCGAGCACCCGGTCGGCGAGCGCCTGCACACTGCCGTCCGCGTAGTACTGCCGCATGGAGCCCGAGTAGTCGACGACGAGGTAGACCGCCGCCCGCACCGCCTCCAGGCCGTTGCGTCGCATCGACGCCCCGGCCGACTTGTAGAGGCTGACCAGCGCGGGCGCGCTCCGCTCGACCTTCTCCAGAGAGATCGCCGCCATGTTTCCCCACCGTTCCCGTCGTCCACCGGCGCCCGCACCGTCCCCGGGCGCCGTCCCCACCGCTTGTGGCACCCATCATCGGTCACGCGGCCGGGCGCGCGGCACGGACGGGCGCGGTCCCCGTCCCCGCGACCGCCGTCGGCCTGGCGGGTGCGCGGCGCGAGGCGTCGGCTCCCCGGTCCGGACACGCGGCGGCGCCTGCCCAGTCGTCCGGTCGGGGACTGGCGGGCAGGCGCCGTCGTTGTTCCCCGTACGCCGTTGTACGGGACGTTCTTGTGGTGCCGTCAGACCATCAGCGAGCGGTCCGTCGGGCGGATCGGGGCCGGCAGGTCGCTGGCCCCGGCGAGGAAGCGGTCGCAGCCGCGGGCGGCCGAGCGGCCCTCCGCGATCGCCCAGACGATGAGCGACTGGCCGCGCCCGGCGTCACCGGCGACGAAGACGCCCGGCACGTTGGTCTGGAAGTCGGCGTCGCGGGCGATGTTGCCGCGCTCGTCGAGGCCCAGGCCGAACTGCTCGACGAGGCCGTTCTCCCGGTCGGTGCCGGTGAACCCCATGGCCAGGGTGACCAGTTGGGCCGGGATCCTGCGCTCGGTGCCCGGCTTCGGGGTCAGCCTGCCCTCGATGAACTCGACCTCGGTGAGGTGCAGCCACTGGACGTTGCCGTCCTCGTCGCCCTCGAAGTGCGTGGTGGAGACGGCGTAGACGCGCTCGCCGCCCTCCTCGTGGGCGCTGGTGACCTTGTACAGCATGGGGAAGGTCGGCCACGGCTGGGTGACCGCGTTCCGCTCCTCGCCCGGCCGGGGCATGATCTCCAGCTGGGTGACGGAGGCGGCGCCCTGACGGTGCGCGGTGCCCACGCAGTCCGCGCCGGTGTCGCCGCCGCCGATGACGACGACGTGCTTGCCCTCGGCCGAGATCGGGGAGGTGACGTAGTCGCCCTCCTGGACCTTGTTGGACAGCGGCAGGTACTCCATCGCCTGGTGGATGCCCTTCAACTCCCGTCCGGGGACGGGCAGATCACGGGCGGTGGTGGCACCGGCGGCGATGACGACGGCGTCGTAGCGCTTCTTGAGGTCGGTCGCCTTGAGGTCGCGGCCGATCTCGACGCCGGTGCGGAAGCGGGTGCCCTCCGCGCGCATCTGCTCGATGCGCCGGTTGATGTGCCGCTTCTCCATCTTGAACTCGGGGATGCCGTAGCGCAGCAGGCCGCCGACGCGGTCGGCGCGCTCGTAGACGGCGACGGTGTGACCGGCCCGGGTCAGCTGCTGGGCGGCGGCGAGACCGGCCGGGCCCGAGCCGATGACGGCCACGGTCTTGCCGGAGAGCCGCTCGGGGATGCGCGGGGCGACGTCACCGGTCTCCCACGCCTTGTCGATGATGGAGACCTCGACGTTCTTGATGGTGACCGGCGGCTGGTTGATGCCGAGCACGCACGCCGACTCGCAGGGCGCGGGGCAGAGGCGACCGGTGAACTCCGGGAAGTTGTTGGTCGCGTGCAGCCGCTCGGAGGCGGCGGCCCAGTCCTCGCGGTAGGCGTAGTCGTTCCACTCGGGGATGAGGTTGCCGAGCGGACAGCCGTTGTGGCAGAACGGGATGCCGCAGTCCATGCACCGGCTGGCCTGCTTGCTGATGATCGGCAGCAGCGAGCCGGGGACGTAGACCTCGTTCCAGTCCTGGAGCCGGACGTCGACCGGGCGGGAGGTGGCGACCTCGCGGCCGTGGTTGAGGAAGCCCTTCGGGTCAGCCATGGGTCGCCGCCTCCATCATCTTCTCGGTGATCTCGGTCTCGGAGAGACCCGCTCGCTCGGCGGCGTCCTTGGCGGCGAGCACTGCCTTGTACGTGCTGGGGATGATCTTGCTGAAGCGTGCGACGGCGGTGTCCCACTCGGCGAGCAGCTTCTCGGCGACCGTGGAGCCGGTCTCCTCCTGGTGGCGCCGCACGACGTCGTGCAGCCACTGCCGGTCGTCGTCGTCCAGCGCCTCGACGGCGTCCCGGTTGCCGGCGTTGACGTGGTCGGGGTCCAGGTCGACGACGTAGGCGATGCCGCCGGACATGCCGGCCGCGAAGTTGCGCCCGGTCTCGCCGAGGACCACCGCGTGCCCGCCGGTCATGTACTCGCAGCCGTGGTCGCCGACGCCCTCGGAGACGACCAGCGCGCCGGAGTTGCGGACGCAGAACCGCTCGCCGGTGCGGCCGCGCAGGAACAGCTCGCCGCCGGTCGCGCCGTAGGCGATGGTGTTGCCCGCGATGGTCGAGTACTCGGCGAGGTGGTCGGCGCCCCGGTCGGGACGGACGACGACCCGGCCGCCGGAGAGGCCCTTGCCGACGTAGTCGTTGGCGTCGCCCTCCAGGCGCAGCGTGACGCCGCGCGGCAGGAACGCGCCGAAGGACTGCCCGGCCGAGCCGGTGAAGGTGATGTCGATGGTGCCGTCGGGCAGACCGGCGCCGCCGAACTTCTTCGTCACCTCGTGGCCGAGCATGGTGCCGACCGTGCGGTTGATGTTGCGGACCTTGACCTGGGCGCGCACCGGCTGGGCGTCGGTGGCGCTGGTGGCGGCGAGGGCGTCGGCGGCCAGCTTGATCAGCTGGTTGTCGAGCGCCTTCTCCAGGCCGTGGTCCTGGGCGACGATCCGGTGGCGGACGGCGCCGTCGGGGAGTTCGGGCACGTGGAAGAGGGGGGCCAGGTCGAGGCCCTGGGCCTTCCAGTGGTCGACGGCGCGGGTGACGTCGAGGGTCTCGGCGTGGCCCACGGCCTCCTCGATGGAGCGGAAGCCCAGCTCGGCGAGGATCTCGCGGACCTCCTCGGCGATGAACCGGAAGAAGTTCACGATGTACTCGGCCTTGCCGGAGAACCGGTCGCGCAGCACCGGGTTCTGGGTGGCGATGCCGACCGGGCAGGTGTCGAGGTGGCAGACGCGCATCATGACGCAGCCGGAGACGACGAGCGGCGCGGTCGCGAAGCCGAACTCCTCGGCGCCGAGGAGCGCGGCGATGACGACGTCGCGGCCGGTCTTGAGCTGGCCGTCGGTCTGGACGACGATCCGGTCGCGCAGGCCGTTGAGCAGCAGGGTCTGCTGGGTCTCGGCGAGGCCCAGCTCCCAGGGGCCGCCCGCGTGCTTGAGCGAGGTGAGCGGGGAGGCACCGGTGCCGCCGTCGTGTCCGGAGATCAGGACGACGTCGGCGTGGGCCTTGGAGACACCGGCGGCGACGGTGCCGACGCCGACCTCGGAGACCAGCTTCACGTGGATCCGCGCCTGCGGGTTCGCGTTCTTCAGGTCGTGGATGAGCTGGGCGAGGTCCTCGATGGAGTAGATGTCGTGGTGCGGGGGCGGGGAGATGAGGCCCACGCCGGGCGTCGAGTGACGCGTCCGCGCGACCCACGGGTACACCTTGTGGCCGGGGAGCTGGCCGCCCTCGCCGGGCTTGGCGCCCTGCGCCATCTTGATCTGGATGTCGTCGGCGTTGACGAGGTACTCGCTGGTCACGCCGAAGCGGCCGGAGGCGACCTGCTTGATGGCGCTGCGGCGGGCCGGGTCGTAGAGCCGCTCGGGGTCCTCGCCGCCCTCGCCGGTGTTGGACTTGCCGCCGAGCTGGTTCATGGCGATGGCGAGGGTCTCGTGCGCCTCCATGGAGATGGAGCCGTAGGACATGGCGCCGGTGGAGAACCGCTTGACGATCTCGGAGACCGGCTCGACCTCGTCGACGGGGATCGACGGGCGGTCGGAGGTGAAGCCGAAGAGGCCGCGGAGCGTCATGAGGCGCTCGGACTGCTCGTTCACCCGGTCCGTGTACTTCTTGAAGATGTCGTAGCGGCCGGTGCGGGTGGAGTGCTGGAGGCGGAAGACCGTCTCCGGGTCGAAGAGGTGCGGCTCGCCCTCGCGGCGCCACTGGTACTCGCCGCCGATGTCGAGGGCGCGGTGGGCGGGCGCGATGCCGGAGGCGGGGTACGCCTTGGCGTGCCGGGCGGCGACCTCCTGGGCGATGACGTCGAGGCCGACGCCGCCGATCTTGGTGGCGGTGCCGCTGAAGTACGTCGCGACGAACTCCTGGTCGAGGCCGACGGCCTCGAAGACCTGGGCGCCGCGGTAGGAGGCGACGGTGGAGATGCCCATCTTGGACATGACCTTGAGGACGCCCTTGCCGAGGGCGTGGATCAGGTTGCGGATGGCCTGCTCGGGCTCCGCGCCGGGCAGGAAGGTACCGGCCCTGACCAGGTCCTCGACCGACTCCATGGCCAGGTAGGGGTTGACGGCGGCGGCGCCGAAGCCGATCAGCAGCGCGACGTGGTGGACCTCGCGGACGTCACCGGCCTCGATCAGGAGGCCCACGTGGGTGCGCTCCTTGGTGCGGATGAGGTGGTGGTGGACGGCCGCGGTGAGCAGCAGCGACGGGATCGGCGCGTGCTCGGCGTCGGAGTGCCGGTCGGAGAGCACGATCAGGCGGGCGCCGTTGTCGATGGCGGCGTCGGCCTCGGCGCAGATCTCCTCCAGCCGGGCGGCGAGGGAGTCACCGCCGCCGGAGACCCGGTACAGGCCGGAGAGGGTCGCGGCCTTGAAACCGGGCATGTCGCCGTCGGCGTTGATGTGGATGAGCTTGGCCAGCTCGTCGTTGTCGATGACCGGGAAGGGCAGCAGGACGGAGCGACAGGAGGCGGCGCTCGGGTCCAGGAGGTTGCCCTGGGGGCCGAGGGAGGAGCGCAGCGAGGTGACCAGCTCCTCGCGGATGGCGTCCAGCGGCGGGTTGGTGACCTGCGCGAACAGCTGGGTGAAGTAGTCGAACAGCAGACGCGGGCGCTCGGAGAGGGCGGCGATGGGCGAGTCGGTGCCCATGGAGCCGATCGGCTCGGTGGCGGACTTGGCCATCGGCGCGAGGATGACGCGCAGTTCTTCCTCGGTGTAGCCGAAGGTCTGCTGGCGACGGGTGACCGAGGCGTGGGTGTGGACGATGTGCTCGCGCTCGGGCAGGTCGCTCAGCTCTATCTCACCGGCCTCCATCCACTCCTCGTACGGGGCGGCGGCGGCGAGCTGGGCCTTGATCTCGTCGTCCTCGATGATGCGGTGCTCGGCGGTGTCGACGAGGAACATCCGGCCGGGCTGGAGGCGGCCCTTGCGGACCACCTTGGCGGGGTCGATGTCGAGGACGCCGACCTCGGAGCCGAGGACGACGAGGCCGTCGTCGGTGACCCAGTAGCGGCCGGGGCGCAGGCCGTTGCGGTCGAGGACGGCGCCGACCTGGGTGCCGTCGGTGAAGGTGACGCAGGCCGGGCCGTCCCAGGGCTCCATCATCGTGGCGTGGAACTGGTAGAAGGCGCGGCGGGCCGGGTCCATGGAGTCGTGGTTCTCCCACGCCTCCGGGATCATCATCAGCACCGAGTGGGGCAGCGAGCGGCCGCCGAGGTGCAGGAGTTCGAGGACCTCGTCGAAGGACGCGGAGTCGGAGGCGTCCGGCGTGCAGAGCGGGAAGATCCGCTCCAGGGTGCCGTCGCCGCCGAAGAGGCCGGAGGCGAGCTGGGACTCGCGGGCGCGCATCCAGTTGCGGTTGCCCTTGACGGTGTTGATCTCGCCGTTGTGGGCGACGAACCGGTAGGGGTGCGCGAGCGGCCACGACGGGAAGGTGTTGGTGGAGAACCGGGAGTGCACGAGCGCGATCGCGGAGGCGAAGCGGCGGTCGGACAGGTCCGGGAAGAAGGGTTCGAGCTGGCCGGTGGTCAGCATGCCCTTGTAGACGATGGTGCGGGCCGACAGCGAGGGGAAGTAGACGCCGGCCTCGCGCTCGGCGCGCTTGCGCAGCACGAACGCCTTGCGGTCGAGGGCGATGTCCGTCGCCGCGGGGGTGGCGGCGTCGCCGACGAAGATCTGCCGGAAGGCGGGCATCGTCGAGCGGGCGGTGGCGCCGAGGAGTTCGGGGGCGACGGGGACCTCGCGCCAGCCGAGGACGGTGAGGCCCTCCTCGGCGGCGATCGTCTCGATCCGCGAGACGGCGTCCGTGAGGCCGTCCTCGGGCAGGAAGGCGATGCCGACGGCGTAGGACCCGGCCGCGGGCAGTTCGAATTCGGCCACCTCACGGAAGAAGGTGTCGGGCACCTGGGAGAGGATGCCGGCGCCGTCGCCCGAGTCGGGCTCGGAGCCGGTGGCGCCGCGGTGTTCGAGGTTGCGCAGGACGGTCAGGGCCTGATCGACCAGCGTGTGGCTCGCCTCACCGGTGAGGGTGGCCACGAAACCGACGCCGCATGCGTCGCGCTCGTCACGGGGGTCGTACATACCCTGCGCAGCAGGGCGAGCATCCATGAAGGACCAGTTCTGGCCATTCGCGGAATGCTGGGACGGCTGGCGCGGCGTACGCATCGGCTCTCCCGTCGTCGTCTCAAGTGGCATGTGTGATGGCCGAGGGACGACGTTGGCCCTCTGCGGTGCAAAATTTCGAGCAGGTTACATGATGGGGCGGTTCTCGGGAAGTGGATACCGCGTTCCAACATGCGGACACCGCCCAGGACGGCGCGGGGTGTCGCCGGACGGCGGAACAGCTCGGTGTCGTGATGTTCGAGGGCGATCGAGGGGGACAGGATCGGTCAGATCGGCGTCCGTCGACCCGGGGGCGAGTGAGGCGTCGTCGCTCGCCGCACAGACGCGCGACAGGCCTCATTGCCCGCGGCGCTTACGGCTCATGCCCGGTGGTCAACCACTCGAAACCAGCAAGTAACGACTACTTATACAGGCATCCGCATAAGTAGCGGCCCACTCATCCTACGGCCGTTCCGAAGAAACTGCCCAGGGCGTACGTCACACCGGCCGCAGCGCCGCCCAGCGCGAGCTGCCGCAGACCGCTGAACCACCAGGTCCGCGCGGTCACCCTGGCCACCACCGCACCGCAGGCGAACAGCCCGATCATCGCGAGCAGCAGGGCGGGCCAGAGCGAGGTCGCGCCCAGCAGATAGGGCAGCACCGGCAGCAGGGCGCCCAGCGCGAAGGAGCCGAACGACGAGACGGCGGCGACCAGCGGCGAGGGCAGATCGCGCGGGTCGACGCCCAGCTCCTCGCGGGCGTGGATCTCCAGCGCCTGCTCGGGGTCGGCCGAGAGCTGTCTCGCCACCTCGCGGGCGAGCGGCGGCTCGACACCGCGCGCCGTGTAGAGCGCGGCCAGCTCGGCCTCCTCGTCCTGCGGGTGGCGGCGCAGCTCCCGGCGCTCGACGTCCAGCTCGGCCTGGACCAGCTCGCGCTGCGAGGCGACGGAGGTGTACTCGCCCGCGGCCATCGAGAAGGCACCGGCGGCGAGGCCCGCGAGGCCGGTGAGCACGAGGGTCTGGTGGCCGACGGCGCCGCCGGCCACGCCGGTCATCAGCGCCAGGTTGGAGACCAGCCCGTCCATCGCGCCGAACACGGCGGGGCGGAGCCAGCCGCCGTTGACGTCGCGGTGGGTGTGGTTGTCGCGGTGCGCCTCGTGGAGCGTCGCCCCGGTCTCGACGATGGCCATGAGAGGTCCCCCAGTCGGGTTGATCGGTAGCAAGTTTGGACTCATTCCATTCTTTTACAACACCCAAGATAAGCCTCCCGATTCCCGCCCGCCAGCAAGGAAAGGCTGCGCTAACCAGGGCTTTTACCGATTCCGCCGGTCCCCGCGCTCCCCCGGCCCGGATGCCGTCCGGGTGACGCACCGGCCCCCCGCGCTCCCCCGGACCACCCCGGTGGGACACATCGGCAGACGCTCCCCCGCCGAAGGGCTCCCCATGACCTCGCTCGCCCACCTCCCCCCGCCACCCCCGCGGACCGGCGCCGCCCGCCGCGCACACCGCAAGGCACCCCGCCCATGACCCACGTCGTCGTGCTGGGCAGCGCGAACATGGACCTCGTCGTCCGCGTCGCACGGGCACCCCGGCACGGGGAGACCGTCACCGGGCGGGAGTTCCGCACCGCTCCCGGCGGCAAGGGCGCCAACCAGGCGATCGCGGCGGCCCGCTGCGGCGCCACCGTCTCGATGATCGGCGCCGTCGGCGACGACGGATTCGGCACCCGGCTGCGCTCCGCCCTCGAACACTCCGGCGTCGACACCGACCTGCTGCGCACCGTCGAGGGCCGCTCCGGCACCGCGCACATCGTGGTCGACGACGACGGCGGCAACGCGATCGTGGTGATCCCGGGCGCCAACGGCACCGTCGACCACCTCGTCCCCGGCGACGAGGGCCTGATCGCCACCGCCGACGTGCTCCTCCTCCAGTTGGAGATCCCGCTCGCGGCGGTGGTCGCCGGTGCCCGCGCCGCCCGCGCGCACGGCGTCCGCACCGTCCTGACGCCCTCCCCCGCACGCCCGCTGCCGCCCGAACTCCTGGGCGCCGTCGACCTGTTGGTCGCCAACGAGTCCGAGGCCCTCGCCCTCACCGGCCGCGCCGACCCGGTCGACGCGGCCCACGACCTGCTGGCGGACGTCCCGGAGGTCGTCGTCACCCTCGGCTCGGCGGGCTCCTTCCATCTGCGCCGCGACGCCGAACCCCTCGCCGTGGCCGCGCCCCGCGTCACCGCCGTCGACACGACGGGCGCCGGGGACACCTTCGTCGGTGCCCTCGCCGTGGCGCTCGCCGAGGGACGCCCGGTCCAGGACGCACTGCGCTGGGCCGCCGCCGCGGCCGCGCTCTGCGTCCAGCGGGAGGGCGCGTCGGCGTCGATGCCCTACCGCTCCGAGATCGACACCCGGTTCACCTCGTGACCCCGGCCCCGCCGACCGGGCCCGCGGGGGAAGCCCCAGGGCGGCGGTGAGCGGGCTCACCGCCGCCCGGCGACCGCCGGGCCCGCGCGCCGTACACGCCGAAGGGCGCCCGGGACGATCGTCCCGGGCGCCCTTCGGTACGCGCCGTGTCAGCTGTTCTTCGCGGACTCCGCGTCGGCCTTGCCACCGCTCACGGACCCCTGCGCGGCCTCCGGCCGCTTCGCCTCCGCGGCTCCGGCCTCGGCGCGGTCCGGCCCGGCGGCTGCGTCGGCCTCGGTGAGGTCCGTCGCGCCGGGCTTCTCCGCCGTCGCCCCGCCGGACTCCGTGCCGTCCTCGGCGTCGGCGGCGGGGGCACCGTCAGCGGTGCCGTCGCCGTCGTCCGCGGCGCCGGGCTCCACGATCTCCTCGCGACCGGGCCGCTTCTTCGCCGAGACGACGATGTAGGCCACCGCGAGCAGGAAGACGATCAGCGCCGTCCAGTCGTTCAGCCGCAGGCCGAGGATGTGGTGGGCGTCGTCCACCCGCATGTACTCGATCCACGCCCGGCCCACGCAGTAGGCCGCGACGTAGAGGGCGAAGACCCGGCCGTGGCCCAGCTTGAAGCGCCGGTCGGCCCACATCACCAGGAAGGCGACGCCCACGCACCACAGCGACTCGTACAGGAACGTCGGCTGGTAGTACCCGGGGACCCGGCCGTCGGCGGACGAGGTGATGTGCAGCGCCCAGGGGAGGGTCGTCTCCTTGCCGTACAGCTCCTGGTTGAACCAGTTGCCCCAGCGGCCGATGGCCTGCGCCAGGACGATGCCGGGGGCGATGGCGTCGGCGTAGGCGGGCAGCGGGATGCCCCGGCGGCGGCAGCCGATCCAGGCGCCGACCGCACCGAGCGCGATGGCGCCCCAGATGCCGAGGCCGCCCTCCCACACCTTGAAGGCGTCCACCCAGTCACGGCCCTCGCTGAAGTACAGCTCGTAGTCCGTGATCACGTGGTAGAGACGCCCGCCGACCAGGCCGAACGGCACGGCCCAGACCGCGATGTCGGCCACCGTGCCGGTCCGGCCGCCGCGGGCGACCCAGCGCTTGTTGCCGAGCCAGACCGCGACGAAGACGCCGATGATGATGCAGAACGCGTAGCCGCGCAGCGGAACGGGGCCGAGGTACAGCACCCCGCGCGACGGGCTGGGAATGTAGGCAAGTTCCATGGCAGAGTCGACGCTACCGTGCCGGACCGGGTGCGGGTCGAGCGGAGCGGCTACGGGTCCATAACGGGGACGTGAGAATCCGCTTACCCGCGCGCGGCCTGCTCGACCATCTGCTTCAGCTTGGCGGGGGTCATCGACTGGTCCGCGTAGATGTTCTTGCCGTTCAGCAGGACCGTCGGGGTGCCGGAGAAGCCGCCGGACCGGAAGGCGTCGTTGGACTTGGCGACCCAGCTGTTGTGGGTGCCGTCCTCGACGCAGGTGCGGAACGCCGCCGTGTCGAGGCCGTCCACCTTGCCCGCCAGCTCGATCAGCTTGCCGGTGCTGGCGTAGGCGTCGTCGGTCTCGGCGGGCTGGTTCTCGTACAGGACGTCGTGGTAGTCACGGAACTTCCCGGCGTCCTGGGCGCAGGCCGCCGCGTTGGCCGCGACCCGGGAGCCGGACCCGCCGAGGTTGCCGTCGATGAGGGTGACCAGGTGGTACTGGGCCTGGAGCTGCCCGGCGTCGACCAGCTCGCGGATCACGGGCCGGTACGTCGTCTCGAAGCCCTTGCAGGCCGGGCAGCGGAAGTCCTCCCAGACGGTGAGCGTGGACTTCGCGCCCTCCTTGCCGACCGGGATGGCGAGGCCGTCCTTGCCCTGCGCCCCGGAGGGGGCCACGACCGGGCCCGCCGAGTTGCTCTTCTTGTCCTTGCCCGCGTTCGCGGCGACCACGCCGATCACCGCCGCGAGGCCCAGGACGCACACCACTCCGGCGCCGACGATCAGCGTGCGCCGCCGCCTGTCCGAGGCCTTCTGCTTCTCGCGTTCGACCGCCAGCCGCTCACGGGCGGTGCGCTTTCCGTCTCGGTTCTTCTCGCTCACACCCCCAGAACGAACCGGGGAGGCGCTGAGCGCCTCCCCGGTCCCATGTCCACCCGTTCGAGTGATCGGGGCGCACGGCCCCCACCCGTCCCACGGGCGGAAATCACGCCTGGCGGCGCACGCCCTCCGCCAGCTCGCCCGCGAGCGCCCTGACCGCCTCGACCCCGGCCGCGGCGTCCGGCGCGTCCAGCATCCGCTTGACGAAGGCCGAGCCGACGATCACGCCGTCGGCGAAGCCCGCGACCTCGGCGGCCTGGGCCGCGTCGGAGACGCCGAGCCCGACGCAGACCGGCAGTCCGGTCCCGGTGGCCCTGGTCCGCTCCACCAGTTCCCTGGCCTGCGCGCCGACGGAGACCCGGGTGCCGGTGACGCCCATCAGGGAGGCCGCGTAGACGAAGCCGCTGCCCGCCGCGGTGATCCGGGCGAGCCGGGCGTCCCTGCTGCTGGGGGCGACGACGAAGACGGTGGCGAGCCCGTGCTTGTCGGCGTGCTCCCGCCACAGGCCGGCCTCCTGCACCGGCAGGTCGGGCAGGATGCAGCCCGCGCCGCCCGCCTCGGCGAGTTCGGCGGTGAACCGCTCGACGCCGTACCGGTCGACGGGGTTCCAGTACGTCATGACCAGGACCGGCTTGCCGGTCGCCCGGTGGGCCTCGCGGACCGTCCGCAGCACGTCCGCGATCTTGACGCCGCCGCGCAGGGCGATGTCGTCGGCGGTCTGGATGACGGGACCGTCGAGGACCGGGTCGCTGTGCGGCAGGCCCACCTCGACGATGTCGGCGCCGCCGTCCAGGACGGCCTTGACCGCCTCGATGCCGCCGTCCACGGTCGGGAACCCGGCCGGGAGGTAGGCGACGAGGGCGGCCCGGTCCTCGGCCTTCGCCGCGGCGAGGGTGTCGCTCAACAGCCGGATGTTGCCGCTCACTTGGCGTCCCCCTCGATCTCGGCGGTGTCCGCCGCGTCGGCGGCGACCTCGGCGTCGGTGTCGTACAGGCCGAAGTAGCGGGCGGCCGTGTCCATGTCCTTGTCGCCGCGCCCGGACAGGTTGACGACGATCAGACCGTCCTCGCCCAGTTCCCGGCCGACCTCCAGCGCGCCGGCCAGCGCGTGCGCGCTCTCGATGGCCGGGATGATGCCCTCGGTGCGCGAGAGCAGGCGCAGCGCGCCCATCGCCGCGTCGTCGGTGACCGCGCGGTACTCGCCGCGTCCGCTGTCCTTGAGGTAGGCGTGCTCGGGTCCGATGCCCGGGTAGTCGAGCCCGGCCGAGATCGAGTACGGCTCGGTGATCTGGCCCTCCTCGTCCTGGAGCACGTAGGAGCGGGAGCCGTGCAGGATGCCGGGCTCGCCCGCGGTGAGGGTGGCCGCGTGCTCGCCGGTCTCGATGCCGTGCCCCGCGGGCTCGCAGCCGATGAGGCGGACACCGGCGTCGGGGATGAACGCGTGGAAGAGTCCGATGGCGTTGGAGCCGCCGCCCACGCAGGCGATGGCCGCGTCGGGCAGCCGTCCGGCGCGCTCCAGGATCTGGCGCCGGGCCTCGACGCCGATGACCCGGTGGAAGTCGCGGACCATGGCCGGGAAGGGGTGCGGCCCGGCGACGGTGCCGAAGAGGTAGTGGGTGCGGTCGACGTTGGCGACCCAGTCGCGGAACGCCTCGTTGATGGCGTCCTTCAGGGTGCGGCTGCCGGACTTCACGGCGACGACCTCGGCGCCCAGCATGCGCATGCGGGCCACGTTGAGGGCCTGGCGCTCGGTGTCGATCTCGCCCATGTAGATGGTGCAGTCGAGGCCGAAGAGGGCGCAGGCGGTCGCGGTGGCGACGCCGTGCTGTCCCGCGCCGGTCTCGGCGATGACCCGGGTCTTGCCCATGCGCCTGGTGAGCAGGGCCTGCCCGAGCACGTTGTTGATCTTGTGGGAGCCGGTGTGGTTGAGGTCCTCGCGCTTGAGGAACACCCGGGCGCCGCCGGCGTGTCCGGCGAACCTCGGCACCTCGGTGAGGGAGCTGGGGCGGCCGGTGTAGTGGACGAGCAGATCGTCCAGCTCACGGGCGAACTCGGGGTCGTGCTTGGCCTTGTCGTACTCGACGGCGACCTCGTCCACGGCGGCGACCAGGGCCTCCGGGATGAAGGTGCCGCCGAACGCGCCGAAGTACCCCTCGGCGCTGGGGACCCGGCCGTCCGGGTCGGGGAGGAAGAACTCGCTGGGCATGCGGAAACCTCACGGTGAGTTGATGGAACGCACTCGAAGCCGTGGGGGCGGGGTTCGCTGTCGGTCGGGGGCCGTCAGTGGCCGGACGCGCACGTCCCCGCGCCCCTCCAGGGGCGCTGCCATCGGCGGCCGTTGACCTGCCCGGGTTCGTCCCCGATGACGTACCGCACGCGTCGGCCGTGCACCCGGCGGGCGGGGGCGCGGCAGCCGCGGGGCCGGCAGCCGCGCGCGAGGCGGGCGTGGCGGTCCGTGGCGACGGTGCGGGTGGTCATGTTCATCGGGAGGGACCCTATCGGGTGATCAGCCGCGGCCGTGCCGGATCGCCGGGTGCTCGCCCGCGGCGACCAGGTCGGCGACGGCCGTCTTCGGGTCGCGGCCGGTCACCAGGGACTCGCCGACCAGGACGGCGTCGGCGCCCGCGTTGGCGTAGGCGATCAGGTCGTGCGGGCCGCGGACACCGGACTCGGCGATCTTCACCAGGGTGTCGGGGATCTCCGGGGCGACCCGGTCGAAGGTGCCGCGGTCGACCTCCAGCGTTCTCAGGTCGCGCGCGTTGACGCCGATGACCTTGGCGCCCGCGTCGACCGCGCGCTCGACCTCGTCCTCGTCGTGGACCTCGACGATCGGGGTGAGCCCGATGGACTCGGCGCGCTCGATGAGGGATTCGAGGGCGGGCTGCTCCAGGGCGGCCACGATCAGCAGCGCGAGGTCGGCGCCGTAGGCGCGGGCCTCCCAGAGCTGGTACGAGGTGACGATGAAGTCCTTGCGCAGCACGGGGATGTCGACCCGCGCGCGGACCGCCTCCAGGTCGGCGAGGGAGCCGCCGAAGCGCCGCTGCTCGGTGAGGACGGAGATGACGGCGGCGCCGCCCGCCTCGTACTCGGCGGCGAGCCCGGCCGGGTCGGCGATGGCGGCCAGCGGGCCCTTGGACGGGCTGGAGCGCTTGACCTCGCAGATCACCTTGACGCCCTCGCCGCGCAGGGCGGCGGCGCCGTCCCGGGCCGCGGGCGCCTTCGCCGCGCGCTCCTTCAGCTCGTCGAGGCTGACGCGCGCCTGCCGCTCCGCGAGGTCGGCACGGACTCCGTCGATGATCTCGTCGAGCACACTCACGCGAGCGGTCCCCTTCCAGGCGGTGGAGCGTTGCGGCGACCGGTGGAAAACCGGTGGTCACTGCGATGGTATCCGCAGGACGGCGTAGGGCTCGCATCCGGTTGACGCCGGTCCCACTACCTGGACGTCGCCGAATTGATCAAGGATGCAGCCAGCCACCGAAGGGCAGGTTCCGGACAACCGTGAAGACCAGCAGCAACGTGCCCAGCGTCCACAGGTGGACGGGCCCGAGGTCGAGCCGGAACGGGCGCCCGCGCGCCGCGCGCACCACCCATACGGTCCACAGGACGGCGAACGCGAGGTAGCCGAGGACGGCGGGCGCGTTGTCTTGGAGGGCGGCGAGCAGGTCGCCGTGGGCGAAGGCGTGGGCGCTGCGCAGGCCGCCGCAGCCGGGGCAGTACAGGCCGGTGACGTGGAACAGCGGGCAGACCGGGTAGTGGCCCGGCTCCCCCGGGTCGACGGCGGCGACGTAGGCGAAGGCGCCCACGACGGCCGTGAGGATCCCGGCGGGCACGGCGAGCCGGGCGGCGGTCGGCGCGGGGGCGGTGGGCGGGGTGACCCGCTGGCTGTCGGCGTCCACGCCTCGCATTGTGCCCCGCACCGGCCGGGAACGCGCCCGGGGGCGGCCCCGGGGTGCGGGGCCGCCCCCGGGGGACGTGGTGCGGGGTCCGGTGTCAGCCCTTGGCGCCCGCGGTGGCGTGCGGGGTGACCTCCAGGGCGTCGTGCGCCTCCTTCGGCTGGCCGAGGCCCATTCCGCGCATGACGGCGCCGACGACACCGCCGAGGAGCACGACCACCATGCCGGCCCAGAAGCCCACGGGCTGGGCCATGACCATGAAGGCGCCCGAGACGCAGAAACCGATGAAGGCGATGGTGACACCGGTCCAGGCGGCCGGGGTGTGTCCGTGGCTGCTGCCCGCCATGACTTGCTCCTTGATCCAGTGAACGTTCCAGTGAACGTTGCCTCGTACGTGCTGAGCCGGACGCTCACCGCCATTGTCCCGCACGGGGACGGGGGCGGTGGCCCGGGGTCGCCCCGCGCGCCGCCCGGGACCCCGCCCGTCCGCGCCGTGCGGCCGGGTACGGCCCGAGGGCGGCGCGAGGTGCCCTGGTCAGCCGCTGACCCAGCCGGTGTCCACGGGGTCGCCCGACTGGGCCGCGGCGGCGGCCTGGAGCACGATGGCCGCGGCGGCGGCCCCGGGGTCGAGCACCCCGCGCGCCACGTCGCCGACGTAGCTGGCGCGGCCCCGCCTGGCGACCAGGGCGGCGGTGCCGCGGGCGCCCTCGACGGCCGCGTCGGCGGTGCGCGCGAGGGCTTCGGCCGCCGCCGTACCGGCCGCCACCTCCGCCTCCAGGGTCCGGGCGGCGGGCACCAGGGCGTCCACCATCGTCTTGTGGCCGACCTCCGCCCTGCCGTACCGCTGCACGGTGGCCACGGCGGTGCCGAGCCCGGCGGACAGCTCGGCGAGCGTGGGCTCACCGGCGTCGCAGCAGCGGGCGAGGTCGCGGAAGAACATGCCGAAGAGCGGGCCGCTGGTGCCGCCGGTGCCGAGGAAGCCGCGCGAGACGGCGGTCAGCCAGCCCCGGTAGTCCCGCGGCGGCTCGGCCTCCACCGCCTGCCGGGCCCGGCCGAGGGCGGAGGTGATGTTGGTGCCGAAGTCGCCGTCCCCGGCGAGCCGGTCGAGGCGGCCCAGCTCCGCGGCCCGGCCGTCGCCGTCGCCGCCGGGCAGGAAGGCCGCGAGGATGCCGGCCGTCCAGCGGGCGCCGAACCCGTCGGCGAGGGCGGTGACCGGCGCCGGGACCGGGACGGTGACCGGGGTGGTGTGCGGGACCGGCTGCGGGACGGGGTTCGTCGGTTCGTCGGGGGCGGTGTCCGGCGCGGTGCTCACGGGGTGTCCTCCATGGGGCCCTGTCGGGTCGGTGCGTTCGCGGGATCTCGGGGTTCTCGGCGGTGCCCGGCCCCGGCGTGCTCCGGGCGGCTCGGGGTTGCGGTGGGCCCGGCGCTCACCAGGTGAGGGCCGGGGTGCGGACGGGGGCGTCCCAGAGCGGCAGCAGGTCGTCGTCGGCGGGGAGCAGGGTCACCGAGACGCCGTGCATGTCCAGGGAGGTGACGTAGGGGCCGACCAGGGAGCGCGCCACCGCGATCCCGAGGTCGGCGAGCCGGTGGTGGGCGGCGCGCGCGGCGACGGACAGCTCCAGCGGGCTGGCGCCGCCGAGGCCGTTGACGATCACGAGCACCGGGGAACCCCTGGTCAGGCCGAGGGCCGCGACGAGGGGGTCGACGAGCTGGGCGACCAGGCCGTCGGCGTCGGCGAACGGGACCCGGCCGGTGCCGCGCTCGCCGTGGATGCCCACGCCGAGTTCGATCTCGCCGTCCGGCAGGACGAACGCGGGCTCGGCGGCGCCGGGGTG
>NZ_FMCI01000086.1 GCF_900091845.1 Streptomyces sp. SolWspMP-5a-2
CGATCTGCAGGCCGGGACGGGCCAGCTCGGCGCGCATGACCAGCGCCATGACGCCGCCGATCAGGAAGAACGCGAACGACGTCGCCAGGTACAGCGTGCCGATCGTCTTGTGGTCCGTGGTCGTCAGCCACGACACCACGACCTTGCCGGGCTGCTTGCGCCGGACCGGCAGCTCGTTCGCGTAGGTGCCGGTGTCAGCCGCCGCGGCACCCTGGGGTTCGTTGAGGATGCTCACAGGTTGTTCGTCTCCCGGTTCTTCTCGTGGCTCGTCTGCGCGATGCCGGCGGGAACGTAACCGGTCTGCCCCTTCTTCGCGAGGTCCTTGAGGTGCTGCTCGTACCGCTCGGGGGAGACGACCTTCACGTTGAACAGCATCCGGGAGTGGTCGACGCCGCACAGCTCGGCGCACTTGCCCAGGAACGTGCCCTCACGGTTGGGGGTCACCTGGAAGGAGTTGGTGTGGCCCGGGATGACGTCCATCTTCATCAGGAACGGCACCACCCAGAAGGAGTGGATGACGTCACGCGAGGTGAGGACGAAGCGGACGGTCTTGCCCTTGGGGAGCCACAGGGTCGGACCCGGGTTGTTGGTCTGCGGGTTCCGCGTGCCCGGGGTGCCGACGTCGTAGACGCCACCGGCACCGGCCGGGAACTCCTTCTTGAACCGGTCCGGAATGGCGTCCAGGTTCGCGTCGGTCTTGGCGTCCCCGGTGGAACCCGCGACGGGCTCGATGTAGTTGAAGCCCCAGCTCCACTGGTAGCCGACGACGTTCACCGTGACGTCCGGCTTCTTGTCGAGGCTCAGGAGCTTCGTCTCGTCACGAGCCGTGAAGTAGAACAGCACCGAGACGATGATGAGCGGAACGACCGTGTACAGCGCCTCGATCGGCATGTTGTACCGGGTCTGCGGAGGTACTTCGACCTTGCTGCGGCTGCGCCGGTGGAACATGGCGCTCCACAGGATCAGGCCCCACACCAGCACGCCGACGGCGAGCGCGGCAGCCCAGGATCCCTGCCACAGGGAGAGGATCCGCGGAGCCTCTTCCGTGGTCGGGGTGGGCATACCAAGGCGGGGGAAGTCCTTGTATGTGCAACCGGTCGCGGTCGCCAGGACCAGGCCCGCGGTCATTGCCTGCAGCAGCTTCCGCCGCATCGGGCGCCGCGGCGAGCGGTCGGAGCCGTTGGGACTCACGTAGCGCCTTCCCGAGAGTCTCGCCCGCGCGCGCGGCTGCGGCCTGGCCTTACTCGCTGGTCGGTCGCCGCCCTGCGCCGGGCAGGGGTTTGGATGTTTATGCGGAGCAAACCCTAGCCGACGCCCTCCGGGGGTTCGCGGGGAGGGTGGCATACGCGCCGCCGGTCACTCCGAAGAGGGGGCGATGGACCCAATAGCTCGGGGGATCGGGTGGTTTGGCAGGTGCGGGACGGCGGCGGCCCGCACCCGGGCCGCCCGCGCTCCCGCGCCGCCGCCGCACGATCTACCGTGGCCGGGTGTCCTACTTCGACGCCGCATCCGCCGCCCCGCTCCACCCCGTCGCCCGGCAGGGCCTGTTGGCCGCCCTGGACGAGGGGTGGGCCGACCCGTCCCGGCTGTACCGGGAGGGGCGGCGGGCCCGGCTGCTGCTGGACGCGGCCCGCGCCACGGCCGCCGAGGCGGTCGGATGCCGTCCCGACGAACTGGTGTTCACCTCGTCCGGGACCCGGGCCGTGCACGACGGGGTCGCGGGCGCCGCGGCCGGACGGCGCCGTGTCGGGCGCCACCTGATCGTGTCATCCGTCGAACACTCCTCGGTACTCCATTCGGCCGAGCGGCACACCGCGGCGGGCGGCTCGGTGACCGAGGTCGCCGTCGGCAGGACGGGCGCCGTGGACGCCGGGGAGTACGCGCGGGCGCTGCGCCCCGACACCGCGCTGGCCTGTCTGCAGTCCGCCAACCACGAGGTGGGCACCGAGCAGCCGGTCACGGAGGTGGCCGAGGCGTGCCGGGCGGCGGGCGTGCCGCTGCTGGTGGACGCGGCGCAGTCGCTGGGGTGGGCCCCGGTGCCGGGACCGTGGTCGCTGCTCGCGGCGAGCGCCCACAAGTGGGGCGGGCCCGCCGGGGTCGGGCTGCTCGTGGTGCGCAAGGGGGTGCGGTTCGCGCCCCAGGGCCCCGCGGACGAACGGGAGTCGGGGCGGGCCGCCGGTTTCGAGAACCTGCCGGCGATCGTGGCGGCGGCGGCCTCGCTGCGGGCGGTGCGCGCGGAGGCGGCGGCGGAGGCGGCGCGGCTGCGGGAGCTGACGGAGCGGATCAGGGCCCGGGTGCCGGAGCTGGTGGCGGACGTGGAGGTGGTGGGCGATCCGCTGCGGCGGCTGCCGGGGATCGTCACCTTCTCCTGTCTCTATGTCGACGGGGAGACCCTCCTGCACGAGCTTGACCGGGCCGGTTTCTCCGTCTCCTCCGGGTCCTCCTGCACCAGCAGCACCCTGACGCCCAGCCATGTGCTGCGGGCGATGGGCGTGCTGAGCGAGGGGAACGTACGGGTGTCGCTGCCCCCCGGCACACCGGCCGAGGACGTGGAGCGGTTCCTCGCGGCGCTGCCGGGGGTGGTGAGCGGGGTGCGGGAGCGCGTGGGCGCCCCGGTGGGCGCGGCACCCGCCGC